>JBLRWS010000060.1:8305-14596 GCA_047921075.1 Balneolaceae bacterium | reverse complement strand
GGCCGGCTGAAGACGATGGCGAGTTTACAGGAGCGCATTGATGCCGCGCTGGTTGACGATCCCCCGGCTTCTATTCGCGAAGGAGGTCTGTTTAAGGAGGGTTTTCATGACGATCTGGACGAACTTCGGAGCATTGCCCGCGACGGGAAGTCGTACATTGCCGGCATCAAAAATAAGCTGGCAACCGAGTCGGGTATTTCATCTCTTAAAATTGGCTATAACAAGGTGTTTGGGTACTACATTGAGGTCACGAACACCCATAAAGACAAAGTGCCCGACCACTTTATCCGCAAGCAAACGCTGGTTAATTCCGAACGGTATATTACACCGGAGCTGAAGGAGGTAGAGGAGAAAGTGCTTTCGGCCGAAGATCGCATGAAAACACTGGAGGGAGAGCTGTTTGAGGAGCTCCGGCTGGTGGTGGCCGAAGATGCCGAGAAGATACAGGATATTGCCACGGCGGTGGCCGGGCTAGATTGTCTGCAGAGTTTTGCCGAAGTGGCGTTCCGTAATAAATATGCCCGCCCGGTGATTCACACAGGTGATGACATTGTGATCACCAAGGGCCGCCATCCGGTTGTGGAAAAGACACTGGAGAAGGGGGAGCCGTTTATTCCGAATGACATCACCCTCAACAATACCGACCATCAGATCTTGATGATTACCGGGCCCAACATGGCCGGTAAGAGTATTATTCTGCGGCAAACCGGCCTCATTGTACTGATGGCACAGGTGGGGTGCTTTGTGCCGGCCGAGGCTGCTGAAATCGGTTTGGTTGACAAAATCTTTACCCGCGTGGGAGCATCGGATAATCTGGCCGCCGGCGAGAGCACGTTCCTGGTAGAGATGAATGAAGCGGCCAATATTTTAAACAATGCCACCCCACGCTCTCTGATTTTACTGGATGAAGTAGGCCGCGGCACCAGCACGTTTGATGGACTCAGTATCGCCTGGGCGCTGTCGGAGTATCTGCATAACAAACCGGAGGTGGCCGCCAAAACGCTTTTTGCCACGCACTATCACGAGCTGAACGAACTGGAAAGCCGCTACGAGCGCATTAAAAATTACAATGTGCTGGTGAAGGAGCACGACGGGAAAGTGATTTTTTTACGAAAACTGGCGCGTGGCGGGGCCGACCACAGTTACGGCATTCAGGTGGCCAACATGGCGGGCCTGCCCAGAGTGGTGATCGACCGGGCAAAAGAGATTCTGAAAAACCTGGAGAGTCACTCTCTGGATGTAAGCCACGATGGGAATGGAGCGCTATCGGCATCTGCTGAAAAGAAAAAAGCGGCCAGGCAAGCGGTTCAGCACGTTGAAAAACAGCCGCAAATGCCGCAAATGACACTGTTTGGATCGCAGATGGATCCGGCCGTGGAAACCCTGTTAAACAAACTGGATGCCGCCGATCCCGAGCGGATGACACCCATCGAAGCACTGATGCTGCTAAGCGAGCTAAAGCGGCTGGCGAAGAAGGGGTGAGCTCATTTTTCAATTGCACCTCGCGCAACGGTTCAGTATTGTACACTCATTCTCTTATCAATTAACCGTACTGACCTATGGATTGCGATCGCCGAACCTTCTTGAAATCAACCGGGCTGTTGGCCGCCGGCGCCATGGCGGGTGCCGTTCCCTTTTTGAAAAGCTGCACAGCAAGCCGTCCCGACGAGATGCCTTTCGGTATTCAGCTCTGGACGCTGCGGGACGTTTTCCCTCAACAGCCGGAACAGACCTTGCGTCAGCTGGCCGAATTCGGCTATCGGCAAATTGAGAGTTTTGACGGTCCGGAAGGGATTTTTTGGGGGATGGGAAACCGCGGTATGAAGGCCCTCATGGATGAGCTGGGCATGGAGCTGGTATCGAGCCACGCCAATGCTTTTGAAGATTTTGAGCGAAAAGCGGGCGAGGCGGCCGAAATCGGAGTCAAGCAGCTAATTATGCCGTGGGTGGGCCCGCAGGAATCGCTGGATGACTACCGGGTAATTGCTGAACGGTTTAATGAAGCCGGCGAGATTGCCCGCCGTGCCGGTATTCGGTTCGGGTATCACAATCACGATTATACGTTTGTGGAGATGGATGGTACCATACCACAAGACCTGCTGATGGAAGAGACCGATCCCGATTTGGTTGATCATCAGCTGGATATGTACTGGGTTGTGGCTGCCGGTCACGATCCGGTCGAGTGGATGCGGCGCTATCCCGGACGCTTTACATCCGGCCACATCAAAGATCTGACGCGGCGAAACGGTGAGATGGAATCGACCCTTCTGGGAGAGGGTGAAATTGACTACCCATCGATCCTGGAAGTTGCCAAAGAAGAGGGGATGACCAAGTTTTTTGTTGAGCAGGAAGCCTACACCGGCACCACCCCGATCGATTCGGCCCGCGACAATGCCGCATACATGCGCGAACTGCTTCGTGTCTGAACCGCCACATTAACTTTGGAATACCGATGCCGTTTGTATAGATTAAGTAAAACGGTCTACTTTTATGGCAAAACATAACTTCGAAGATATTCTTGATACCGGTATTGAGCTGTTGCGCACGCACGGCTATTACGGAACCGGTATACAGCACGTCCTCACAGCCTGCGAAATGCCGAAGGGGAGCTTCTACAACTATTTTGAAAGCAAACAGGCTTTTGTACAGCAAAGTGTGGAGCGGTATATCCAGGGCATTCTGACAGAACTGAACAGCTTGCTGATGGAGGAGTCGTTGAGCGGACGTGATAAAGTGGAACAGTTTTTCCGGAATCAGCTCCGATATTATCAGGAGAAAGAGTACCGGATGACGTGCCTGATGAGCATTTTGAGCTTTGAACTTGGCGGTGATGAAACAGAGTTAACCCGCTCCATTACAGCCGGATTTGGCGCCATGCGGGAATTGATCAGCCGTATGATCAAGCAGGGGCAGGATGAAGGAGAGATCACCACCAATTTTACTCCGTCGGAACTGACCGACCATGTGATGAATGGATTTAACGGCGCGCTGATTGCCATGAAGCATGAGCGCTCTCCGCGAGCAGTGAACCGGTTTTTGGATGTAGAATTACGGATGCTCTCGCCGGCAACGTAAAGAAGAGATTGGCATCCAGCCAATAGTATCTGTGCCCGGTTTACATAAACCGGTCTAATTTAATCTAAAAAATCCAATACCATGGCACAACTACCTTATATAGAACCTGAACAGGCCGATCCGATAACGGCCAGGGTATATGAAAAAACCGTCGAGCGATTCGAGATGGTTTTGAACATATTCAAGATTACCGGCAATGCGCCGGAAATTGCGGAAAAAATGTGGGAGATCTTTTTTGATATCCTGCAGGATGGACAAATTTCGTGGTACGAAAAAGAGCTGCTCATTCTAAAATCCACAAAAATGGGCGATTGCCTCTACTGCGTGACCCAGCACGAGGCGGTGAGCGAACGGCTTGGCGTAACGCGCGAAAAGCAAGCGGATATTGTGGGCGTGGAGTATCAAAACAGCCCGCACTACAAACCCGAAGAGGTGGCCATGCTCGACCTGTGCGCGCATGTGGTACTCGATCCCGAAAACATCCCGGCCGATGTATGGACCAATGTGAAAAAACATTATGATGACGGCCAGGTTGTGGAGATTGTAGCCACCATCGGAGCGTATCTGCAAGTGAGTAAATTTGGCGACGCATTGGGCGTTGAGCTGGAGCCGGTTTGGCACGGACACGACCCGGTTCTGTTCAAGGCAGAACCGCCGACATCCAAAGCAGCGCAAAAGCATTTCGAGCATTTCATGGACCAATCTTCAACCTCGTAAATCCCGCACCCATGCCAATAGTACAAACACACGATGCAACGACCGCAGACGAATCACTTTCGTCGCTATACAAAAATACCGAAAAGCATTTCGGCCATGTGCCCAATCTGGTGAAAGCGATGGCGTCCAACCCGACCATGTGTACCTCCATCACCAACTTCATGATTCAAAGCCTGGGCCCCGGCCGGATTGACTGGGGATTTAAAGAGCTGATCATTTTAAAAACCCTGCGGGCAATGAAGAGCTTTTACAGTTACGGAGCCCACGAAAAAATTGCCGTGGAGCTCGGAATTTCGGTGGACAAGATCGGAGATATCAGCAATTCGGTGTGGCAGAACAGCAAACACTTTACCGATGCGGAAAAGGCCGTTTTCAAACTCATCGAGCAGATTGCCGAGGATGCCAATGACGTATCGGACCAACTCTGGGATGACCTGCGCAGCCACTGGGATAACGGCCAGCTTCTGGAAATCAATTCGGTGATTACCACGTTTCTGATGATCGGCCGCCTGGGCGATTCGCTGGGTGTTTCTGACCCTGTTCTGTTTACCCGCCCGCTTGCCGATGTAGAAAACGGCTAACAGAGCAAACCGGCGCTGCTAACCAGAGGCAGATCGTACAGGCCGGCCCTGTGTAATATGCTGTACGTTTTCTACCTTTGGTTATGAAAAACAGCGCCAAATACATTGCCGACCGTATTCGGTTGATGATTGCCACCAAGCAGTTTCAGGTTGGCGAGCTATTACCGAGTACTCGCGAGCTTGGCCGCCAGCTGGAGGTAAGCTTTCACACCGTACGAAAAGCCTACAGCTCTCTGCAGGATGAAGGGCTGATACGCAGCGAGCAGGGACGCGGGTTTGTGGTAAACCGCCAAAACACCTCGTTCGATAAATCGGAACGGCTGGAGCTGGGCGCCGAGAAAATGCAGGTACTGCTGGAAGAGCTGATCGGGTATGGACTGGACGAGTCGGAGATTGAGACGATCTTTGCCGAGCGGATCAGTTTTCTGGAATGGCCCGATAAAATTCAGAGTTGCGCGGCCATTGATGAAACGACTGAAATGGCCCGGCTGCTGTCGCAAACCATCCGAAAACAGGTGGGCGTAAAGAGCGATGTGCTCAGCAGCAGCGAAATAGAGAAAATGATCCATTATGATGCTGTTTTTGTACCGGTTCACCTGATATATCAGGTTCGGGCATTTAGTGAATCGGTCCGCATCATGCCGGTGGTCTATCACTACGACACAGATCTGCTGCTCTCCATTGTAGAGCGCGCCGCCATCGAAACCATCGGGCTGGTAACCGCCGAAGAGGGATCCATCTCGGGAATTATCAACCATTTGAAACAGATGATACGGTTCACCGGATCGTTTGTGGCAGGAGCCACCTACGGCCGTTCGCTTCCGCTGTTTGTGAAAAACGCCGATCTGATTCTCTATACACCGGCATGTGCAAAACTGGTGGAAGCAAAAATACCCGAAAAATCACGGCTTCAGCTCGATTACATCATCGCCGAAAAAAGCGCAAACCGGATACGGGCTGAGCTGTGGGATCAGTAAACAACTATCCATGTATCACATCCATTCGACAGTGCTTGCATAAAGCCTTACTTTACGCATCGCCGAAACGACAGGCTTGTAGTTGACGATCCACTTTGTATGATGCACCCTGAATGAAAGATGTTCAAGAACTGATATCCCGGGCGATTGATGCGCTCGATGCCGAAATTGAAACCGTCCGCGAAAAACCATCCTCCGATGTGCTGTTTAGCGGCAAACGAATGGGCAAGGGGGGCAGCTCTGCCGCCGACTATCAGTTCGAGTCTCATCAGCCTGCAATACGTTTCGCCGAGGAAATTACGGCTCGGTTTGCAGAAAAGGAGTTGCTCATCCACCCCATTGCCTACGAGAAGAAGCAGGTAACGCTGCGTTTTCCCGAAGATCAGGGCGCCGTTATTGAAAAGGTGGAGGTGGAGTGGGAAAATGATTTTATCCTGAAGCGGACCCGGCAGGAACTGGTGCGTCTCCTGGATCAAAAAAAACCTGTTCTACAGAGACTGGAGCGCCTGTTCAATCCAAATGGAGAGGCGGTTCCCTTTACGGGCAGCATAGCCGATGACGGCCAACGAAATCCGCCGCAGCGCGAAGCCATTGAAAAATCGCAGACCGGCCGCACCCTGTTTGTGTGGGGTCCGCCCGGTACCGGAAAAACCGCGACTCTCGGCTATATCATTGCCAACTATCTGAAACGAAACAAGACGGTTCTGTTTGCCAGTAATACCAATCGCGCCGTGGATGTAGGATTGCTGAGTGTGGTACATGCACTCAGGGAAACCGGGCAGCCGGTGGAGGCTACAGCCATCACCCGATTTGGCGACGCCGCGCTCGAACAGCCCGAACTTGAACCGCTGCTGTTCGACCGGCAGATCGACACCATTGTACAGCAGCGCAGAGAAAAGGCGGGGGAGTGGATTTCGTTGCTGCAGCAACGGGAAGAGGTG
>JBLRWS010000060.1:0-8205 GCA_047921075.1 Balneolaceae bacterium | reverse complement strand
CTGGAATTTGACGCGGTGGTGGTTGATGAGGGGTCGATGGCCAATCTGCCCTACCTGATGGTGCTGGCCAGTTTGTGCAAATGGCACATGGTGGTGGTGGGCGACCCGATGCAACTCCCGCCCATTGCACTTACATCCGATCCCGAAAAACGGGCATTTTTGGAGGCCGATATTTTTACGACCGTTTCAGACGCCGAATCGGGCGATGCACTGTTTCGGTGGCATGATGAGAATCCGGCATTCACCTCTTTTTTCGACACGCAGTACCGGCTGGAAGCGTCTCTGGCCGATATTATCAGTACCGTTTTTTACGAAGGGCGGCTACAGACAGGGAAACGCCTGGAAGAGCCGTTGCAACCGGGTCAGGAGCGGGCGTTCCACCTTGTGGATACATCAAAATACAACCCGGTGCTGGAGCAAAAATCGGGAGAGCGCGGATTTCAGCCGGTAAACCTGGTTCATCAGGAAGTGATTGAGCGGTTGATCGGCAACATGCAACAGAAAGGGGTGTTTCTGGAGGAGGTGGGTGTGATTGTGCCGTTCCGAAGTGCGGTTTATGACGTGCGGAACCGGCTGTACAGCGCCGGCTTCAGCCAGGTGGAGGTGGGTACAATTCATACCTTTCAGGGGCGCGAAAAAGAGTACATCGTTTTTGATACGGTAATGAGCGGCGAGCGGCAGCGGGGAACCATCCGCCACTACACGGTGCGCCCTTTGGATGAGGATAAAAACGGCCTAAGTGTGCCGCGTTTACTGAATGTGGCCTTTTCCCGAAGCCGAAAACAACTGATTGTGCTGGCCGATATGAACCATGTGGAACGGGTATATGGAGGTAAATTTTTACACCGGCTGCTGGAGAAGATTGGGGGGGGAAGATGAATTCCATTCCCCCCCGAAGTTGGGGCGGGCAGGAAGCTTGGAGGATAGAAAGGGACGGCTCAACTCCTTTACTATTCTAACATCGGTTTTTACCCCGGCACAAGAGAAGGCGACCGCCCCAGCATAATACCGAATGAAATTTGCGGGCCGCCAATGAAATTACCTTCATTCAACCCTGGGAAAAAGTGAATGCGGTTTCCAAATTCCATGTAAAAGGCACTTCGGTTCATTACCGGGCGTAAAATTCCCACATATACTTCATTTGAAAAACCGTAATGGGCGGTACTTGAAGAGACAGGCTGGGGTGTCAGGTTGCCATATGTAAACCCGCCGCCGATGCGCATATAAACCTGGGTGCCGCTTTCTGATTGCCTCAATAGCGAGGTAGGTGTTCCCGGCAGGGTTGTCTGGGGTTTGGAGGGTAAGAACTGGTGGTGATAACCGGCTGACAAGCCTGCCATTGTAAAGCGGTCGGCACTATCAAACCGGCGCTCGGGGTTTATCATATTACCCGCAAATACTTTTCCGTAAAACGACCGCCCTTCGGTATGGAAAGTGAGTTCGCCCCCGAAGTGATTCGTCCCTAAAAAAATACCGGGCCTGAATGAAGATAAAGAGCTTCCCACGCCAGGGAAGAGACTCTGTGTTACAAGGTTAAATTGCGATGAGTTACCCGTCGAATGTTCGTTATGTTGATAAGATTGTGAAAAAACACCGGGGGATGCTGCAAAAAATATAAACAGTGACAAGAATATTTTAGATCCCATAATCACGATATTTTTGCCCGGTTACCGGGCTGGTTGCTGAACATAAAGGAGGTTACCGCATGAGCGATTTTTACCCTCTAAAAAAAAACAACTCTTGTGCTGGTGCAGGAGGAATCGGCTCGCACACTTTTTGAATTAACTGATTCAGGCAAAATTTTAAATTTGTCTCAAGCCCATTAAGAATACACTGCCAGGATCAATATTCAGAAAAGGGTCTTATTCAGACCCCTTTACGATTCCCGGGGTTTTCAGCGGTGAAGCAAATCAGGAGAGAAAATGTACAGACAGAAGTGTAGTGATAAAGGCAAACAGCATTGCAAAAAGAACGGAGAGAAGAGTTCCGATCAATATATACTCATTAAAACTTTTCTTTCCGAAATCGGGGTATCGCACAACTCCTTTTGCAGCAATGATGAAACCGATGGCGGTATATTGGTTTAGCAGAATAAAGAGAAACACAAAAATTCGTTCCAGGAATCCGATCACACGGCCGGTGCGAAACTGCTTCTTATCAATTTCGTGATAATCATTGCTCAACGGTGTTAAATCAAGTTTTTCAAGAATCGTCCTGATTGCAATATTGCTCTCATTCAGTGCCATCAAAAAACCAAACAGTACGGCATGGAAATATTGCCAATGGAGGAATGGTTCACCCGTAAAAAACAGATCAACAAATCCATTTTCTGCAGCCGAAACCCAATCGGCAACTTTCAGATCAAAGAGAGGGCTTGCCAGGAATCCGATTACGAGAATATGTGCAAATAACGCGAGCAGGCGCTTTTGGTTGAGTTTGTTCTTGTTTTTTTCGAGAAATAGTATGGCGGCCGGACGAATCAGGAGCAGATAAACGGCAAGCAGAACCCAGCTGAGGTTGAGGTTCAGTAATGGAAGAATCAACAGGGGTATGATCGTCAGCCACAAGATATCTTTCTGCCCGGATATCCCCTCATCCCGCATTGTGAAGCAGAGCCTGGAGATCAGGATCAAGTTGATGATTGCAAAAAAGAGGGTGTAGTTCATTCTATAGCATCTCCTCAATTATTTCCGAAATTGAATCGCAGAGACCGCGAATGGCTTCCAGCGTGCCGGCATTTATATTTTTATACACAGCCACTTCGGAGAGCCCAGTATCCTTTGCGATTTGTTTTACCTCTTTACCCTCATACAATTTTTGAAGGATAGTGAACCGGTTTTTCTTCCAGCTGCGGAGGTTGACGTCCAAAATACGAAATGAGTTGTTGACCAGCCTGCTAAACCCTTCATTCTCCGCAGCAACAGATAACAGCAGTTTGTTCTCTTTCATCTGTAAAAGTTGTTCGCGTGCTTTGTGAAAGGCTGGTCCATCCATTCCAAGAGCGTTTTTTTGCTTCATTTCTGTTGTAATTTCTCCCACTCCTATCGACATACGCACATAAATCGGATGGACAGTTGCCATAATCGTCCAGATATGTTGAAATATATCCCCGGCGGACTCATACACTGCCTGAAATTCATCTCCCAGCGTGATGGTGTATGGAGAAATAATGTGGCCGGAGGCCCGGTTGAGCTTTCGGAAAACAGATTCAAGTTTTTTTTGTACCTGCTTTCTCTCATCCCCCGGTAATTTCCTGGAGTGTTCAATGTCACCGATTATGACGATATAGGATTTCATAGTAAACCTAAATGGTTTAATTCTATTATATTTAACCAAATTTGTTTAGAAAAACAAAAATTAACTTGTTTGGTTTAATATTTTCTTGTTTCATCTGCCCGCCCCCGCCGCAGGGCAAAACCGGGTCATACACGCGGCGCATTATAAACGCTGCACTGTTTCCGGGTTTATGCGCCGTGCTTTCGTACCCCGCGCTCTGTCACTGGTAGAGAAGCGCCAGCGGAGCCGAGGGCCTGTCCGCCTGCCGGCTGATCTCGCTGTGCTGGGGAAAGCCCTGAAAAGCGTTGATGAAAAAGATTCCAAAGCATCTGTTCGTCGGGTTTCAACATGTCGGGACACGGTGTCTCAAACCTCCTGCGGCTCACAGCGCCCGACGCTGTTAATCCCGACAGAGCTTTGAAATGGCCGCGAAACGTTGAATTGGTCTCAATACCTTTAAGAAAATCCTGCCGGGATCAACAGTCAGAAAAGTGAAACCCGGAGCCAGATTAAATCTGCGATGCAATCAGCATCTCAATTTCCCGGTAGGGGATATCAAAAAGGTTGGCCAGTGATTTTTTGGTAAGGTGTTTCTTATAGATGTATGTGCCGTTACGTAATGCCGAATTATTCCACAGGCACTCGCGAATGGAGCCCGAATCGCCGAGCTCCAGAAGGTATGGCACCAGTACGTTGTTCAGGGCATAGGTAGCTGTGCGTGCTACATTCGAGGGAATGTTGGGCACGCAGTAGTGAAGCACATCGTAGCTTCGAAACACCGGATTGGAATGTGTGGTGGGATGGCTCGTAGCAATGCAGCCGCCCTGGTCGATGACGGTATCCACAATGACACTGCCCGGCTTCATCAGTGCCACCATCTCTTCCGTAACCCAGCACGGCGCTCGCTCGCCTTCGGTGAGAGCTGCCCCGATTACCACATCGGCAAATCCCATCGCTTTGGTCAGATAGTGATGGTTGGCGGTAGCGGTGATGATGCGGCGGTCGAGCGAATTTTCGAGCCGGCGCAGGGCCGCGAGGTTGTTGTCCATCACAAACACCTGGGCGCCATACCCAAGAGCGGTACGCGCGGCATACTCGCCGGTGATGCCGGCACCAAGTATAACCACCGTGGCCGGTGGTACGCCCGAAATTCCTCCCAGCATGATGCCCATACCGTCGCTTTGGTTTTCCAGGTAATGCGTGGCAATTTGCACGGCTAACGATCCCGTAATTTCATGCATCATCCGCACGATGGGAAACTCTCCATCACTGCCTTTGATGAACTCATAGCCAATGGCACACACTCCTTTGTCAATGAGCGCACGCAGAAATTCGTATCGGGTATGCCCAAAATGCAGAGCCGACACCAAAATTTGATTGGGCTGCATCCACTCCTGCTCATTCATTGTGGGGGGTGCCACTTTCACAATCAGCTCCGACTCCTGAAACAGCTGTTCGGCGCTGTAGGCAATCTCGGCTCCCGCATCGGCATACTCCTGATCGGTAAACCGCGCATCGGCCCCTGCATTTTTTTCGAGGGTAATTTCATGGCCATTGGCTACCAAAATAGAGACACCGGAGGGAGTCAGTGATACGCGCCGTTCGTCGTTGGAGGTCTCTTTGGGAAGCCCAATTTTTAACGACCGTCTGGAGGAGGACTTCATCACACTCTTTTCCAGGGTCTGAATCCCAATCTGTTCGGTATCGAGGGGGTTTAATTCCATGCTGTAGGCGGGAGCCGGTTAGGTGTTTGGCTGAAAGATACCTAAGTTTAACCGATTTTAGCCGAAATTGCACATCCAACTTCTGTGAGTAAAAGGATAGAAACAAATCAATGAACCGCCCCCGAAAAAAGAAAAGCCTGGGTCAGCATTTTTTGCGAGACCGCAATATGATTGCCAAAATTGCCGACTCGGTACCGGCCGGTGCCGATGACTGGGTGGTGGAAATCGGCCCGGGCGATGGCGCGCTTACCGAACAATTGGCCGCCCGCTACAAGCGATTTTTGGCCATCGAAATTGACCCGGTAATGGTACAGCACCTCAATGAATCCCTGCCCGATGTGAAGGTGTTGCATCAGGATATTCTGGCGTTCGACTGGGGAGAGGTAGGCGAGCAGGATGAGCCGGTACATGTGGTTGGCAACCTTCCCTACTACATAACCAGCCAAATTCTGTTTGCACTGCTGGCAGAGCGCCGCCGCCTGAAAACCGCTACCCTGATGATGCAGAAAGAAGTGGCACGGCGTATTGTGGCCGAACATGGGAACAGAGAGTACGGCATTCTGTCGGTTCAGACTCAATTGATGAGTACGCCGTCCATTCTTTTTGATGTGCCGCCCGGTGTCTTTTCGCCGCCCCCTAAAGTGGATAGCAGTGTGCTGCAGCTTCAGTTTGATCAGGGTGCGCTGCCGTGCAGTGATGAACATTTGAAAACCGTGGTGCGGACCGCTTTCAACCAGCGCCGCAAAAAACTCAGCAACGCTCTGAAGCCGGTTACCGACAGCCTTCCCGCCGATATTGTAGATGCCTCTCTCCGTCCCGAAGCACTTACGCCCGCAATGTATGCAAGTTTGACAGCCCGCCTTGAACAACTTGGCACATTCGGGGAGCAGGAATAGCGGTATCGGAAAGAATCTGCGCCATTTTGCGTTGTGAAAAAAAACTTTTCGCCCCGCCTTCGGTTTGGTACAGCTTTTGCTAACTCTGGATACAGATGTGCACATGCTGATTATGTGCGCAAACGAATATCATTTAATCAATCAAACCAAAATCAAAACGTAAGGAGTCATCTTATGGCTAACATTAAACCGTTAAGTGATCGAGTACTGGTTCGTCCGGTAGAAGCTGAAGAGAAAACAAGTTCAGGGATCATCATTCCGGACACCGCAAAAGAGAAGCCACAACGAGGTACTGTGGTGGCTGCCGGGCCCGGAAAGGTTGAAAACGGCACCAAAATTGATATCACCGTAAAAAAAGGTGATGAAATCCTGTACGGAAAATACTCCGGAACAGAAGTAACGCTCGATGGCGAAGAGTATCTGATCATGCGCGAGAGCGACATTCTTGGAATTATTTCCTAACCATTTTATCAAAAGTAAAAGTAACCACTAACTCAAACCGATTATACGTATGTCAAAATTAATTCATTATGATGCGGAAGCTCGCGACGCGCTGAAGCGCGGTGTTGACAAGCTTGCAAACGCAGTAAAAGTTACATTGGGTCCACGTGGACGCAATGTTGTTATTGAAAAATCGTTCGGTGCACCTACCGTAACCAAGGACGGTGTAACCGTAGCCAAGGAGATTGAACTCTCTGACCGTGTTGAAAACATGGGCGCACAGATGGTGCGCGAAGTAGCCTCTAAAACCAACGACAACGCCGGTGATGGTACAACAACCGCAACCGTGCTTGCCCAGTCTATCATTCAGACCGGTCTGAAAAACGTAACAGCCGGTGCCAACCCGATGGACCTCAAACGAGGGATTGACCAGGCTGTTGCAGAAGTTGTGAAAGAGCTGAAAAAACTCAGTAAGCCTGTAGGCGACAGCCTCGAAAGTATCAAGCAGGTCGGAACCATTTCTGCCAATGGCGACGAAGAGATCGGCTCGCGAATTGCAGAAGCGATGGAAAAAGTTGGCAAAGACGGTGTGATTACCGTTGAGGAAGCCAAAGGTACAGATACTTACCTCGAAACGGTTGAAGGTATGCAGTTCGATCGCGGGTACTTGTCACCGTATTTCGTGACCAACAGCGAAACGATGACCACCGAGATGGAAGAACCCTACATCCTGATTTTCGATAAGAAGATCTCGAACATGAAGGATCTGCTTCCTATTCTTGAGAAAGTGATTCAGACCAGCCGTCCGCTGTTGATTATTGCTGAAGACGTGGAAGGCGAAGCGCTGGCTACCCTGGTTGTGAACAAACTGAGAGGCTCGCTCAAAATCGCAGCCGTTAAAGCTCCCGGATTTGGAGATCGCCGAAAAGCGATGCTCGAAGATATCGCCATTCTGACAGGCGGTACCGTGATTAGCGAGGAGCGCGGCTATAAGCTCGAAAACGCCACTCTCGACTTTCTTGGCCAGGCCGACCGGGTGAATATCACCAAAGACGACACAACCCTCGTTGGCGGCAAAGGCAAGAACGACGACATCAAAGCACGAATCAATCAGATTAAATCTCAGATCGAGAATACCGATTCTGATTACGACCGTGAGAAACTGCAGGAGCGTCTCGCTAAACTGAGTGGCGGTGTTGCCGTTCTCTACATTGGCGCTGCTTCTGAAGTAGAAATGAAAGAGAAGAAGGCCCGTGTAGAAGATGCACTGAACGCAACACGTGCTGCTGTTGAAGAGGGAATTGTTCCCGGCGGCGGTGTGGCTTACCTCAGAACACTGAAAGTGTTCGACAAGCTGACGTCTGATATTGCAGACGAGAAAGTAGGCTTCGACATTGTGCGACGTGCACTCGAAGCGCCGCTTCGTGCTCTGTCAAACAATGCCGGCGTCGAAGGATCGATTGTGGTACAAAAAGTACTCGAAGGCAAGGGCGGATTTGGCTACAACGCCAGAACCGGTGTCTACGAAGACCTGATTAAAGCAGGTGTGATTGATCCGACCAAGGTAACACGCTCTGCGCTTGAAAATGCAGCATCCGTGGCCAGCCTTATGCTGACAACCGAAGCCGTTGTTGTTGAAAAACCATCCAAGAATGATGATGACGACAATGCCGGTGGCGGTATGCCGGGCGGCGGAATGCCAGGAATGGGCGGCATGGGCGGCATGATGTAATCATCCCCACGTACCGACCCCATTTGGCAGCTGCCGAATGAGATCAAAACCCCGTTTTGTGCAAGCAGAGCGGGGTTTTTTATTAGAATGAGTAATTCAGTAAACAGATGGAAAGGCAGGTTTACGAGCTTTTTTT
>JBLRWS010000059.1:0-14614 GCA_047921075.1 Balneolaceae bacterium | reverse complement strand
AAGTATAAATTTTTGCGGGGCTTAGATATTTAGTGGAGGTGGCGGGAGTTGAACCCGCGTCCGAGAAGGCAAACTGTCAAACATCTACATGCTTAGCTATTGATTAAGGGTTCGGACAAAGCAGTGCTCAATAGCAAAGCAACTTTATCCTATTCTGCATTAAGTTCTCCAGCCACGCGGCAGAAACGCGCTTCGGAATATCCGGTTTAAGTCGGCGCTCGCGATGGGATCAACCGGCAGATACCCAAAGGAACGGACCGGTCTGTTTAAGCAGCCAGTCGGTATGAGTAATTGTTGTCAACTACTTTTATTCCATGATGAATGATTTACGAGATTCATCGGACACTCTCGGCATGCAGCCTGCAATTGTACGCAACCCGTCGAATCCGTTACACCCCCAATACGTGAAAGAACACTTTTAATATACGAAATTATGCAACCAATTTCAGATCTAAAGAGTTGTCTAATCCGTTGCTGCAGTGAATGCAACTGCAACATTTAATGTTTGGCTGATCATCAACTGAATAGATTCTATGCGCATTATCCCTTTGCCACTTTTTATAGCCACTCTGCTTCTTTTTGTTTCATTCCCAAAAGGAGTCGATGCACAAACAGCTACCATCAGCGGTGTGGTATCCGATGCAGAAACCGGCGAAACCCTCATTGCGGCAAACATCGCACTGGCCGAACGAAACCGCGGGTCTACCACCAACACAGCCGGTTTTTATTCCATAACCGGCATACAGCCCGGCACCTACACGCTGGTGGCAACGTATGTGGGGTACCGGCGTTTTACCCGTGAATTAACGCTGGAACCGGGCGAGTCGCGCCGCATCGACATCGAAATGATTCCCGAGGGAGTTCAGCTCGAAGAAATTGTCGTTGAGTCGGAAGCCGAACGGCGCGAAGCACGCAACATTGGAACGGCGCAGATCTCGGCACAGCAAATCACCGATCTGCCCTCTGTTGCAGAGCCCGATCTGTTTCGATCCATTCAGCTGCTTCCGGGTGTGCAGGCCGCCTCCGATTTTTCCAGCGGCCTCTACATTCGCGGCGGAAGTCCCGACCAAACTCTGATTCTCCTCGATGAAACCACGGTCTACAACCCCACCCACTTCTTTGGCTTCTTCAGCACCTTTAATCCCGATGCGGTTAAAGATGTGCGACTCTACAAAGGGGGGTATCCGGCCGAATTTGGCGGGCGTCTCGGGTCTGTGGTAACCGTGTTTAACAAAGACGGCAACCGTAACCGAACAGGCGGCACCGTAAGCGTCGGTTTGCTCGCCTCCCGCGCCTCAATAGAGGGTCCGTACAGCCGGGGCTCGTACATGTTTGCCGTGCGGCGCTCCACTCTGGAACCGGTACTGGCCGTATTGCGGAGCGCCACCGACAACGTCCCCGACAGCTTCTATTTCTATGATATAAACGGCAAAATTAACCTGGATGCATCCGATCGTCATCGGTTTCATCTCACATTTTACGCCGGGCAGGATGAACTCTCGTTTCCTTTTGCCGAGGATGCCAACATACGGCTTGACTACGGCAATCAGACGGGCAGCGTGCAGTGGCGCTATATCGCTACCGACCGCCTGTTTCTGAGCACTACCGCCACCGCTTCACGCTACTTTAACTTCCCTCAATTTCAGATTTCCGGCACCCCTATCGAACGGGAAAACAGCGTGTACGATTTTTCGCTTAAGTCAGACCTCACCTACCAATGGACCTCCAATCTGACGGCATCCGCCGGTGTATGGGGCGGCCATCTGAACCTGCAGGTTTTCGATGATTTCGACAATCAGAACGTTTTCCAAAATGTGATTCGAACCGGCTACCTGAACAGCTACATCCAAAATACGTGGCGGCCGGATGGCCTCTGGGAAGTTACCGGCGGCCTCCGGCTTAGTCATTTTGAAGAGGGGAATTTCACGCGCCTCGAACCCCGCCTCTCTGTCGATCGAAACGTGGGTGAGTCGGTACGCCTTCAGGCCGCATACGGGCGATATCACCAGTTTTTAACGCTCATCACCAATGAGGCGTTTACAGGCTTCGATCAATGGCTAACCAGCAGCGACGGTGTACCGCCGGCGTGGGGTGATCAGTTTGTACTGGGTGCCAAAACCCAGCCGTTTGAGGGCTACGGGTTCGATGTAGAAGTGTACTACCGCACCATGAACGACCTGTTCGAACTCGACCCGTTTGTAAACAGCCCGGCCGGCCTGCAGTATCGCGATCTCTTTCGGTTTGGTGAGGGGTTTGCGTACGGCGCGGAGTTCTTTTTCGAGAAAGAGCGGGGCCGCCTGAACGGTTTTATTGGATATACCTTTGGTGTAACGCGCCGGAAATTCCCCGGATTTAACACCGATCTCTTCAGTGGATCCACCACCCCGCGTTTTTTCCCGCCCAAGTTTGACCGCCAAAACGATCTCACCCTTGTGGCAAACTACCGGCTGTCGTCGCGATGGACCACCACGGCCGTGTTCAACTACTCCACGGGTCAGGCGTACACCGAGCCGCTCGGACGCACCGAGTTTTCCAACGCCCCGTTCGGTACCGCCACCCGCGAAACATTTACTGTGGGCCGGCTCAACGCATCACGTCTGCCCGACTATCACCGGCTCGATGTTGCCTTCTCGCGTGAAGGAACGTTTTTCGGGTTTGGCCAGGCCGAGTGGCAGTTTCAGATCATCAACGTCTATTCAAGGCGAAATGTCTGGTTTTTTGATTTCGATTTTGATGAAAACCCGGTACAGCGCAACGATGTGCGCCTGCTGCCCATTTTACCGTCGGTATCCTACACCCTAAATTTTTAGTTCGATGAAATATCTTCCACTTTTAGCCCTAGCCCTGCTCCTGCTTGCCTGTGATACGGTAGAGCAAGATTCCTTTCGTGAACAGGTGGTTATTGAGGCGTATCTGATTGCCGGGAACCCGATGCCTGAGGTGCGGGTATCGCGAACACTCCCCGCCTTTGAAGAGTATACCTTTGAGCGGGCCGCACTCCGAAATGCAGCCGTGGTGATAACCGACACCGATGCCGGTATGGCCATCCCTTTCAGAGAAGAACAGCCGGGAATATATCGCCCCCATGGCAATGTGCCAACCATTCGGGAGGGTGGCCGCTACGCCATCCAGGTGCAATTTAACGATCGTGATGAGGTCGTAACCGCCCAGACACGGATACCGCTTCAATTCGACATACTGGGCACCGTTCCGGATGAAGTTGTTTTTCAATCATCCGAGCAGCTTGAAATCGGCATCACCGCCACCGCCCCATTCAATGGACAAAACGTCTATATTTTTAACACCATTGCCCAAAACCCCATTATCCAAAACCTAACCCCATTTTACTTTGACCTGGTTGATCGTGACAACGCCGATATCGAAGATTTCTTCAACAACTCATCCGGACTCATAAATGAAGGAAACTTTACGATAAATGAAGATGGAACGATTACCCTGCGCATACCCTGGCTGGGCATTGCGTTCTTCGGGGTAAACGATATCGTCATCAATTCTGTCGATAAAAACATCAACGATCTGCTCCGCTCGCAGGATGTACAGCTTGGCGGCTCCACCCTGCCACCCGGCGAAATTCCGAATGTGATATACAATGTGGATGGCGGAATTGGCATATTTGGCAGCCTTAGTGCCGATACAGTAACCACCCGTTTTGTGAGGCCCCGGCCCTGAGGGTGCTTTCGAACAATTAGTTTCATGATAACAGAGGATGAAGTTTATCCTCATCAAAATTTTCGAGATATTTAGAGACTGGATACCATCAACACACACGCAGATCAATTTTCATGATTATACCCATTGCAAGCGATCATGCCGGCTTTGAGGCCAAAGAACTCGTTAAAACCATTCTCGACGAACAGGGTTATATGACCGTCGACTTTGGTACCCACTCTCCCGATTCTGTTGATTATCCCGATTTTGCCGTTCAGGTTGCCGAAAAAGTAAACAAGGGTGAGCATGAACAGGGCATTTTAATTTGTGGCAGCGGCCAGGGTATGTGCATGACGGCAAACAAATATCCCAACGTGCGCGGTGCTCTGGTCTATTCTGCCCAGGTGGCTAAGCTCTCACGCGAGCACAACAATGCCAACATCCTCTGCCTGCCCGGGCGCGAGCTCAATCGTGAGCAGCTCACAGAGATCCTATCGGTCTGGCTCGATACCGCCTTCGAGGGCGGACGGCACGAACGGCGGGTAAACAAAATCCATCAACTCACAGAAAAATCGTAAGTACGTATGAGTCGTTTAAAAGAAACCGATCCGGAGCTGTTTGCAAGCATCGAAAAAGAAACCAATCGCCAGAATTTTAATTTTGAGCTGATCGCTTCCGAAAACTTCGCGTCTCAGGCAACCATCGAGGCGATGGGTACAGTGCTCACAAATAAGTATGCGGAGGGGTATCCCGGAAAACGGTACTACGGTGGCTGCGAATTTGTGGATGAAGTTGAAGAGCTGGCCCGCGAACGCGCCAAAAAACTATTTGGTGCCGATTATGTGAATGTGCAGCCTCACTCCGGTGCATCGGCCAATGCGGCGGTCTACCTGGCGTTTATGAAGCCGGGTGACACCCTGCTGGGCCTCGATCTTGCACACGGCGGACACCTCACCCACGGCTCACCGGTCAACTTCAGCGGCATCACCTACAATGCTACCTTTTACGGCGTAGAAAAAGAGACCGGCCGCATTGATATGGATAAGGTTCGAAAAAAAGCACTCGAGGTAAAGCCGCGAATGATCTCGATTGGTGCCAGTGCCTATTCCCGAGATTTTGACTATGAAGCGTTTCGCGACATTGCCGACGAGGTAGGCGCCTACCTCTGGATGGATATGGCCCACACAGCCGGGCTGATCGCCGCCGATCTGCTGAACGATCCCCTGCCGATCTGTGACGTAGTAACCACCACCACACATAAAACACTGCGCGGACCACGAGGCGGTATGATACTGGTAGGCAACGACGGCGAAAACACACTCGGCGTTACCGCAGCCAAATCGGGACGAACCAAACGCTGGAGCGAAGTGCTCGATTCAGCGGTCTTTCCCGGCAGCCAGGGCGGCCCGTTGATGCACGTCATCGCAGCAAAAGCGGTTGCCTTTGGCGAAGCCTTACAGCCCGACTTTGCCGATTATCAAAAACAGGTGCTTACCAACGCCAAGGCTCTCGCCGAAGCGTTTATTGAAAAAGGCTACAATCTTGTAAGCGGCGGTACCGACAACCACCTGGTACTGGTCGATCTCCGAAATAAAAACCTGACCGGCAAAGTGGCCGAAGAGAGCCTCGATGCCGCTGCCATCACGGTTAATAAAAATATGGTTCCCTTTGATACCGAAAGCCCGTTTGTAACGTCCGGTATCCGAATTGGGACACCGGCTCTCACCACCCGCGGGTTCAAAGAGGAGCAATTCCGTCAGGTTGTAGAGCTGATCGATACAGTGCTTCAGCAGCCGGACGATGAAACTGTGCAAAACAGGGTACGTCAGCAGGTAAAAGAGATGTGCCTCAATTTTCCTCTCTATGATTTTGTAACCGCCTAAGACGCTTCTTATCGAGGCAGTCCCAACCGCATGAGCGACACCGAAAACAGACGCAGTATTATGGGTATGTTTCCACCTAAGGCCAAGCCGCCCAAGGTGGATCCTACGGCCTCAATGTCATTCCTTGATCATCTGGAAGAGTTACGCTGGCGCATCATCAAAGGGTTAATCGGGATAGCAGTAGGGATATTTATCGCTTTCTTCTTCGCCGATTTCTTTATGCAGCAATTGATTCTTGGGCCGGCCCGGGCCGATTTTATCATGTACCGCATCATGCCAATCGAAGCGGTCGATCTCTCGCTCATTTCGCGTCGATTGCCGGGACAATTCTTTACC
The DNA here is from genome assembly GCA_047921075.1 of Balneolaceae bacterium. Taxonomy (GTDB): domain Bacteria; phylum Bacteroidota; class Rhodothermia; order Balneolales; family Balneolaceae; genus JBLRWS01. Next base: position 8,726 of record JBLRWS010000059.1, on the reverse strand, counting down.
TATTGGGGCACACTCTTCATTATCGGGGGCATTATCGGTTCGCCCATTTTCATCTACCAAATCTGGGCCTTTATTGAACCCGCTCTTGGATCTGGAAAAAAACTAAAAACCGTGATGAACGCTATGTTTATCAACTTTTTTTTCCTTCTTGGAGTGCTTTTTGGCTACTTTATTCTGGTGCCGTTTGCCGTGCAGTTCTTCACGCAGTTTGTCATATCGGATGTGATCAGCAACGAGTTCGATATTAACGAGTATTTCACCTCCGTGGCAATGTGGACGCTTTCGTGCGGTATTGTATTTCAGGTGCCCGTTGTAAGTTACTTTCTCTCCAAAGTGGGTTTGATTACCCCCGAGGGGATGCGTAAATACCGGCGCCACGCTATCGTAGGGGCTCTCGCCATTTCTGCATTTTTAACACCCCCCGACCCTGTTTCCCAAATCCTGATTGCATTGCCGCTTATTCTGCTGTATCAGTTTTCGATACTGTTGAGCCGGCTTGCACATCGCAAACGTAAGAAAGAGCTGGATGAAGCGTTTGGAACGTAACTCGCATGATTCTACCTTTCACCACAGGCCAAATATTCCGATATTTGGTGTTGTTCATTGTTTACAGCTAAGACGTACTATGCATTTGAAATTTATCCCAGCCCGAATTCTCTCAGTTCTCTTTATCTCCCTCTTTATGTTCGCCGGTTGCGACAGCACGCGAACCTTTCAGCCGCCGGACACCTCTACCGTACCCGGCCCATTTGATATTTCCGGACTTGAGCCTCAAATCATCACCGGTGATGTACAGGTTTACACTGTGGATGAAGGCGAAGGCGTTGACGAAGTGACCATCCGCGATATTGTAGATATCTTCGTAACACTGCGAAGCGAAAACGGGGAAATCATCTTTAGCACCTATTCCAATGGCAGTACCTTTCCATCCAGTATCGAAGTTGCCTCGATAACTGCAACTTTTGTTTTAAGCTTCGACATTAGATTGTCCTATTCAGAAGGGCTTCGAAATGGCATCATTGGAATGAAACGTAACGAACGCCGCACACTCATTGTTCCCCCCGCTGCAGGGTTTTTTCCATTAGCCCCGGGCTCTTTGGTAGATGGGTTTCGCCGGGATACCTTGCGTTACGATGTGCTGATTACCGACATCCGGAATTAAGCTGTCTGCTTAGTAATCGGAAAAACTACGGTGTATCCGTTCACCCGATAACCGGGTAAAGATTTCGTGCAGGTTAGAATTCGCGTTTTGAGCCCAGCTCGCAGCTGATTCGGCCTCCCCACCCAGCAGTATCACTTCTTCACCCACAATGCACGGTTTTTCAGGACTGTACACCATGATGTAATCCATCGTCACGTTGCCCACTTGCGGCAGCTGTTTTCCATTGATGAATACCTTCAACCGATTGCTTAGCGCGCGAGGTATGCCATCACTATAGCCAACCGGAACAGTGGCCAGCCAGCCATCACGTTCTGCCCGCCAAGTATGGCCATAACTTACCCCATCCCCTTTTCGTACCGGCCGAAGCTGCACAACTTTCGACCTCCACTCCAACACGGGCTGTACCCAGTCGGGCTGCGTTTTGCCGGGTGTAAAACCGTACGGTAACATCCCGGTCCGTACCATCTCAAATGGCTCAAGATCACCATAAAAAGCGATACCTCCGGAGTTGAGCAGGTGCGCTGTTGTGATCTCTGCAAACTGAGACCGTATGTCAGAAAATTGCTGATGCTGCCGGACCACTTCCTTGCTGCCGGGCTCATCCGAGGTGGCCAGATGGGAATAGATACCGGTACACACCAGCCGCTGATTAGCAACGGCCAGTTTCCGCACCTCCTCAAGATTGTCCGGTGCGAGCCCGAGCCGGTTCATGCCGGTGTTCACATTCAGGTGGTAGCGGGTGCCGTCCATCAACACCGAAAAATGAGTTACATCACTTACGGTTGCCGTTAAGTTATGTGTGCCATACGCCGCTGCATTCTGCGCACCGGGCACGCCAAATACCAAAATCGGCTTTTTGACGCCGGCCATTCGCAGTTCAATTCCCTCATCTACGGTAGCCACGCCAAAATAGTCGACGTGGCTCTCTGCATGGCGTGCAATCTGTACAGCCCCGTGGCCATACGCGTTAGATTTAACCACAAAAAGAAGATATGGCGCTTTGGTACGGGAGCGTATCCGGGCAAGATTTTCGAGCAGTACGCTCAGGTTGATGTGGGCAACGGAATCTGGAAAATGTAGTTTCACAATCGGTTAGAAAAAAGAGGTTCGTTTATGCTTTTTCAAAATAACATGTGCGGCGTTGTAGCCGGCCGCACCAAATACGCCGCCGCCCGGATGGCACGAGGCGCTCGAAAGATACAGATTTTTGATGGGGGTCTCGTAGCGGCTAAGCTCCGGAGTTGGCCGAAACATGAACATCTGATCGAAGTTCATCTCTACATGCATCACATTACCGCGGAGCAAACCGTGCTTGCGTTCTATATCGAGCGGTGTTTGAATGTACCAGTCAATCAGCTTTCCTTTCATGTTGGGTGCATACTTTACCACCACATCATAAATTTTCTGCGCTTCCTGTTCCCGGATGTCATCCCACTGAACTCCGTTGGCCAACTCGTAAGGGTGCCATTGTGCCCAGGCAAACAAGGTATGCTTGCCATCTTTTGCCACGTCGGGGTCAATCTTGGAAAACGTCATCGCCAGCACGGCTGGGTTTTCAGGAGGCAGCCCTTTCATATAATCGCCGATGGCGCGGTGCATATATGGAACAGACGGGGCCAATAACTGCATGCCGTTATGAATAAGCGGATCGCCCGGGGCGGCGGTGTACTCCGGCAGCTCATCAACCGCACAACGGATCACCATTCCGAACCCATTTCCAACCTGGATATTTTCAACCCGCTGAAAGAGAGCGTCGTCGAGATGCTCGCGCCCCACCAGCTTCAGCATGGTGGTTTGAACGTGCGCGTTCGAGACCACAAGATCTGCTTTGTACACATCGCCGTTTTCGGTCTGCACACCGGCCGCGCGGCCATCACGGATCAAAATTGAGGCGGCCGGAGCGTTGGGGATAACCTCCCCGCCATGAGCTTCAATCAGCCGCTTCATCGCCTGGGTAAGCATGCCGCTGCCACCGCGAGGGTGCTTGGCACCGCTGTGATGCAGCATCGACTGCCACCCGGCAAAGTCGCCGGTAGCCGATTGATCGGGCAATGGCCCCGATTGCGCCGCGAACCAAATCAGGGCAGCCTGCATGTGCGGGTTTTTGAACGAGCGCATCACCTCCTGCCCGTAACTGCCCAAAATTCGCTGCAATCCGTGAGCCTGCTCCCCTTTTTTGAACATCGCTCCGTTTCGAAACTGCCCCTTCGCCATCTCCGCCACAATGTTTTTTCCCGTTGGCGGCACCATAAAAGCGGCCAGCACGCCCTTGTTGATCGCCTCCCAGAAGGTTACAAATTTGCGGTAATTCTCCACATCTTCCGGAGCAGACCGGGCGATCGACTCGAGTGTTTTCTCCAGATCTTTGTGAAAGTGGATCACACCCTTGCCGTCGGGAAACGGATAGCTCATCATCGGATCCATATCGATATACTCAAGCCCGTAATCGGTAAGACCAAGCTCTTCAATAATGCCGGTTTGATGAATCATGATGTGGACCGACGAACCCACGTCCATGCGAAATCCATGCGGATTTTCATCCGACTGAAACATGGTTTCTGTACAGACCGCCCCACCAATGGTATCGCGGCGCTCCAAAACGCCCACTGAATAGCCCGCTTTGGCAAGGTAACAGCCCGTTACCAATCCGTTGTGGCCGGAACCGATAATAAGCGCATCAAAATGTTTTTTCATCCGTAGTAGTACTTATAATGGAATCGTTGGCAGGTTTTCTTATGTTTATCGATCAACTATAGCTGTCAATCCCCCCGTAAAATAGAAAGTAATCGCGATCCTTCATGAAATTTCTCAAAACCTTTTTAGCCTCTATCCTGGGTACCCTCACAGCCCTGTTTTTGTTGTTTATCGTACTTCTTATCATGGTAATGAGCAGCAGTTCCGAACCCGAACCGTACGTTCGCGCCAATACGGTTTTGAAAATGGAGATCACGGGCGATATTCCCGAGCGTGCCGTTCGCTCACCGCTGGATGAACTCTTTAACCCCGCATCGGGCGATCCCGTTTCACTGCGTTCATTAAAACGGAATCTCGAAAAAGCCGCTGCGCACGATAATATTGAAGGGGTGTGGGTAACCACCAATTTTGTAACCTCCTCGTGGGCCAATCTCGAAACCGCACGCAGCTATTTTCAGGAATATAAAGAGAGCGGAAAATTTCTCTATTTCAGTACCGATGACATGGGGTACAACAGCAAGGCGTACTTCCTTGCAACCGCTGCTGACTCTATTTTTTCTCCACCCGAAACCAGTTTTCAATTCGAAGGGTTTACCGCACAATTCAGCTTCTACCGCGACATGCTGGAGAAAATAGGTGTGGAGCCCGAAATTGCTCGTGTTGGTGCTTATAAGTCGGCTGTTGAACCGTTCATGAACCGGGAATCCTCGCCCGAAAGCCGCGAACAGACACTCGAAATTCTGAATTCAGCAACCAACCTCTACGTTTCTGCCGTGGCCGAACGGCTCGGAGTAAGCAGCGACGAGGTGAACCGACTGATGAACACGCCTCCCATTGGCCGCGTGGAATTCGCTTTTGAACAGGGCCTGCTGGATGTTCAGGCGTACCCCGATGAGGTGGAAGAGCACATCAAAAAGCGAATTGAACTGGATGAAGATACCGACCTGCGCACCATTTCATTCGGCCGCTATTCTCGAGTAACAGGCAAATCAGCCGGTCTTGATGAAGCGTCCACGTCCGATAAAATTGCAGTGATCTACACCTCCGGTGCCATCATGCCGCAGCTCGATGATTTTCCGTTTGGCGATAGTGATGGGATCACCGCTTCGAACGTAAAAAAGCAGCTGGATGCCGCCCTTGATGATGACGATGTGAAAGCCATCGTTCTTCACGTAAACAGCGGTGGCGGTGCAGCCACCACGTCTGACGTAATTTGGCACTACGTTCGCAAAGCGGCCGAATCCAAGCCGGTGGTTGCCTCTATGGGCAACGTAGCGGCTTCGGGTGGTTATTACATCGCAGCCGGTGCCGACACCATTGTGGCCAATCCAAATACCATCACGGGCTCGATCGGCATTTTTGCACTGCTGTTTAATTTTCAGGAGTTGATGGAAGAAAACATCGGGATTCGTACCGAAACCCTGAAAACCCATGAGTTTGCCGACCTCTATGATCTGTCAACCCGCCTTACGCCGCAGGAGCGTCGTGTGTTTCAGCAGATGATGGACCGCGGGTATGAGTCGTTCGTAAGCCGCATGGCCGAGTCACGCGGTATGAGCTTTGATGAACTTCAAGAGTTGGCACAGGGACGCGTCTATACGGGAACCCACGCCTATGAAGTGGGGCTTGTTGATGTGCTTGGCAACCTTGACCGTGCTATTGCCATCGCTGCAGAAATGGCCGGCATTGAGGAGTACAAGCTCGAGTCGTTTCCCAAACAGCGCGACTTTTTTCAAACACTCATGAGCTCCGGTAACGCACAGCTGAAAGCGATGATGCAGAGCTGGATTCCATCACCGATACGACACGACATGACGACCCTCCAACAAATTATGCGACACCCCGCCGGGCAACAGTGGGCCATTATGCCCTACGAAATCCGTATTGAATAATCAGGCATGCAGATTGGCGAATTTACCGTAGAACAACTCAGCGAAGGATTTTTTGAACTCCATAAAAACGGAGACCTTGTAAAACTCGATCCGGCCCGGCTCAATCAACCCGAGGATGATCCCCTTCTGGGCAAACACTCCTCGGCTCTGGGCATCGATCCGCTGCTGGTTATCGGCGGCTCAACGGTTCTCGTTGCCGATGCCGGTTTGGGTTGGGGACTCGATGCCGGCAGCCGGCATAAGAACACCTCCAACCTGATCACCAATCTGGATATTTTTGGCATCCGTCCGCAGGATGTAACCACCGTCTTTCTATCGCACCTCCACTACGACCACGCCGCCGGATGCACCTACGTATCCGACACAAGCGAAACCACCATAACCTTTCCCAATGCGGTTTATCTGGCCCATGCTGACGAGTGGGAGTTTGCGGTGGAGTGTCATCTTAATCAACCGGCCGATCAGGCAGGTGCGCGGTACAACCTTGATGAACTGTTTCGGCTTAAGGCCAACGGACAGCTGCAACTTATCGACAGCGACCGCTATTCCATTGCTCGCGGGCTAACCGGCATCAAAACGGGCGGCCATACACCCGGCCATATGATTCTTACCTGCGAAAGTGATGGAGAAGGCGCACTTTTTACCGGCGATCTGATCCCCACAGAATATCACTTGAACCAATACGCAACACGGCTGGTAGACTACAACCCGGTCGAAGCCAAAAAAGCGAAGACACTGCTGGTTCGAGAAGCGTTTAAAAAACAGTGGCAGCTTTTCTTCTATCACTCCCTCTACGGCAAAAATGGAAAACTGGCGCGAGACAAGCATAAAAACTACGTGCTGGTTCAGTCTAAATCGTAACAAACCGGTTGATCGGATGAGCAACACAACGCGCTTTCTGCCTGCAAAAGAGTCGGGCTGGTTCATTTGGCTTTTCGATCTCTATGTCCGGTGGTTGTTAAAACGACGCTTCCATCGGGTGCATCTGGATTCCGAATACAAACCCGGCAAACACCAAAAAACGATCTACTACCTAAACCACAGCTCATGGTGGGATGGACTGGTGCCTTTTATTCTGAATCAACGGCTGTTTCGGCAAAAAGCGCGGGGCATGATGGAAGACAAACAGCTAAAGGCCTACCCTTTTTTTCGGCGGCTGGGCGTTTTTTCCATCCCTGCCGATCGCCGCTCGTCGCAGATGTTTGCCTCCCTCCGGTACGCTCTTCACTCCCTGCAGCGTGATGGAAGCTCTCTCTATATCTATCCGCAGGGTAAAATCGAACCGTTCCAAACTCGCCCCATCCGGTTTAAAAAGGGGTTGGGATGGCTGGCGCGGCAATGCCCCGATGCCGATCTTGTTCCGGTTGGCATCTACATCCATACAATGAGAAAAGATAAACCGGAATTGCATATTTCAGTTGGCAGTGCTGTAAATATTGGCCGGGAATCCGATACCGAAACCATCAACAAGATACTGGAGCAACATCTTGAGGATCTGCTAAAAAAGCTGGTGAATTCTGCGGCGGATATGAATTAGAAGAGATATTTTCGTCATCTCTATTCTTCTATTTCATTTTCATTCTCGTCATCTTCATCCAGTAGCTCTCCCGGTAATTTTTTCGAAACTTTTGAGCCGAGTTCGCGCAACATTTCTACCTGTCTCATCACATTCCCGTTTCCGGTTTTCAAACGTCCCATTGCTTCATCATAACTGCGGCGTGTTTGGTCGATTCTTTGCCCGATATCCATCATGCTTTCCACGAACAGTACAAATTTATCATACAGAGCGCCCCCCCTGCTGGCAATTTTCATCGCATTTTTGTTTTGGTATTCCTGCTTCCAAATCGTGTCGATTGTTGCAAGTGTGGCAAGAAGAGTTGAGGGGCTCACAATTACAATATTTTTTTCAAACGCCTCGTAATAGATATCACCATCAGACTGTAAAGCGGCTGCAAATGCCGGTTCAAGCGGAATAAAAAGCAGAACAAAATCGGGGCTGCTGCCTTCATATATTTTCTGATAGTTTTTACTGCTCAACTCGGATACATGCCGGCGAACCGACAGCACATGATCTTTTAAAGCTTTTTCACGCTCCGGGTCTGTTTCAGCTGTAACGGAGCGTTCGAATGCCGTAAGTGATACTTTCGAGTCTATCACCAGGCGCTTTTCATCGGGAAGATATACAACCACATCGGGCTGTAAACGGCGGCCGTCTTCGGTGGTGTGGTTTTCCTGTATTTCATATTCGGTACCTTTTCTGAGCCCCGACTTTTCCAGAATACGTTGAAGAATAACCTCTCCCCAATTGCCCTGTTTTTTACTGTCTCCCTTTAACGCGCGTGTAAGGTTTTTGGCCTCTTCGCTCATTTTTTGATTTAACTCAGCCATATTGCTGATCTGTTCCTTCAGAGAAACCCTGTCCCTTGTCTCCTTATCGTACGTTTCCGATACCTGTTTTTTAAACTCTTCAATTTTTTCGCCGAGCGGTTTCAGCAGCTGGTCCAGTTTTTCACGATTCTGTTCTGTAAATTTCTTCGATTTTTCATCCAGGATTTTATTTGCAAGATTTTCAAACCGGTCCTGGAATTTTTGTTGCAGCTCTTCAAACTCCTGTTTCTGTTGATCCAATCGCTCTTTAAGGTTGCGATAGTCTGCATTTAACTCAGCGAGTTGCTTCTCTGCTTCATTTGCTTTAAACCTCTCCTGTTCCTGCCGTTCCACGGCTTGTTCAAGTTGATTTTCGAGTGCCCGGTTCCTCTCCTCAACGGAATTAATTCCCGTTTTGCCAACCAAAAACCCGATTGCAAATCCGGCTCCGATTCCTATCAAAATGAGTATGATAAGAGTAATATCCATAGTGTTATTTATTCTGGGTTAATTTTCGGCAAGATAGCAAAAGTGAACCTGACTCGTGTATGAATAGTTTTTTGGCTCTATGTTGATTCGTGTGGGTAATGGACAAGCCTGCGTGGTATGCT
>JBLRWS010000058.1:0-14813 GCA_047921075.1 Balneolaceae bacterium | reverse complement strand
CAACACATACAGCTAAAGTCGAAGATCAGGGCGTTCTTGACCTGGCTGCGGGCACTGGCCTTCAGGGCTTTGGACTGCGTTTTCATCCACCCAAACGGATGTTCGACCACAGCGCGAATTCGCCCCAGTTTGCGATTGCGCTTTTGTTGACTAGCACTCAACGGGTTATTACGATAAGCCTTATCCAAAATCCCATAAAACCATCCAAACTCCCGTGCCATCTTCTTGATTCGATCATCGGCGTAGCCTTTATCCCCAAACAGCGCCTTTGCCTCCAGATCCGCCAGCTGCTCGGTATACCGGCTGTCGTGGTGATTGGCCGGGCTGAAGATGCGTTTGTTAATCAGCTTGCTTTCTGCATCCAGTCCAATATGTCCTTTGTATCCAAAATAGATCCGATTGCCTTTTTTGGTCGAGCGGGCATCGCTGTCGTACTGCGGATTTTGTTGAACCGACTGCGATTGCTGTTTGGCCTTTTTGATGGTTCGATTGGTCGATTCCACCATCGTGGCATCAACGATGCTGCCCTTGCGCACAAACAGGCCTTTATCATTGAGCTGGCGGTTTACTTCTTCAAACAATCGATCCGTCAGGCCGGCTTTGGCCAGTTCATCCTTGAACTTCCAAAAGCTGGTGAAGTCCGGAGCTTTGTTGCCAAGGGAGAGTCCAACGAAGTGCTGAAAGCTCAGGCGATCGTTGAGCTGCTCTTCGAGCTGGGGGTCACTCAATCCATAAAAATGTTGCAAAAACAGAGATTTGACCATCAACATGGGATTATGTCGCGGCCGACCGCCCTTTTTAGTGCCACTTTGATCCAATCGGGCAACAATCTTCACCAGAGGTACCCAGTCAATCACAGTTTCCATCTTGGCCAAGAAAGCGGCTGTTTTTGTATTCTGCTTTTCGGGATGGAAGAGCTGGTCGGCCAGAGAACGTTGATTGTCTTTTTGGATCATGATATTATAGCATCTCATTGTTATATATACGCTTATAAGATACAAAAACACGAAATTAGATAACCATTAAAACGTCAATAAATCAGGGTTTTTCAAAGCCCCCACAATAATTTTCTATTACTTGAACTCAGATCATAAATAATTTTATGAATTTTAATACAAATTTTATCCTTGCATCCGGTAACCCTCATAAAGTTGATGAGCTGAGGCAGATTTTTAAACCTTTGGGGATTGAGCTCAAGTCGGCCCTCGATTTCCCCGATACGGATGAGGTGGTGGAAGACCAGCCCGATTTGGAGGGAAATGCCTTTAAAAAAGCACGGTACTGGCACCGCAAAACCGGGCTGCCGGCACTGGCTGATGATACCGGCCTGGAAGTGGAGGCCCTGAACGGAGCTCCCGGCGTTTATTCCGCACGCTATGCCGGTGGGGATGCCACGTACGACGATAATATAACCAAATTGCTTGAAGAGCTCGATGGGAAGCAAAACCGTGCGGCACAATTCAGAACGGTGGTGGCTTTTGTGGACGGTGAAGTTGAAGAGTTATTCGAGGGAGCCTGCCCCGGAAAAATTATCAATCAAAAAAGAGGGGATAAGGGGTTTGGGTACGACCCGGTTTTTGTGCCCGAGGGATTTACTGAAACATTTGCCGAACTCAGCAGTGAGCAGAAGAATAAAATCAGCCATCGCGGGATTGCTGTAGAGAAGTTTATCAGCTATCTGAAATCGGTTCTGTAGCGTTTATCAGTGTTCTATTCTTTAGAGTAAGAATTTAGTCCATGAGCCTTCTTTTCCAGTTGGCAAACGAGGAACTTTATCGGGCTCAAGCTCAGATTTTAATCAAGAGTTCACCCCTCTCTAAGAGTTCGCCGGATGGCGACGAGTAGAGAGGCTCCTCTTTTATCCCGCGTAAGCGAGACAGGGCCTGCTCCGACCCATCGGAGGGGTGAGTCCGGTTATAGAGGTTTTTATTCAATTTCGGAAAATTTCTGTAGCCCGTTGCTTTTTACTTCACTTCGATGAATAAAATCAGGTTACTGTAGTCTCTTTTTCTCTACCGGCTGCCAGAAAAGAAATCCTGCCATTGCTACAAAAATTCCATTTCTCAGGACCATTTTCCAATCGAATGAACTGGCCATGATGGAACCGAAAAAAGAGTTTTCGCCAAGATCTCCGAAACAGCCGCAATCGCCTTCCAGCCCGGTAGTGAGCCCATATACGGCAAACAGAAAGAATCCAAGATAGAGTGCAGCGGCTGCAGGCAGCGCGGCCGGGTCCAGCGGCCGGATGAACAGCGCCAGCCCCACGGCAATTTCGAACCATGGAAGCAGATCGATTAGAAAGGACTTCACCCAGACCGGCAGCCAGTGAATGTAGGCAATGGTCTCGAAAAGGGCGGTATTATCCTGCACTTTCAGGATGCCGGCAAGCACCAGCAAGCCGCCGAGTACGATGCGCCCGAGCCACTGATAGGTTGTAAGTTGTGTTAAAAACCGCATGAATCAATAAGGTTAATCGGTGTCTTCCATCTCTTTTAACGATGTAAAGGCCTCTTCGTTGTCATAAATCAACCGAAGCTGCTTCACAAAAAAGATCATAATGTAGCGGGCAATGTTCAACCGCTCTTCCAGCAAGTCGTAGAACCGGGAGGCGTCGATGGTGAGCAGTTTGCAATCGTCGAGGCAGCGTGCGGTAAAAATCCGTTTTTTCTGATCAAAAAAACCCAGTGCCCCCACTGTTTTTTCGGGACCGGTTTCGTAGATCAGCTCGTCGTTGCGGAACATGCCAACCTTGCCATCAATCACAATGTACAGGGCATCGGAGGGATCGTTTTGCTCGAAGAGAGTGGCCCCTTTTTGAGCTTCGGCTGCTGTGGCAATGGCTGCCAGGTGCGAGAGCTGCTCCGTAGGCACATTCATAAAGAGCTCCACATCCTGCAAAAACATGACCTTTTCGATGACTGTATTCATGAGTTACGTTTCTTTTCGAGCCTTGATTGAACCAGCATGGCGGTTTCTTTTACCATGGAGCTTGAGTCTTTTTTTCCTATTTCGAGGAGTTCCTTAGCGTCGCTGTCTCCGTTGGCATCCACACTGTACAGGGCGCATGTTCGCAACCACTCATCTTCATGGATCATAATAGTACGCAATCCTTCGGTCCAATTGCGAACCGAAAGATCGTATTTATCGGCGGCAATTTGAAGTGTATGTGTTTCAGATACCGGGTCGATGATCGCAAAAAGGGGTGTTCTAAGGTCGTCTTCAATAAGGTTGTCGAGCAATTCCAGGGCCTTGGATCGATTCTCCTCTATCTGGCTGTGCAATCCGAGATATACACTGTGCATATCTTTTTGATTGTATAGTAACCCGAGCAGGCGAAATATATTTTCCTGTAATTTATCCAGCTTTTCCCGCAGCGCTTTTTCGATGATTGGGCTATGCGCCCGGCCTTTTACGGCGGCGCAGATGGCATAGAGGTTCAGGTAGTGTTTGAATTCGTTGTTCAGCTCTTTTTTTACCGTCTCCGCAGGGAAATCAAACTCTCCGTTCTGCCGCAGCGCGTTTAATCCTCTGATGATATTTTTTCGGGGCTCTGATTGCACTTCGTCACCGAGCATTTCGAGCAGGGCATCCACCGATTCCTGCTTGTTAAACTCGGCGATGACAATAGGAAAGAGGTTGCATAAACGGCGGTTAAAGTCGCCGCTGTAGTAGTACGAAGCAATCAGAGAGATGTACTCTTCATTGTAGCCGGTAATGGCTTCACGCACTTCCAGCGAGGAGTCGGGATCGTCGATATGCTGGATAAGCAGCGGGATAAACGCCTCGTCTTTTACGATACCCATGCTTTTAATGGCTTCTTTGCGGACGGCCGGGGAAGGATCGTTGAGCAGGACAGGCAGATAACGACGCGCTTTTTCGGGTTTGTGATACTGCAGTACCTGAGCGATTTGAGCGCGCGACAGATTCGTTTTTTTGTTTTTATTTCGGATAATGGTGTTGATCATCTGATCACTCACCATCTCTTTTTCCATTTCGGAGCCATACCGACTCACACAGCCGAAAGCGGCCGCCTGTTTCTGCAGACTGTCGCTATCGAAATAGCTTTTGATCACTTCATCGGCCCGCCGTTCGGAGTGCATGCACAAGTAGTGGATCGACTCGAGGCGAAGTTCGGTATCTTCTGAATTCAGCAGCTCTTTCACCTGTTCGCTGTAATCGGCCGAATGGATGCGTTTGAGTAAGACCAGTGCTTTCAGCCGGATTTCTTTGGAGGAGTGGTCGAGCAGATCGGCCAGCTCTTTTTCAAATTCAGACACATCGTGGCCTTCCAGAAAGGAGAGAATATTTATGAGTTTGCGTTTCGAGCAATCGTGCATCTCTTCTTTAATCATTTTCACGGCGATCGGTTCGCGAAGATCCACACCCTGCGATTCGATATCGAAATAGCGTTCGCCCAGCGATTTTCGGAACTGATTGACGTACTCGCGTTTGGCCTGCCATACCATGTAGAGCCAGAAAAGCAGCAGGCTGGATACCAGCCATGCCAGTTGCTGTACGGTTGCCCCGAGGTAGGTAACCAGCAGAAGCAGAATAAATCCGGCTACTCCGCGCGAAAAGCGATCCACAAAAACATCCAGAAAGAGCTTTATGCGCTCTTTGATCTTTTGTGTGAGTGGCAGAAACAAGAGTTCGCGGCTGGTTTTATCGATGGAGTACTGGGTGGCCGAATCATACCCTCCCAGAAAAACGGCCACTGCCAAAACGGGTTCAAACATGAGCAGTATGGATGCGATGAGCATTCCCGCCGGGCGTGCAGCCAGTGCACCGCCAATGCCCATACGGCGGAGAATACGTCCCGAAAACAGCAGCTGTATCAGCAGTGACGCGACACTTAATCCGGCATAAAAGGTGCCCATAAACGATGTTAAATCATCTTTATCGGGATAGGCGTCGGCCGCCACGGCTTTCAGCTGATAATCAACCAGGGTGGAGATGAGCATCGCGATGCCGATGATACACGCAATGATGAGTTGATAGCGCGATTTGGTAATTCCCTTGTACACCATCAGGCTGCGTTTGATACCGCGCTTTTCGGACGGCCCGGACGATGTTTCGAATTTACTTTTTCCTTTGAGTGGATAGACAATGAACAGAACCAGAATGGTGGCGGCAATGCAGAAATAAAGCAGGTTTTCGGTATCCACATCCAGCAGCGACACCACTACACTCGATGCCTGGCTGCCGGCAATGGCCCCCAGAATGGCCCCCATGTTTAGCAGCGAAAAGAGCCGTTTACTCTGGCTGGTGTTGTACAGCTCATTCGCGAATACCCAAAATTGGGAAATGATAAGAATACTGTACACACTAACCCAGACGTAGAATACGGTGTACACCCAATCCTGATCGATGATAAAGAGCCCGCGCAGCAGCAGAAGGTTGGCAATGACAAAGACATTGGTCCACAAAAAAACTTTAAAATTGTTGTATCTGCGAACCAGGCGGGTTACAAACTGCGTGACCGGAATAGAGACAACAGCAACCAGGATAAAGACGAGCGGAAGTTGATTGGCACCCAGCTCTACGAGAAACAGGCTGTCGCGCGCCGGTTTCAGAAAGTAGAGAATCACCATCAAAAAGAAGTTCACAAAGAACATGGCGGTGGTGATGAGCCACTCACCGGGCCGCACGTCGTAAAACTTGTTTACAAAGGACTGAAGGATCATCAAAACATAAAACCGATCAGAAACGATAGTTTGGAGTCGACATCCGATTCGGCGTAGGAAATACTGAGCAGGGCGCTTTTGTAGAAATTATACCACAAACCGCCGCCGTACGAGTAGTGCCATACGCTGGAACTTTCGTTGGGTGCCCAAACCCGGCCGTGATCGAACGAACCTGAAATACCAAAGTCGCCCGGCAATACGTACAGGTTTGCATCAAACAGTTTTATCCGCAGATCGGTGTTATGGTAAAAGACCGATCGGCCCGAAAAACGATCCCGATCGACACCCCGAAAGTTACCATCGGTAAAAAGCTCATCGCTTGACCGTAAGAACGAACCAATCCCGCCCAGCGTACGTGCCTGATGAAAACGAAAATCACCGATGTTGGTGGATGCTCCCACACGTGAGGCCAGAACAATGCTTTCCATCAAAACCGGGTGTGCGCCGGATACGTTAATTCCCAGCGTTACGACATCACTGTTATCCAGAAAGTTGTGGGCGTAATCGGCATCGGTCTGGATCTGAAATTCCCGGCGTGTAAACGGCCGCCGGTCGGTGATGAGAAGCTGGTAATTGGTTTTAATTCCCAGCAGGGTCTGCGATTCGAGATCATCGGGCAGAAGGTTGGCTTCCGGCCGCAGGAAAAATTTGTCTTTGTCGGTTTGGGGATTGACGATATCCAGTGCTCCCATCACACGCAGCCGGTGTAGTTTTCCAATTCGGCGGTTTATCCCAACTTCGGCGGTGTAGAGGTTTTTCCGAAGATCATGAAAGCTGCTGTCGCCAAATTCTTCGGTTTCGTTGCCGATGCCAAAAAAGTTCTGGCCAATATCGGGCGAACGCGCACCCAGGTTCACCAGCAGGTCGAAAGAGCCAATCAGATCTGTAAATATAGCTCTGTAACGTACGGTATAAGCGCTGGAAAGGGTGGCGGAGCGGATGGTTAGTTTCTGTTGTGTGCTGAACGGATAACGGCGGAATCGGTAGGTGCTGAGAGTGGCTGTAAGCCCAACAAAAATACCATCTTCGGTGTTGGCACGAAACGAGGGCATCACTTCAAAAAGATCGTCGTTGGCCTCCTGAAAGTTGAACCCGTAATTCTGCATGGTGGAGGAGGTAAAGTCCCGGGTGTTGAATTTAAATTCCAGCAGGTCGAAATCGGGATGATCTTTCGGGTGCATGTTCAGGTTTTTGCGATGCACGCGCCCATTGAATGCTACCTGTTTGTTCGGCTCTTTTCCTTCCACAATGTGGGTGGTAACCGGCAGCTCGCGGTCAGAGTTGAATACAAATTCATTCTGCCCGCCGATGCCGAACAGGCGAAGCGAACGGGTTTCATCACTGTACACCACACGCGAATAGGTTTTTTCATCGCCTTCGTACATCTCTACCAAGACCGAGTCGTGTTCGTGATCCGACACCACAAAGCGGTTGTTGTGCTCGTTACCGATGACGTCAATCTCCCGGGAGATAATATCATAGAACTCTTCGGCGTAGCGGGGCAGGTCATCACGGCGCTGTTTCAGGCTGGTGCGGATGTGATCGGCTGTAAGCCGGCGCGCCTCTAGGGGAAGCAGGGCGATAGCCTGCTCGAACGTATCGTCGGTCAGGCGCTGCTTCAGGTCTTCGGCAACGGCAACCCATCGCTCTTTCGGCAATTCGTTCAGGAAAAATTCATCCATATAGCGCGACTGCTCGGTGAGGCCTTCCAGACTGATGATCTCCTCATCAAAATGTTGAAATTTGCGCAGCGCCCGTGCCCTTGTACCCACGCGGGGTAGAACGCCATTCATCAGAAAATAGGCGCCATCAAAATCGAGTTTATAGGGCCTGGCAATCACGTTGTCGTTTTCATCGCGGATCAGGGCATAAAAATACTGCCCCTCATGGCGGTCCCAGTCTCCCAGAAGAATCGATATCATCCGCGAGCGAAGATAGGTTTCGGCATCCATACGAATCGGTTCACCCTGAAGCATCCGATCGATCAGGTCGGTGGTGGATACCACTTCGAAAATACGGTCGTCGAATCGTTGCAGATAATCTACATCTACAAACGGCTCCTTCATGTAGGGTACGTTAACCCCGGTTTCGGGGAATTCTTCCGTTCCCGGTTGTTCGGGGATATACACCAGGCTGTAATCGGCATAGTACAATCCCGCCGCACGAACAATAGGGGTAACAGACAACGGCCCGTATGGATGTGATGATGAAATCAGATCTTGCAGAATATCGCGAATCACCGATCGGTTAAACATGATCTGGATTGGATCGGTCTGATCTTCGGCAAAGACAACCGGGTTTTTCGGTATGCTTCGCAGTACGTAATGCCCTCCGTTGGCCGACCGTGCAAACGCGGTGGTGGATTGCTGCCCGCCGCCAAACCGGTAAATATCCATCCCCCCTTCATAGGTTTCCAGATCGATCACTTTAAAGGTAACCGGCTCGTCCCACAACTCGCGATACTGGGAGCCAAACCAAAGCTTACGGACGCCGGAGGCGGTATACCTGGTATCGGCCGGTTTCGTGACCGAGTCGGGCAGGGCGGTTGCGGAGGCTGCTGTATCAATCGGGTGGCTGGTTGGCTGAGTCTGCGCTAAGGCAGAGAAGGCACCCCCGCCGCACAACAGAACGAAGCAACAGAAGGCAAATAGATTTTTCGTAAAGGAGGGTGGGTTTAAGGGCATATAAGCTCGGGCGTTAAAATTGTAAAGAATCGAGGTGATCGATCGGTTGCCGAAACACCGGGTTTTGGCCGGTCGGCACCTGGGTGGTCCAGAACTCGAGCCAGAGCTCACCGTTTTCGTATAAATTGAGGATGGCAAAGCCATAGTCGGCAAGTAAAAACCCGGCATCTCCACCTTTTACCACATACCCGGTTTTGCTTCCCGAGCCGCTGACAATCTGGTGCATAGTATCCAGCTGGAAATACTGCAGATTATGATCGTGGCCGGCGGCACTGATGAACAGAGGGTGATCTTGAAACTGTGCCAATACATCGCGGCGGTAGTTGCGGTTGGCCCGCGCACTAAAATCCTGATTACCTACTCCCATGTTGCGAATCAACGGATAGAGCGAGCCGACAACCGGCAGGGGTACCCAGGCAGCTGAGTGAAGTTCGGTAAGCGGAAATATATGCTGCTTCCAGGTGTAATGGCCGCCGTGTTCGGCCCTGGAGTAGAACGGGTGATGCGTGGTAAGGACCAGAATACGGTCCCGGTTCTGCTGCTGAATGGCCTGCAGTTCGGCCAGCGCCTCGCTGCGGGTAACGGCAGGGCAGTCGGCCATGCCGGCGTAATTTTCATGACCCGATATGAACCACTCCGAGTCGAGCGTGATAACCGAGAGCTGCGGATGGAGCTCCCACACCTCGGGTCCGGGGCAGCCGGCCTGCGGGCTAAAATGCATGTGTCCACGGTTGGCCGGGTAGTTTTGGATGAACCGTTCCTGCTCCACCATCCCTTCAAAATTTGACCACCAATCGTGGTTGCCCGGTACAAAAATGCCGGGCACATCGGGATCTTCCAGAATGTCGAGGTTGGCCGCCATGATCCGCTCCGACCGCTCCCGCTCTTCGGGAGGGTAGGGCACAAAGCCGTCATCATAAATATTATCACCGAGGAAAACGACGGCAGAGGGTGCCTGTTCCGTGCGAATGGCCCCTTTCAGTAGCTCAAACACAGGATCCGGCTCATCCAGGGAGGGATCTCCGGTGTCGCCAATCAAAAAGAGAGAAAACGCTCTTTCGGTGTCTGCCGGCGGGCTGTTGGTGGGCGCTTCGGAATAATTGCTCGAGACCCACGGTTCCGTGGCCGAACAAGAGATGAAAAGCAGAATAAAAAAGGGAAGAAGCGTGGCTCTTCGAATGGTCATTAATACTGAGGCGTGGTTGTTTCGGTAAGCAATATAGTGTGTTGATGTCAGAGATGCATACTTACGGGGTGGAATGTTAACATTTGTATCACGGTACTTATTGTGCATCAGTCCATTCAAAATTAAAAGCGGTTCCAACGGAATATCGCGGCTTTGCATCTGCACTTGTCCGCTTCTTTGGCTATCTTTCCAATCTCTTTTAACACAGCACTCTGACTGTCATTTGCATGGCCGATAAGCCACACGATTATTGCGGTATTTTTGGGGTGTTTAATCACCCCGACGCCGCGCTTCTTACCTACTACGGACTGCACTCCCTTCAACACCGCGGCCAGGAATCGGCCGGCATTGTAACCAGCTATTTCGACGAAAAGAAGCAGCGCTACGCGATGCCGATGCACAAGGATTTTGGGCTGGTTCTGTCGGTTTTCGGGGAACCCAAAATTTTTAAAAAAGAGCTGAAAGGCCACAACGCCATTGGCCATAATCGGTACTCTACGGCGGGGTCGTCTAAAAATCCTGCTAATATTCAGCCGTTTCGCGTTCATCATAAAAACGGAAATATCGCCATCGGGCACAACGGAAACCTGTCGAACGCCCGAACCCTGCGTGCCCGTTTTCGGGAAGAGGGGGTGCTGTTCCAGAGTACATCCGATACCGAGCTGATTTTGCACCTGATTTCGCACAGCAAAGCGGATACGCAGCTGGGCCAGATACTCGATGCGCTCAATCAGATCGAAGGGGCGTACTGCCTGGTAATTTTGACCGACGACAAGCTGATTGCCGTGCGCGACCCCAACGGATTTCGCCCGCTGGCGCTGGGCACGGTAGACGGACGCTACGTGGTGGCCAGCGAAACGTGTGCGTTTGATATTATCGGCGCCACCTATCTGCGGGATGTGGAGCCGGGAGAGGTGTTGATCATCGACCGGGATGCCGATGACGAACGCGGCCCCGTATCGTACCATCTGGACGCAAAAACCGGCACCGGAACCAGCCAGTGCGTATTTGAATATGTCTACTTTTCGCGACCCGACAGCCGTATTTTCGGTGAAAATGTGGATAAAGTGCGCCGTAATCTCGGCAAACAGCTTGCCCGGGAGCATCCGCTGGACGAGGTGCTGCTCTACCCCGATGCAGAGAAACGGCCGATCGTCATATCGGTACCCGATTCGAGCAACACAGCGGCTCTTGGTTATGCGCATGAAAGTCAGAACGCGGGCTTCGACTGCAAATACGAGATCGGGCTGATCCGCAACCATTACGTGGGGCGAACGTTTATCTCTCCGGGCCAAAAATCGCGCGAGCAGAAAGTACGCACCAAATATAACACGGTGCAGGGTGTTCTGGAGGGGAGGTCGGTTATTATGGTCGATGACTCCATTGTTCGCGGCACCACCTCGCGGTATTTGGTCGAAATGATCCGTGCCGCCAATCCGCTCGAAATCCATTTTCTTGTAAGTTCACCGCCCATTACCCACCCCTGTTTTTACGGGATGGATTTTCCGAGCCCCGAAGAGCTGATCGCCAATCGGTTCAACCGCGATCTGAAGGCGATTGCGGCCGAAATCGGGGTAGACAGCCTCCGGTACCTCTCGGCTGAGGGACTGATTGAGGCGGTACAAGCGGCAAATGAGGGAGACGGTTCATATTGCACCGCCTGCTTCACGGGCAAGTACCCCGTTCCGGTCGATTTTGGCGTGGAAAAAGAAGAAAACGAAATTCTGTAAGCACCATGCCATTTCAGCAAGCTACGTTTGTAAAAGGGGCGCCCTCGCTGGCCGACTGCCCCCCGCCCACCATGCCCGAATTCTGTTTTGCAGGCCGGTCGAATGTTGGGAAATCTTCGCTTATCAACCGTCTTACCAATAAGCGGAGGCTGGCCCGAACCAGTAACACGCCGGGCAAAACGCAGCAGATGAACTATTACGACATCAACGGAGAACTCTACTTTGTAGATCTGCCCGGATTTGGCTTTGCCAAAGCACCCCTGCACGAGCGGGAGCGATGGGGGCGCGATATTCAGGAGTACCTGATGAATCGCGATACACTGCACCTGATTCTGCATCTGGTGGATGCACGGCACAAACCGACCAGCCTCGACGAGGAGTTTTTTTACTGGTTGGGTACCCATCAAAAACCGTTTGCTGTGGTGCTTACCAAAGCCGACAAGCTGTCGGGCAACAAACTGGCACAATCCAAAAAGCAGCTTCGGCAGGTTCTCGAAACCATGAATATTGAGGTGCCCATGCTGCCCGTATCGGCCGAAACGGGAAAAGGCATTGCCGAACTGCAGGATTTAATTAAAGACTTCATCAAACCGACACCAACCGACCAACCGACCACCGACTAACATCATGCCGAAACGAATATTACTACTGGACAATGTAGATCCTTTATGCGCCAAAACCTTTCAGGAACGAGGGTTTGTAGCCGATCAGCCAGGTAAACTCACAGACGATGAACTGAAAAAACGGATCGGTGACTATGAGGGATTGGTGGTACGCAGCGGCACCACCGTTACGGCCGACTTGCTGGGCCATGCGAAGCAGATGCGTGTGATTGGCCGGGCGGGAGTGGGCGTGGATAATATCGATCTGCCGGCGGCTACCTCGAAAGGAATTCTGGTGATGAACACCCCGGACGGCAACACCATCTCAACGGCCGAACATACCTGCGGGATGATCATCGCCCTGTCGCGCAACATTCCCGAAGCGGTATCGAGGGTAAAAGGCGGCGGATGGGACCGTAAATCGTTTATGGGTGTAGAGGTGCATGGCAAAACCCTGGGTGTGATCGGCCTGGGTAAAATCGGCTCCGAAGTGGCGCTGCGGATGCAGGCGTTCGGGATGAAAGTGATTGCATTTGATCCGTTTACGGCCCACGAACGGGCAAAAGAGTTGGGCGTGGAGCTAAAAGGATTGGAGGATGTGCTGGGCGAGGCCGACTACCTCACCGTTCACACACCGCTCACCGAAAAGACGAAGGGTATGGTATCGTTGCAAACGGCCGGCAAGCTGAAAAAGGGCATACGCATTATCAACTGCGCACGTGGTGGTATTTTTGAAGAGTCCGATCTGATTCCGCTTATCGAGTCGGGTGTGGTGGCCGGTGCAGCGGTTGATGTGTACAGCAGCGAGCCTCCAACGCCGGAGTTGTACGAAATGCTAAACCATCCCCACATTGTATGTACACCGCATCTTGGGGCTTCTACCGAAGAGGCGCAGGAGAAAGTGGCGCTGCAGATTGCCGAGCAGATGGCCGATGCACTCGAGAACAAAAGTTTTAAAGGGAGCCTGAATGCCAAATCGATCTCGTTGCTGGCCGATGCGGATGTAAAACCGTACCTGGAGCTGGCCGAAAAACTGGGGCAGCTTGCGGGGCAGTTGATGCAGGAGAACGAAAACAGCTTCTCATTTGAATATACCGGCACCTGTTCGCGCTATTCCGACCTGCTTACCGATGGTATCATCAGCGGTATGCTGCGGGATGCGGTAAGCGAATCGGTGAACCTGATAAACGCCCGGTATTTTGCCGAAGAGCGTGGCTATCAAATCAACGAGACAACCAGCAGCAACAGCAAGATGTACAAAGACCTTATCACCATTACGCTGGGTGGCGGCAATGATTACTCGACGATTTCCGCTGCACTCTTTGGCCCCGGCGACTATCGCATTGTGGAGGTTGACGGCTATGGGCTGGAATTGCGCCTGGAGGGAGATATTCTGATGTACCAAAATATCGACAAACCGGGCATGTTGGCCTCGGTGGCCGGCGCCCTCTCCAGCCAGAATGTGAATATCGGTGCGCTCAGCCTTGGGCGATCGGGCAAAGGGAAAAACGCCATTACCGCGGTGGTGGTAGACCGGCGCCTGACAGGAGAGGAGCTTACCGCGGTTCGGGAGCTGGACGGGGTACGCAGCGTGCGATATATTTCGTTGAATTAGGTCAGCTTCGGCTATGGTTTGCAAACATACTATTTGGGCAAACTTTGGCGTTGGATAAGTAGTTAAAAAGTAATAACATTATTATAACTCCTAAGTTTAAATTAATCACCCAGCCATGGAAGCGAAAATTCGAAAAATAGGCAACAGTTTGGGAGTAATCTTACCTAAGCAACTGATCGATGAACTTCATCTGAAAACCGGAGACAAATTGAGTATTGAACAGAAAGGAACCGGCTTGGAGCTACGTCCTGTCGATCCGGAATTTGCAGAGTGGGCTGAAGCCTATCGCAAGGTAAATACAGATTATAAAGATGTGTTGAAAGCTTTGGCTAAATGATCAAATTTCTAAAAAAAGAGATCATTTTAGCCTTTCATCAAGATCAGTTCGATTTATACGGAGGCAAGCCGGGAATCCGGGATGAAAAGTTACTGGAATCAGCTTTGGGTCAGCCACAGGCAAGCTTTGAAGGAGAATATGTGCATAAAGACTTGTTCTATATGGCCGCCGCCTATGGCTTTCATCTGTGGCAGAACCATCCATTTTATGATGGCAATAAACGAACAGCCCTCATTGCCATGTATATGTTTCTCTATGTCAACGGATATCAAATTATAGCCGACAAGAAAAGCCTATTTGCGATTATGATGGATTTAGCCAATGGGAAAGTAAAGAAAGAAGAACTCGCTGAGTATTTAAAAAAACACTCTAAAAAGAGAGCCAAATAGAGGGTTTGATTATTGGTTGCATAACAACGTTTACATGGCTGGACCGGAAGCCGGCATTATTCCGTGATTGTCACGGAAGCCTTAAGTAGCGAACCATTGGGCTGTTGAAATTCAGCGGTAACTGTCTCTCCCGCTTGCCACAACTCCGGGTGCGCACCTAACTTTTTGCTCCGTGGGGCACACACCCGCTCAAGGGCCTTTTCGTGAGCCGTAATGGCTGAGTAACCGGCTCCATCTGTTTGGTTGCGATTTATCTCACGGGTAATCACGCTGCAATGGCGTGCCAGCCCTCTGGCTATGGCCGATGGGCGGAGCCCTTGCTGAAGGCCAATGCAAATTTGTTCACGCTCAACAGCCGTTAATCGTTTTTGTAGGTTCAATACACAGTATATGAAGGTTCTATGTTGATTCGTGTGGGTAATGGACAAGCCTGCGTGGTATGCTTACGAAGAAGATTACTTCATCCTGCATATGATCGCTAATTTTAGATGGCAGATTCTGAAATTCATTATTTGAAATCACATTTACAGTGATCCTTATGGTACTTTTGAACGGTCCCGATTCAAAAGCCGTCGGGACAGGCGGC
>JBLRWS010000057.1:0-14920 GCA_047921075.1 Balneolaceae bacterium | reverse complement strand
TCGCGAAGGCGGCCGCACGGTAGGCGCCGGTGTTGTAAGTAAAATTATTGAATAAGATTAAAGCGAGCAGACGTGGCAACACAACAGAAAATCAGAATTAAGCTTAAGTCATACGATCACAACCTGATTGATAAATCAGCTGAAAAGATCATTCAGACAGTTAAATCTACCGGGGCTGTGGTTTCAGGGCCGATACCACTGCCAACAAATAAAAGTATTATTACCGTGAACCGATCGGTTCATGTGAATAAGAAATCACGAGAGCAGTTCGAGTATCGCTCTCACAAACGGTTGATTGATATTTTATCCACCGGCTCGCAAACTGTTGACGCCTTGATGAAGCTTGAGCTTCCATCCGGCGTAGACGTTGAAATTAAAGTGTAAGATAATTCAAGGAATACCATGAGTGGTTTAATTGGAAAAAAAATTGGGATGACAAGCCTGTTCGATGAACTCGGACGCAGCATTGCTGTGACCGCCATCGAAGTAGAGCCGTGTGTGATTACCCAGATCAAAACGGAAGAGACAGACGGATATAATGCCGTTCAACTCTCTGCGTTTGACAAAAAAAGAAAACGTGTTTCTAAAGCTCTGGCCGGTCATTTTGAAAAAGCCGGATCCGAACCAAAAAAGAAAGTGATCGAATTTCGTGATTACCTACCGGAAGGGTTAGGGCTTGGCGATGAATTGACCATTGAGGATGTGCTTTCTGTTGGCGACCGCGTGGATGTAGTGGGTATTTCAAAAGGCACCGGATTTACCGGTGTTGTGAAACGCCACAACTTTTCCGGTGTTGGCGATCAAACTCACGGTCAGCATAACCGAGAAAGAGCGCCCGGTTCAATCGGTCAGGCATCCGATCCGTCACGGGTTTTTAAAGGAATGAAAATGGCCGGTCGTTCAGGCAACAAGCGGACAAAAATTCAAAATCTGTCTGTGGCAAAAATTCTTCCGGAATCAAACATATTGTTGGTTACCGGTGGTGTACCCGGTCCCAATGGCGGATACCTTGAAATACACAATAAAACACAAGGTGAAGGCTAATGAAAGTATCAGTATATAAAACCGACGGAACCGAAAGCGGCAAAAGCGTAGAGCTGCATGATGAAATTTTCGGTATTGAACCAAACGAAACGGTTCTTTACGAAGATGTTCGTCGAATTTTGGCTCACAAACGCCAGGGCACAGCTAAAACCAAAGAGCGTGGCGAAGTTCGCGGCGGCGGTAAAAAAGCATACAAGCAGAAAGGAACCGGTATGGCCCGTCGCGGCTCTATTCGCTCCCCTCTGTTGAAAGGCGGTGGAACTGTTTTTGGCCCGCGTCCACATGCCTACAAGCATGGACTCAGCAAAAAGCAGCGCCGGTTGGCCCGTAAGTCGGCATTCTCCTTAAAAGCTTCTGATGAGGCCATTAAGGTTGTGGAAGCATTTTCTTTTGACGTGCCAAAAACAAAAGACATTCTGGCTATTTTCACCGCGCTTGATGTGGCGGACAAAAAAGTGTTGCTGCTGATTGACAGTGTAGATAAAAACGTTTACAAATCGGCATCCAACCTTCGGAATGTAGAAGTTGTGGAAGCGGCACTGCCATCCACTTATCAGGTGATGAAGGCCGACGTTCTAATCATTCAGGATTCGGCAATTGACCGTATCGAACAGAGTTTTGGACTACAAAATGAAGAGGTGGCAGCATGAGCGTTCTGATTCAACCACTAATTACCGAAAAATTAACACGCATTCAGGAAGAGCATCAGCAGTACGCATTTAAAGTGGCCCGCAATGCCACCAAGCCTGAAATCAAAAAAGCCATCGAGGAGAAATACCCCGAGGTAAAAGTGAAGCGTGTAAACACCATGATTGTGCCATCCAAGCCAAAAGGCCGCTTTACAAAAGGCGGTTATATAGATGGGCGCTCAGCTGTGTGGAAAAAAGCAATTATAACGTTGTCGAAAGGCGAAATCGACTTCTTTAGCGAAGTATAAAAAAGACACCATCATGCCTACAAAGAAATTAAAACCAATTACACCCGGCCAGCGGCACAGAATTGCCCCTGTATTTGATGATGTGACGGAAAGTAAACCGCTCAAATCATTGCTTAAGGGCATCCATAAAACCGGAGGCCGAAACAATCGTGGTCGTAAAACATCGCGCCATCGTGGCGGAGGCCATAAGCGTAAGTTTCGGGCAATCGATTTTAAGCGAAACAAGCACGATATCCCGGCAAAAGTTCAGACGATCGAGTACGATCCGAATCGAACGGCCCGGATTGCTTTGGTTGCTTATGCCGATGGTGAAAAACGATACATCATTGCCCCCAACAAATTAAAAGTAGGGGACACCATCCTTAGCGGGCCAAACGCATCTCCCGATACCGGTAATGCGATGCCGATGATCAAAATGCCTGCGGGTACATTGATTCACAACATAGAGCTTAAGCCCGGTAAAGGCGCACAGCTCTGCCGCAGTGCAGGTACGGTTGCCCAAATGGTAGCCAAGCAGGACAAATATGTAACGGTCAAATTGCCATCCGGCGAAGTGCGATTGATACTTGGAGAGTGCTACGCAACGGTTGGCGCCACCAGCAACCCCGATCACTTTAACACCACACTGGGTAAAGCCGGACGCAGCCGATGGTTGGGCCGACGCCCTCAAACACGTGGTGTGGCGATGAACCCGGTAGATCACCCAATGGGTGGTGGTGAAGGAAAAGCCTCCGGAGGGCATCCGCGTTCTCCATGGGGACAAGCCGCAAAAGGATTGAAAACCCGCAATAAGAAGAAATTGTCGTCTAAGTTTATTGTTAGACGTCGAAAAACGAAAAAATAGGTAGATAAGGTATGCCACGTTCACTAAAAAAAGGGCCATTTGTTCACTACAAGCTTCAGCGTAAAGTTGATGGAGTTGTAGAGAGCGGTAAGAAAAAAGTGATCAAAACCTGGAGCCGTAGCTCCATGATTACACCCGACTTTGTGGGCCTGACAATTGCGGTACACAACGGAAAGCAGTTTATACCGGTGTATATCACCGAGAACATGGTTGGCCATAAACTCGGTGAGTTTTCCCCAACCCGGACCTTCCGCGGTCACCCAATGAAAAAAGCGAAATAATTAACTGAGACCGACCATGGACGAACAAACGTTTGAAGCGAGAGCTGTTCAAAAACACCTTCGAAAGGCGCCACGGAAAGTGCGACTTGTTGCCAATGCTGTACGAGGCGAACGGGTAGATCGCGCGCTGAAAAAACTCGAATATTTGAAGCAAGCCGCCTCTGTTGATGTAGCTAAAGTTGTAAAATCAGCGGCTGCTAATATCCGTGACAAATTTGAAGAAGAGCGATTGGATAACGACTTACTCTATGTAAAAGAAATTTTTGTAGACGAGGGGGTAACCTTAAAACGGATACAGCCTGCACCGATGGGACGTGCCCATCGTATCAACAAGAGAAGCTGCCACATCACGGTAAAAGTGGCCAAGCTTCAGCAAGAACCTGTAATCGAATAAACCAGTAGAACTTTGGGACAAAAAACGCACCCTGTAGGATTTAGACTTGGAATTGTTAAAGGATGGGATTCCAATTGGTATTCTGAAGAAAATGAGCCTGCAATGCTCATGGAAGATGCCAAGCTTCGGAGTTACCTTGATACACGCCTTCGCAACGGCGGACTTTCCAACGTAATCATTGAACGGACTCCAAAACGAATTCTTCTTACGCTGAATACGTCACGTCCCGGTGTTATTATCGGTAAGGGCGGCGAGCAGATTGAAATGCTTCGGGAAGAGCTTAAGAAGATTACCAATAAAGAAGTTCAAATTAATGTGAGCGAGATCAAGCGTCCCGAACTGGATGCCAGCCTCGTTGCACAAAACATTGCACAGCAGCTGCAGGCTCGGGTCTCTTTTCGAAGAGCGATGAAAACGGCGATTGCATCAGCTATGCGTATGGGTGCCAAAGGCATCAAGATTAAATGCAGCGGGCGTCTCGGTGGTGCCGAAATGGCCCGAACCGAGCAGTATAAAGAAGGGCGTGTGCCGTTGCACACCCTGCGTGCCGATATCGATTACTCCAACACCACTGCCAACACCATCTACGGATCCATTGGCGTATCGGTCTGGATTTTTAAAGGCGAAATTATTGGTGATGTAGATTTAACACCGGGCGCTAAGGCAACCCAACAAGAAAATGAGCCACAACGCAACCGACGTTCCGGACGGGACCGAAAGTCAGGGCGCTCAAAACGACGAAGCAGAAATTAACATACTAAGTATCTGAACTTATGTTAGAACCAAAACGAATACCCCGACGACGGGTACACCGTGATAAACTCAAAGGCAATGCTCAGCGTGGCCACCAATTGGCCTTTGGCAGTTTTGGATTGAAAGCCCTGGAGCCGAAGTTTATCACTTCCCGGCAAATTGAAGCGTGCCGTGTAACAATTGCGCGAACACTGCAGCGGGAAGGAAAAACATTCATTCGTATTTTTCCGGATCGCCCGATTACCAGTAAACCAGCCGAAACCCGAATGGGTAAAGGGAAAGGTGCTCTGGATCACTTTATCGCAGTTGTAAAGCCCGGCCGTATTTTGTTCGAAATTGCAGGTGTGAGCGAAGAAAAGGCACAGGAAGCGCTGCGAAGAGCTTCTCATAAACTGCCCATTAAAACCAAATTTGTAAAACGTCGTGATTACGACGGAGCATAATTTCCAGGCACTATGAAAGCACACGAATTACGTGATTTATCCCTTGCAGAATTAGAAGCAAGACTGAAGGACGAGAAAGAAGCGTTGGAAAACCTTCATTTCAACAAAGCCGTTGCAGGCCAGGTAGAAAATCCTGCCCGCATCAAAAATACACGCCGGGAAATTGCACGGCTGATTAACATTATTAATGAAAAACAAGGTGCTGAAGCGTAATAATTATGGCACAGACAGAACGAGCACAACGACGAACCCGAACCGGACGTGTAGTTAGCAACCGGATGGAAAAAAGCATTACCGTAGCTGTAGAACGACAGATCAAACATCCGATCTATGGCAAATTTATCACCAAAACCACGAAGTATATGGCCCACGACGAAAACAATGAGGCCAACATTGGTGATACTGTATTAATTATGTCAACCCGGCCACTTTCCAAAAGAAAGTCGTGGCGACTGGTTGAAATTGTAGAAAAAGCGAAATAACGATCAACTTGTAGGGCAAAGGAATGATTCAAACACAATCTACACTAAACGTAGCGGACAACAGCGGTGCACGAAAAGTGATGTGCATTAAAGTGCTGGGTGATTCAAAACGACGATATGCCCGAATAGGGGATCTGATTTCCTGCTCCGTGAAAGCCGCCATCCCCGGTGGTAACGTGAAGAAAGGGGATGTGGTAAAAGCAGTCGTCGTGCGTACCAAGAAAGAAATTCGCCGCCGGGACGGGAGTTACATCCGTTTTGATGAAAATGCGGCCGTTATTATTAACAAGGAAAATGAACCGGTAGGAACACGAATCTTTGGCCCTGTGGCCCGAGAGCTGCGCGAGAGAAATTTCATGCGCATCGTTTCACTGGCACCAGAAGTACTGTAAATCCATACTGTTATGCCTCGCAAGTTTAATAAGAGAAATAAACTCAACATAAAGAAGGGTGATGAAGTACTGGTCATCGCCGGAAACGACAAAGGCACCCGTGGCCGGGTAATTGCTGCCTACCCACAACGTGAACGAGTTCTCGTTGAAGGTATCAATATGCGTACTCACCACGATAAACCGTCTCAGGATAATCCACAGGGCGGGCGCGTGAAGCGGGAAGCCCCCGTTCATGTATCCAACGTGATGGTCATTGACCCTACTACCGACGAGCCTTCTCGTATTGGACGTAAGCGGGTTGAAGAAGAGGGCGGCGGCCGATGGGTTCGGTACGCAAAAACCAGTGGCGAAATTTTAGACAAGTAATTTTTAAGCAACCATGGCTGAAGCAAGACTTTATACAGCATATAAAAAAGAGATTGTACCTAAACTTACAGAAGAGTTTAAGTACGAGAACGTAATGGGCGTGCCCAAATTGAAGAAGATTACAATCAATGTGGGGTATGGCGAAGCCATTAACGATCCTAAAAATCTCGATGTAATAGCAGACAATATCGGGTTGATTACCGGCCAGAAACCGGTAAAAACCAAAGCGAAGAAGTCTATTTCGAACTTTAAACTTCGTGAAGGCCAACCTATTGGATGCAAGGTAACCCTGCGCGGAAAAATCATGTTCGAGTTTTTGGACCGCCTGATTAACCTTGCACTTCCACGAACCAGAGACTTTCAGGGCGTACCCAACAAAAGTTTTGACGGGCGTGGGAACTACACAATGGGAATTAAGGAGCACACCATCTTTCCCGAAATTGATGTAGATAAAACGAACAAAATTCACGGCATGGATATCAGTTTTGTGACCAGCGCCGAAACCGATGCCGAAGCGTTTGCACTGCTGAAGCATTTCGGATTGCCATTTAAGAAATGATTGATAATAAAAACAGAGTAACCCATGGCTAAGAAATCCTGGATAGCACGTAACGAAAAAAGAAAGCGAACGGTCGAAAAGTACGCCGAAAAACGGCGGGAATTGAAAGAAGCCGGCGACTACGAGGCACTGCAAAAGCTGCCACGAGATGCCAGCCCTACCCGTGTACGTAACCGGTGTAATTTAACCGGCCGCTCACGAGGATATATCGGTAAGTATGGCGTTTCACGTATTAAGTTTCGTGAACTCGCCCTCGATGGAAAAATTCCAGGTGTTCGAAAAGCCAGTTGGTAACGTAGGAGAAAGAAAATGCAAAGCGATCCAGTATCAGATTATTTAACACGTATCCGAAACGCCCAGCAGGCCGGGCACCGACGAGTGGATATACCCGCTTCAAAATTGAAACGGGCTATGACCAAAATACTCGTGGATAAAGGCTACATCAACAAGTACATCGATATTGCCGATGGAAAGCAGGGTGTGCTTCGCCTGTTTCTGAAGTACGATGCCTACGGCCAGCCGGTAATAAAACAAGTGAAACGGGTTTCAAAGCCAGGGCTGCGCAAATATACAGGCACCGGAACCATTCCATATTCGTATGATGGCCTCGGTATTGTAATCGTCTCTACCTCAAAAGGTGTGATGACAGATAAAGAAGCCAGACAACTAAATGTTGGCGGAGAAGTTCTCTGCACCGTTTACTAATCAAAGAGTTTTAAAACTATGTCCAGAATAGGTAAACAACCGGTCCCACTTGCCAAAAATATTGAGTTCAACATTGGAGCTGATAATGTTGTAACGGTGAAGGGCGAAAAGGGCACGGGAACACTGCGAATCCATCCGGAAATCACGATCGAAAAAACGGATGAAGAAATTATTGTAAAGCGCCCAAGCGATTCTAAATCGCACAAATCACTGCATGGACTGTACCGTTCATTGATTCACAATATGGTACAGGGTGTAGCCGAAGGCTATACCAAGAAGTTGGAAGTGATTGGTGTTGGTTACCGTGCCATGTATCAAAACAATGTGCTCGAGTTGAACTTGGGGTACTCTCATCCCATCTATTTCGTACCACCCGATGGTGTGGATATTGAGGTGGATACCAAATCCCGGAAAAATGCCATTATTGTGATTTCCGGTGTGAACAAGGAGCTGGTTGGCCAGGTGGCCGCCAAAATCCGGTCCATGCGAAAGCCCGAACCGTATAAAGGAAAAGGCATCCGCTATCTGGATGAACAAGTACGCCGTAAAGTTGGTAAATCTGCAGCTAAATAATCCTGAAACGTTTTTGAGATGAAAAAGAATAAAATCAAAAAAGAACGCCGCGATAAAATTCGCCGCCGAATCAAAGCAACGATCAGAGGTACTGCAGAACGCCCTCGATTGAGTATTTTTAAAAGCAATAAGCACGTGTATCTGCAGTTGATCAACGATCGTGAAAATGTAACGGTCACTTCTGTATCTACAAAAAGTGCAGACCTAAAGGACGAATTGAAAGACAAAACCAATCTGGAAGCCGCCAAAGTTATTGGTGCCGAACTAGCCAAAGTGGCTAAAGATCAGGGCATCGACAAGGTCGTATTCGACCGCAGCGGTTACAAATACCACGGCATTGTGAAAGCCGCAGCCGATGGTGCCAGAGAAGGTGGATTGGATTTTTAAATTGATTGATTATGCCTAAAGTTAGACGCAAACATAATATTCCCGCAGCAAACCTGAACCTCGAAGAGAAGCTGGTTCACATCAACCGTGTATCAAAAGTAGTGAAAGGTGGACGTCGGTTCAGCTTTAATGCGATTGTGGTTGTCGGAAATGGCGATGGTGTAGTAGGCCATGGATTGGGTAAAGCCAATGAGGTATCTGATGCAATCCAAAAAGGATTTGATAATGCGAAAAAGAACCTCATTAAAGTTCCTCTCACCAAGACCGGTACGATTCACCACCCGATTGTTGGTAAAGTAGGTGCCGGAAAAGTATTACTGCGCCCTGCCTCTGATGGTACCGGTGTAATTGCCGGTGGCGCTGTAAAGGCGCTGCTTGATGTGGCAGGAGTTAAAAATATTCTCTCCAAATCGCTCGGCTCTTCCAACCCGCATAACATGGTTAAAGCTGCTTTTGAAGCACTTCGCCAGGTTACCGATCCGGTAGAAGTTGCTCAGCGCAGAGGCGTGAGTGTGAACCAGGTTTTTAAAGGATAATTCCACGTACAGAGATAGACCCATGAAATTACACGAATTAAAAGCTCCAAAATCCAACAAAACGAAGAAGCGCGTCGGACGCGGGCAAGGCTCTGGTACGGGTGAACAATCCGGGCGAGGGCACAACGGACAGAAATCACGCAGCGGAAGCAAAGTGAAAGCGTGGTTCGAAGGCGGTCAGATGCCCCTGCAACGACGCGTTCCGAAGTTTGGATTCAAAAATCGTTTTAGAACGGAGTATCGGCCGTTGAATCTGGCTCGCGTAGCTGAGTGGATCGAAGCCGGTAAGCTCGAAAAAACCATTACGCTCGATGATCTGATCAAGGCTCGTCTGGTAGATGATAAGGAAAAGGTGAAGCTGCTTGGCAACGGCGAACTTAAAGACGCCATCACCATCGAAGTACACGCCGCCAGTAAATCGGCTGTGGAAAAAGTGGAATCCGCCAAAGGAACGGTAACTATACTCGAAAAATAAACCTGTAGCAGACGATCGCTGATGAGTATAACAGAGAATTTTCGGAACATATTTAAAATCGAAGACCTCAGAAACCGGATTCTGTATGTAATCGGGGTTCTGATGGTATATCGCGTTGGTAGTTACGTAACCATGCCCGGTGTGGATGCCAACATGCTTACATCGCAAATGGGCGATGCATCGAGCCTGATGGGACTGTTCGACCTTTTTGTAGGTGGAGCCTTTTCGCGAGCCGGTGTATTTGCACTGGGTATCATGCCATATATTACCGCTGCCATTATCATTCAGTTGATGGGAGCGGCGGTGCCTTACTTCCAGAAATTACAGCGGGAAGGAGAAGAAGGGCGCCGAAAAATTAACCGGCTTACCCGCTACGGAACCGTTGGTATCACGGCTGTACAGGCAATCGGCTTCGGCATCAACCTGATTGCAACATCCCCAAATGCGATTGTTGTTAGCAATACCGCCTTTATTCTCACTTCTATTATTGTACTTACCGCCGGTACCACATTTGTGATGTGGCTTGGCGAGCGCATTACCGACCGCGGAATCGGAAACGGTATTTCCATCCTGATTATGATTGGAATTATTGCGGCATTGCCAACGGCCTTTATTAATGAGGTGTCGGTAACCAACAACATGATCATTATCGCTGTTGAACTGGCCGGCCTTGCACTTGTGATTGCTGCCAGCGTGCTGCTTACCCAGGGCACCCGAAAGATTCCTGTGCAGTATGCCAAGCGGGTGGTTGGGCGAAAAGTGTATGGCGGTACCACGCAGTATCTGCCCCTTCGGGTAAATGCTGCCGGTGTGATGCCCATTATTTTTGCACAATCCATCATGTTTATCCCGAGCACCATCGGGACGTTTTTTCCGGATAATGAAACCGTACAGTTTTTAACGGCTTGGTCTGCTGACTTTACCGGGCTGACCTACTC
Source organism: Balneolaceae bacterium (assembly GCA_047921075.1). Lineage (GTDB taxonomy): Bacteria > Bacteroidota > Rhodothermia > Balneolales > Balneolaceae > JBLRWS01. The sequence continues at coordinate 4,811 of JBLRWS010000057.1, read as the reverse complement.
GATTGTATTTTTCATAATCTGTGTGTTCTTTACATTTTTCTATACGGCCATTGCTGTAAATCCGCGGGAGATGGCGGATACCATGAAGCGCCAGGGAGGATTTATTCCCGGTGTGCGACCCGGTAAGCAAACCGTTGAGTTCATTGATAACATATTGACAAAAATCACTCTGCCAGGATCTGTGTTCCTTTCATTTATTGCGATTTTGCCAGCCATTATTGCTCAGATGGGAGTTACACCGGGCTTTGCACTCTTTTACGGTGGCACCAGCCTGCTGATTATTGTAGGCGTGGCACTGGATACCTTGCAGCAGATTGAAAGCCATCTGATGATGCGTCATTACGACGGTTTCATGAAATCGGGCAAGATTAAAGGAAGACGCAGAGCTTGATGATCTATCTAAAAAGTGAATCCGAAGTCGACAAAATGCGAGAGGCGGCACAGCTTGTCTCACGTACTCTTGGCGAGATCTCTACCCGGATTGAACCGGGTGTAGAGACCGGAACACTGGATAGGATAGCAGAAGATTTTATTAAAAAGCATAATGCCCGTCCCGCTTTTAAGGGATATGGCGGCCCAAAAAACCCATTTCCTGCAACGCTTTGTATTTCGGTGAACGATGAAGTGGTTCACGGAATACCCGGTAAGCGTGTATTGCAGGAAGGCGACATTGTATCGGTAGACTGCGGTGTTGAAAAAGATGGATACTATGGGGATCATGCATTTACGTTTGTAGCCGGCGAACCGGATGATGAAACGGTTTCGTTGCTTCGAACAACACTTGAATCTCTTTATAAAGGGATTGATCAGGCCATTCACGGTAATAAGACCGGGGATATTGGCCACGCGATCCAATCGTATTGTGAGGAACGCGGATATGGTGTTGTACGCGATTTGGTAGGACACGGAATTGGAAAAAGTATGCATGAAGATCCATCCGTACCCAATTTTGGAAAGCCGGGTAAAGGCGTTCGGTTACGTACCGGAATGGGGCTGGCCATTGAGCCGATGATTACTCAAGGCAATTGGCGGGTAAAAACGGAGCCGGATGGCTGGACCATCAAAACGGAAGATGGCAGCCGGGCAGCACATTTTGAGCACGATATTATTGTTCGCGAAGGAAAAGCTGAAATTCTCAGCACATTTGATTATATTGCCGAGCTAACACAAAATAAACTTTTAAATTAGCATTATGGCTAAACAAGAGCCCATAAAGCAAGACGGAAAGATTATTGAAGCTTTACCCAATGCACAATTTCGGGTAGAACTGGATAATGGCCACGAAGTATTGGCTCATGTATCCGGAAAAATGAGAATGTATTACATTAAAATTTTACCGGGTGACAGAGTACAGATTGAAATGTCGCCTTACGATTTGTCGAAAGGGCGAATCACGTATCGCTATAAATAAGTTTAAACCACCGATCAGATGAAGACAAAATCATCCATCAAAAAAAGAAGTTCAGACGATAAAATTGTCCGTCGTAAAGGACGGGTATACGTCATTAACAAGAAAAATCCTCGTCACAAACAACGACAGGGCTAAAATACCAGATTATACTTATGGCACGAATTGCTGGAATTGACTTACCCAAGCAGAAGCGAGGCATCATCGGTCTCACCTATATCTTCGGTATAGGTAAAAAAACAGCTCAGAATATTCTGGAAGCTGCAAAGATCAATCCTGATACGAAAGTAAGCGATTGGACAGAGGAAGAAGTAGCCGCCCTGCGTGGTATTATAGACAATGATTACAAAGTTGAAGGTGCGCTCCGGACTGAGGTCAACGGAAACATCCGACGACTGATTGAGACCGGTAGCTACCGGGGTGTGCGGCATCGAAAAGGCCTTCCTGTTCGCGGCCAGCGCACACAAACCAACGCCCGAACCCGTAAAGGGAAGCGACGTACTGTTGCCGGCAAGAAAATGGCTAAGAAATAAACGTAATTCACTCACGAAATGGCAAAACGACAAGCGAAAGGCGCTGATAAAGCTGGCGCTCGGAAGAAGAAAAAGAAGCAGGTTAGCGATCCTAACGGAATGGCTTTTATTAAAGCCACGTTTAACAATGTATTGGTAAGCGTTACCGATGCCAATGGCAATGTACTGGCCTGGTCATCATCCGGGAGAGAAGGATTTAAGGGATCCCGAAAAAATACTCCATATGCGGCACAGCTTAGCGCCGAAACCGCTGCGTCTGCTGCCTATGATATGGGATTGCGAAAGGTTGAGGTATTTGTGAAAGGCCCCGGCTCCGGACGGGAAGCTGCCATTCGTGCACTGGCTACCAGCGGGCTCGATGTTGTGAGCATCAAAGATCGCACGCCGATTCCGCATAACGGATGCCGCCCACCGAAGAGACGAAGAGTTTAACACTGTAGATTTAAAAAACAATGGCAAGATATAGAGGTCCTAAACAGAAAGTAGCACGTCGATTTAAAGAGCCCATTTTCGGCCCAAGTAATGCGCTTGAGCGTAAGCCGTACGGCCCGGGTCAGCACGGCCGAAGCCGCTTTACCCGAAAGTCGGAATACGCCATCCAGCTGGATGAAAAACAAAAAGCGAAATACACGTATGGATTGTTGGAGCGTCAGTTCCGTAATCTGTATAAAAAAGCGAATGCTCAGGACGGGGTTACCGGCGAAGTATTTCTGCAGCTTTTGGAATCGCGGCTCGATAATGTGGTATTCCGTTTAGGATTTGCCCGAACGCGACGCCAGGCCCGCCAATTGGTAAGCCATCGTCATATTGTGGTAAACGGGCAGGTGCTTAACATTCCGTCGTATCATGTTAAGCCGGGTGATATCATCACCATTCGTCCAAAATCGAAGAATCTGGAAGTGATTGAAGATTCTCTGGATGGGCATTCAACATCAAAATACAAGTGGCTTGAGCTGGACAAGAAAGCCAAGACCGGAAAGTATCTCAATGATCCGCTGTTTGAAGAGATTCCGGAAAATATCAACATGCAGCTCATCATCGAGCTTTACTCGAAGTAATTTTTTTAACAGTATAATTCGCAAACCATGAACAACTATAGTCTGCAAATGCCGGAATCTCTGGAGGTTGGTGAAGATTCCGACAATTTTGGAACCTTTATTCTGCAGCCACTGGAACGAGGGTTTGGTGTTACCATTGGAAACTCCTTTCGGCGTGTTTTACTTTCATCGCTGCCAGGATTGGCGATCACAGCTGTTAAAATTGCCGGTGTGGAGCACGAATATTCCAGTATTGACGGAGTAAAAGAGGATGTATACGAAATTATCCTGAACCTGAAGCAGGTTCGTTTCAAGCAAGTTGAACAGAGTGGTGGTGTCATTCATATCACCAAAGAGAAGGCGGGTAAACTTACCGCCGGCGACATTAACGAAGCGACCGCGGATTTTGAAGTGCTGAATCCGGAACTGCTTATTGCCACCCTCTCCGAAAATGTTAAGCTTGAAATGGAGCTCCGCGTGGGCCGCGGCCGTGGCTATGTACCGGCCGAAGAGATGGCTTCTGATTTTGAAGATGATATAAATCTGATGCCGATCGACGCCATTTTTACGCCGATTAAGTCTGTTCAGTTTGATGTGGAAAATGTACGCGTTGGCCAGCGAACCGACTACGAAAAGCTTGTGCTTAACGTAACAACAGATGGATCGTTGAATGCCAAAGAGGCGTTGACCATTGCCGGTAAAATTCTCAAAGAGCACATCGAGAAATTCATTACCGAAAAGATAGAAGAACCATTTACCCAGGAAGAAGAAGAGGTAGATGCCGAGAAGCAGCGTATCGCAAGCCTGCTCAAGACAAGTATCGAAGATTTGAACTTGAGCGTTCGTGCGTACAACTGTCTGAAATCTGCTAATATTAACACTATTGCAGAATTGGTATCACGGGAAGAGCATGACCTGCTAAAGTTCCGAAACTTCGGTAAAAAATCTCTTTCCGAACTGATAGAAGTAATTGACGAAAAGAACCTGGAATTTGGAATGGATGTTTCCAAATACCTGGATAAATAAGAGGATTGTAAGACATGCGCCATTTAGCAAAAGGAAGAAAGTTAGGACGTACTACCGCCCACAGAAAAGCGACATTACAGGCGCTTGCGGTTGCGTTGATTAAACACAAGTCGATTCAAACCACTCTGCCTAAGGCAAAGGAATTGCGTGGGTTTATAGAGCCTCTTATTACAAAGGCCAAGACCGACACCACACACAACCGACGCCAGGTATTTTCGGCATTGCGGGACAAGGAAGCTGTTACCATCTTGTTCAACGAAGTTGCAGAAAAAGTTGGGGATCGTCCCGGCGGTTATACCCGTGTTTTAAAGCTCGGTGTTCGTCTTGGTGATGCCGCACAGGTTGCGTTAATTGAATTGGTTGACTACAACGATGTGAAGCCGGAATCGAAGCGCGAGAAGAAGAAAACGCGTCGCGCCGGTCGATCCAAGACAGCGGCTGCCACTGAGGCTGCTCCCAAAAAGAGTGAGCAAGCCAAGGAAGGTAATGAAGAAGAGGCAGCGAAAGCTGTAGAGGCCGTGGAAGAGTCGGTAAGCGAAGATACTGCTGAAGACACAAAGGCTCAGGCAGAAGAGGTAGATACAGAAACTGTAGATACAAAAAAAGCTGAAGCTGAAACGTCTGCTGAAGAGAGTAAAACAAAGAAAGAAGAAGCGGCATCGGCGGAAGCTGAAGAGCCGGAAGCAGATGCATCGAATGATGATGATGCATCGGACGACGAAGAGAAAAAATAATCTATTTATTTTCCCTCATCACTTGCAATTAGGGTGATGTAGTTTTTATCTTGTTGGTCTGCGACGGATTTTA
>JBLRWS010000056.1:0-14977 GCA_047921075.1 Balneolaceae bacterium | reverse complement strand
AATTGAGCCTCGGCAGCAACCCGCTGCTGCAAGTTCTGGAGCTGAAATAAAGCCCGCTCAACCCACCTCCTTCACCGGCTTCTCCCAAACGCCCATCAGCATCACAATTAACGTCAGGCTGATACCGAGGCCCCATGCTACCACAATGGCAAGGTCGCTCCAAAACGCATTGTCTCCGATAAAGATCAGCGGCATCAGTCCGCCAATGGTGGTGAGTGAGGTAATCATCACCGTACGTATTTTATTCCGGTACACCTGCACCCAGCTTCGCAGACCGTAAATTCCCTGCCGCCTGGTCCGCTGTTTTTCATGAATGAGTAGAATGGAATTATTTACCACCACACCCACAGCCAGCAACGTACCGGCAATCGCCCCCTGGTCAAAATTTATATCGTGATAAAGCGCTCCTGCCATCACCCCGATCAGGCTCAGCGGAATGGCCAGCAAAACCACCAGCGGATCGCGCCAGCTCTCGAGCAGGGCCGATACAATCATCCACACACTCAAAATGGTGAGGGCTAACAGCAGCAGGTAGTTGCGAACCTGATCGGTCTGGCCCCACGAGAAAAATCCGCGGCGGAACTCGATGGATGCGCCCACCGGAACGGGCACTTCATCCAGCACCGACTCAATATAGCTGGTGGCCAGCCGCGGCGGACCCAAAAAGTCGACCGTGACGGTGCGTTGATACGATTGGTCTTCCCGGATCACCTGCGGGAGAGTGCGTTCACGGCTCAGGGTGGCAATTTCATCCATCGTAAAGAGGGTATTACGTGCCGATCGCGCCCGTTGCATAAAATCTTCTTCATACTCCGTAATGGCCTGGTTTTGGCCGATCAGATAGTAGCGGTCTCCAGCAAGCTCTACCTGCCCCTGAATATTGGTTGGGTTTACATCGAGCTGAATAGCATCGAGTACCGCCATACGATCGAGATCTTTCAGGGCAATGCGTTCATTATCCAGATCGAGAACATATTGAAACAGGTTGGTTTGCCCCCAAAATCCACTGGTATGGATATCCACTTCGCGTACCCGCGGATTGCGCTTCATACGGCGGGAGATATCTTCTGCCAGTTCCAGCAGTTCATCATACGAGAATCCACGCAGCTGAATGCGCTGGCCCGATACAGACGAACCGAGGCTGCCGGTGGAGTGCCCGTCACCCAATCCCGACACCGAAATCGCGGAGTTGCCGGTTCGGGCAGACAAAAATACCGCTTCATTGTAAAACTGATACGGCTCAAATTTAAACAGGTACTCATCCTTAATGTAGAAGATGAGCCGCGCTCCGCTGTGCTCCGATACCGTGGTCTCAAAGTAGTCGAACGCTTCGCTGTAGGGCATTGCGATGGTTTCAAAACTACGGGCCATTTTGTCAATCTCGTCCATCGGTGTGCCCTGTGGTACCCGAATATTGATAAAGATCCGTTCCTGCGCCCTGCCGCCCCACGGCGTACCGAAGTAGGTTTCGTTAAAGAACCGATACGTGAGCCCGCCGATAACCGGGTCAATATCGCTCCGATTATCGAAATAGGCTTGTGTAAACTCCGGCCACCGGGTCTCTTCCCAATCGGGCTCTTCGATGGCAAACAGCGGAACGCCAAACACCGCAATCAACCCGAGGTAAAATGCCCAGCGCAATTTATGGCGCCAGTAAAAGGTGCGATAGAGCGTGCGGTTGATCCACGCCGATACCTTTTCGGAAAACCTTTTGCGCTTCTCCTGTGCCGCCGAGGGCACCAGCCAGATAAGGGAGTAGGGAATCCAGCTCAGGGCCACCAGCACCGACGAGACCAGCGTAAGGGTGAGCGCCACCGCCAGCGGTACCAGAAAAAGCTGAAGCTCTTCCATCGCAAAAAAGAGAGGTATAAAGATACCGACCGTGGTAAGCGTACTGCCAAACACAGGCACCAGCGTATGCGGCAGTTCCCGGCGGATGTGCTCGAGCCGACGCTCGCGGGTGGGTGGCAGTTTGGGGTTCAGCTGCTCAAACACCACCACGGCGTTGTCGATGATCATACCCAGCGCTACGGTAAGCCCGGCCAGGGTGAGCACATTTAGCGTGTAGTTCATAAAAAAGAGGATGCTCAGGCTCATGAGCAGCGAAAAGAAGATGCTTCCGAGAATCACAAAAGGCGCCCGAAACCGGCGGATAAAAAGCAGCAGAACCAAAAACACCGCCAGCAGACTGAAAGCCGATTGGTACTGCAAATCGCCAAATTGCTGACGCAGATCGTCGGTAGAATCGCGTTCCAGCTGGATAAAGATGTCGGGCGGCATCACAGCGCCAATTTGTTCCATTTCGCTGCGTACCTGTTCGGCCAGACGGATGGCGTCGGAGCCCGGCTCCCGCACAAAGGTGAGACTGATGGCCGGTTTGCCGTTCAGCCGTTTAATGCTCCGCACCGGATAGTCTTCCACCACCACGTCGGCAATTTGCCGCAGCTCAATTTGGCGGTTGGAATTGGGCACCTGCACACGCATGGATCGAATTTCTTCGATATCGTCAAATCGGGGGGGAAGCAGCATACTGCGGCGGCTGCCTGATGATTCCAGAAATCCGCTGGAGTGCCAGTTCAGATCGCGGCGAATCTGTTGCAAAATGGCGCTGGTATCGATACCGAGCCGCTCGGTGAGCGTGGTATTAAACCGGATGACCAGCGCAGGATCTTCTGCCCCGCGAACCTCCACATCGGCAATGCCATCCATGCCCAGCATACGCAGGCGAATCTGCCGCTCGGCCATCTGAAACAGCTCGCGGCTGGAGCGCTCGCCGCTGAGGGAGTAGGCCATAAACGTCTCCTGCTCTTGCAGCTCCTGCGGGATGGAGCGTGTTATTCGCGGCTGACGCACCTCGGGCGGGAAGTCATCACGCAGGCCAAACAGATACTCCTGAAGTTCCAAAATCCGGTATTCGACCGGGGTCTGTTGCTCAAAGGTAATGGTTACCGACGATCGCCCCTCCTGCGAGACCGACCGAATCCGCTCCACATTGCGCAACCGCGTGGCGGCCCCCTCTACCCGCCGGGTAATCTCCTGCTCCATCACCTCCGGCGAGGTACTGCCCCAGTTATACTGCACCGTAATGGACGGCAACCGCAGATCGGGCGCCATCTCGAGCGGGATATTCTGCCACGCCACTACTCCTACCAATATCACAAGCATGTAGCTGAGAGAGATAAAGTATTTGCGGCGGAAAATTTCTTTCATTGGGAAAATGTGAAAAGTGAAAAATTAGAATTTCAGAGTGATGGTGTAAGGATTCATAGGGTTTGGATTCTTATAAGTTACCGCCCGTTAATACATCCATGAAATAGGGGACGTTCAATACCTGTCCCTGTTTTTCACTTTTGCCTTTTCACTTTCTTTCACCTGCTCACGTTAATCTACCCCGCTTCCTTCCTGCACGATAGCGCCGCTCATACGGGGAATGATCGGCTGCAGATGGCTCAGGGCAAAGTGCTGACCGGTCGCAATCGTGTCGCCGGGGGCAACATCTGCGTGATCAATCACGGCCCATTCGGAGGTTGCGTGAATCGGATCTACATAGATCCATTCCACAATCTCGTTGTTCAATTTAAACAGCAGGGTGCGTCCGCCGTCGCGTTCCAGAATGGCCGATCGCGGAATACGTGTACCGCTGTGCGATTCAATTTCGATGCGGCCCTCTACCGTCATGCCCGGCCGCAGAGTCCGGTTGCGGTTATCCACTTCTACCAGCACCTGGCCCGTCTTGGAGTCGGGGTCGATCCGGGGCGATACCGACCGGATGGCGCCCTCGAGCCGGTCGCCGGCGGGTGATCGCAACTCTACCGGCATGCCGGCCCGCAAACGGTTTACCTCGGCTTCCAGCACGTCAAAGCGAATCAGCACCGTGCGGTCGTCGATCAACCGCCCAAGCTCGGTACCGGACGTTACATAGGTACCGGGTACCGTCCGCTCGGGAACAGACAGCTCACCGCCAAACGGAGCATTTATCTGTGTGTAGCTCATATCCAGCCGGGCGCGCTCCAGAGCGAGTTCGGCATCGGCCAGTCCGGTGCTTATGCGCACCATTTGATCTCCGTCGGACTGGCTGTTGCCACCGTTACGGGCGCGTCGTTGCCGCTGCTCAATATTGTAGGCGACCAGTGCCGATTCGTACTCATTTTCGGCCTGTTGCAGCTGAAACTTCCATTCATTCTGGTCGAATTGTAAAAGCGTCTCTCCTTCCCGCACGCGAAGGCCATCGTCCAGGTTGGCGTGCTGCACAAAGCCGCTGATGCGGGTACGAACCACAAACTCACGAGCGGCTTCTACCACCCCCTGGCTTTCAATGAAAATACTGATGTTCCGATTATCCGCTACGGTGAAGATCACCTCCGGGCGCACATCGGCATCATCTTCCACCTCTGGGCGTTCCGGTCCATCCTCTCCGGTACAGCCGGCGGCCAGCAGCAGAAACAACATTGCAATAAACAGATACGATCTTTGCATCTTCATAAAATGATAAGGTTATGTACGTTCAACGGATTCCACGGGCCGATCTTTTTCGAGCCATTTAAAAATGAGCGGAATCAGATAGAGGGTTAAAATTGTGCTTGTGATGAGACCTCCCATTAGAGAAACCGCCAGCGCCTGCCGAAAGGCGTAGCCTTCGCCAAACGGAATGAGCATGGGAACAAGCCCCAAAATAGTGGTGATACTGGTCATTACGACCGGACGGAAACGATGCTTTCCGGCCAGCTCAATCGCTTCCCGAAGCCGGCCTGTTTCAGCCAGATAGCGACGCATAAAATCGACCTTTAAGATAGAATCATTTACGGCAATTCCGGTCAAAATAAGAACCCCCATAAACGACATCGCATTGAGGCCGATACCGGTCAGCTGCATCATAATCAACGAGCCGACCCAGGCAAACGGCACCGCAAAAATGATGATGGCCGGATATTTGAGATTTTCGAACTGCACGGCCAGAATAATGTAGATAATGAGAATACTGAGGCCAAGCAGCCGGGCCATATCGAGCATGAGGCTTTGCACCATAATGGCGTTGCCGGCCACTTGCACTTCCATACCGTGTTCGCGCATAAAATCCTGCACCGTGTTCATAGTACGGCCACGGTTCCACCACCAGTCGGCCAGCTCCCAGTCGGCCACATACGAGAGCACGGGAGTCTGGTTCACCCGTTCGAGCTGCTCCGGTTCCGATGCGCGAACCACATCCGCAATATAGGTGAGTGGTATTTCGCGCCGGCCCAGGCGCATGGTAATCTCTTCGGGATTGTACACCTGAATCTGATCGCCCAGCAGACGCACCTCAATACGCTCGTCCTGCCGGTTCCAGTCGGTAACGTAGCTGCCCCGGGTGATCGATTCCAGATAGCGGATGACGTCTGTTTCTGAGATGCCCAGCTGCATCAGGCGGTCGCTGCGGAACCGGATGTTCCAGGTTTCCACCTCCTGTTCGTACTGTTTACGCAGCTCTACCGGAATACCGGCCTCACGGAACTGTGCCATTAGATCGGTCGATCGCGCTTCACTCACTGTGCGGTCCATACCCACCAGCCGGAACAGTATCGGCGGCTGATCGGCGCCGATCAGCGAGCTCCAGCTTTGTGTTTCGGGGATGCGGGTTACTGTCCATCCGGGAAAATCGTCGTCAAAATCGCGCATGACCTGCTCTACCTTCTCCGCTTCCGAAAAACCGTTTACCGGCACCGACACCCGAAATTTGTGCAGCCCTTCGCGCGAGAGGTTGGCCAGATTGGTCTGATCGGTAAAGCCGCCTTCCATCTGGATGCGGCCATGGCCAAGCCGCGCGTTGATTAACCGGAACCGCAGCGCTTCGGCCGCCTGCCGCGAAGATTGCAGTGCGGTATTGCCCGGAAGCTGAATCGAGTAGCTCACAAACGACGGCTCATCATCAGGAAGCATGGTTTTTGGCACCATCACGGCGGCATAGAGAGCCATCCCGATGAGCAGCACCGAAAGTACCAGCACGGTAAGTGGCCGGTCGAGCACCCGCTGCAGGCTGCGCTCGTACAGGTTCAGCATCTTGTCGAAAAAGGGACGCGTATTCAGTTCGCCGCTTCCCTTCTGCTTGAGGGCACGCCGCTCCAGAATTTGCACCACCAGAACCGGCAATATAACCAGGGCCACAAGCAGCGACGCCAGCAGGCTGATGGAGAGCGTAAACGCCTGATCTTTGAAAAAAGCGCCTTCAAAACCGCCCAGAAAGATCAGCGGCAGAAACACCGAAATGGTGGTAAAGGTGGAGGCCGAAATAGCCAGTGCAATCTCTTTCGTGCCTACCGCAGCGGCCCGTTTTACCGACGGCGCAGCCGGCATGTGGCGGTTGATGTTTTCAAGCACCACAATGGCGTTGTCGAGCAGCAGGCCGATGCCCAGCGTGAGCCCGCTCAGCGACACAATGTTGAGCTGAATATCGGCGCCGAACATCACAAAAAAGGTGAGGAAAATAGAGACCGGTATGGCAATCCCGATCGTAAACGGCGTGCGGATATCGTTCAAAAAGGCGAAGAGCACCAGAAAGGCGAGAACACCCCCGATAAGAAGCGTTTGCAGCAGGTTCTGAATCGCCTTGCGGATGAAGGTAGCATCCTCGCGCAGCACTTCAATACCGATATCGGGATACTGTGCGCGGAGCTGTTCGATGAGCGGCATCATGGTATCGAACACCTCCACGGTGTTGCTTCCAAACTCCTTTTTCACCAGCATGTTCAGCACCTGTTCCCCATCGAGCAGTGCAAACGAGCGGGGATCGGACTCCACCAGCGAGACCTCCGCCACTTCGCCCAGTGTAAGAATACGCCCCTGCCCCATTCGCAGCAGCGGGATGGAGAGAAGATCGTCGAGCTCGCGGATGCGGCTCTCCACCTTCATCGAATAGCGGTACCACCCGTCGCGGATTTCGCCGGTTCGGCTGAACCGGTTCGACTGCTGCACAATGTTTTGCACCTGACCAATGGTGAGCCCGAACCGATCGAGTTCGCGAGGCAGGTAGCGGATCTCCACCTCCGGCTCCACAGCGCCCACCGGCACCACCTGTGCAATTCCCTCGGCCTGCTCCAGCCGGCGCGAAAGCACTTGTTCGGCCCAGCGCTTCAGCGACAGGCGTGTATCAAACTCGCTGTTGGGCCTCGTTTTGGAGGTAACGGCCAGTACCGCAATCGGTTCGTCGGCCGTGGTATTAAAAATAAGCTGCGGACGGGATGATTCCTCCGGCAGGGCGTACTGAACCTGATCCAGCTTTTCGCGGACATTTAAAAACGCGAGGTCCATATTGTGGCCCCATCGAAAGCTCAGGTAGATGACACTCTGTCCCTGCTGAGCGAATCCGTGCACACGATCCACTCCGGGTACCGTGCTTAGTATTGCCTCCAGACGCTCGTTAATGCGGGTTTCCACCTCGCGAGGCGAGGCGCCCTGCCAGTCGGTACGCACCACCAGATTGGGCGAATCGACATCCGGCAGCAGATCTACCGACAACTCACTCAGTGCCAGCCCGCCAAAAATAAACGCGGCCAGAATAAGGATATAGGATGTAATGGGGCGATTTAATAGCACAATGCGTTCCTGTTTGATTCTCTACACAACGTACGAATGGATAGATGAAGACAGTTTCTTTTTTACTATCATGATAATAAACTACTTTATTCTGATGTTATATGCTCGCTTTTTTTACCGATTTAATCCACTCGTTTGCAGGAGGTTGTGAGAAGCCTTTGATATGGCCTTCATACACTCCTGTGCGATATTCCAATTGGCTGTAAGCTGATGCAAAATGGTAAAGACCGAGAATAAAATCATGGAATGGGTTTTTTAAATATCGGTTTTAAGGCAATTGATACCTGTTTTTCACCACCAGGGGGAGCCCCTCGTCAGTGAGAGTAAGCAGATAAACATGGCCATCCTGAAACGCATAAATTCGGTCGTTCTCATCGAGTGTGGCCGTTGCCAGCAGCTCTCCCTCCGTAGAGAGAATCCAGTAGGTTTGCTCCGCATCTTCTTCATTCGGGAGTCCCACCCAGAAACGCCCTTCTTCATCCGCTGTAATCGTGGAGAGTACTGGCATCTGCTCGGGTACACCAGCCTCGCGGGCCGATTGGCGAACATGCGGCTCATAGTCGCTCATCAACCGGTCGAACGCTACCGGGATCGTCGGCATATGATAGTAGATAGCGTATTGAAACGTGCCTTCCAGATCGTAGATGCGCAGATAGAACCGTGCAGAGTTGGCCGTAAAAAACCGGTCGCGGCCAAGCAACCCCAGAATGCCCCGCTCATTGTACGGCAGCGAAAACATGTTGATGGAATTATCACTTTGCAGCATCAACATTTCCGTAGCAGGAACATCAATCTCGGGACGATTCAACACCGTGCCCTCCCGGTCGATGACAACAGGCATCAATGTGGTACTGGCTTTTCCATCACTCATGGTAAAACGTGACGTCAGAACCACCAATTTCTCCTCATCAACGGGCCGAACGCCAATAGGCAGGCTGCTGATGGACGTTTCCCCCGACCCTTCAAGGGCAACGGCACGATCAAATTCCAGTGTTTCGGCATCAAAAAAGGAGAGACGGCGGGTGTTCACATCCAAAACGATCAGCTCATCTCCATGAACATGGATATTGGTGGTCGTGCGAAATTCGCCGGGGCCTTCCCCTTTGCCGCCCACCTGCCGGATGTACGTGCCGCCCGGCTCGTAGGCGTGCACGACCCCCTCGTTTTGATCGGCCAGAAATACCCTGCCACTCTTCGTAACGGCAGCCGCTGAGATTGTTCGATACAGCACATCCCCCACTTCGCCAAATTCAGCTACAGGTGTAAGACTGACCTCAGGTGCAGAAGCCGTGCGCCCGTCATGCAGATAGAGCGGCTCCACATCAGCCAGATCGTCCGGACGTTCGAGCGCAACTTCTCCAGAGCAACCCGTAGCCATCAGTATTACAAAAAAAAGAAAAATCCCCTTTTTGAATAGCGGTTGTAGGTTATTGACCATGTGTATGGATTTTTTCTTTCAGGTTTAAGGGTTCAGGCGCTACGACGTAGCAACCCTGCAAAAAGTTTTACGGGCCGGCATTATCCAAATTCAATGCGGTAGCGCACAACGTGGGGAAGCCCTTCTTCCGACTCTTCCACACTGTAGAGATACCCGTTCTGAATGTGCGTAATACGATGACCGCGGGGACGCACAATCTCCCCGAGTAGCGCTCCATCCCGATCGGCGACACGCCAGGTGTAGGTCTCCTCATCGTCGGTAACTACCGAAAACCAAATCCTGCCGGCGTCATCTGCCACCACGGATCGGATGGCGGGCCAATGCTCCGGCATCTCTGCGTTGCGAATCATGCGGGTCCACGGTTCCCCCCTGTCGGCATATTCGGCAATCACCTCGCTGCGATTGAGCGGAATGCGTTCAGTATGGTGAAAAAATCCACCGGTAAACACCCCCTCCCGGTTGTAAAATTCGATCAGTGCATGTTCGCTCCACGCATATACAATCTCTCCATCCTGCATCTGAATAAGCGAACTGCGGCCATAGGGCGGTATCATCATACTTGCCCGGCCTTCATTCAAATCTACGATCACATCATTGTTTCTGAACTCATAAAACGGAAAGGCCATCACCTCCCCGGTCTCCGGCTCGAGTAATACACCTATGATCGTTCGATCCACCCCTTGTGCATCCAACGGAGAGATTGCAGTACGATATTCCACCACAATGGAGTGCTCATCCACTGCCCAAATGGAGGCCGGATACCGGAACGCTTCGCCGGGAAACTCCAGATCGGCCGGCAGTGCAAACGCTTTCTCAAACGAAAGCGAGGAGAGGTTAAACCGGGAAACACGCCGCAAATTCCGGTCCAGCACCCACATGGTGTCGCCAACGATACGGGCATCGCCCAATCCCCGAAATTCGCCCGGGCCTTCACCGTCGCCACCCAGCGTTTTCAGGTGATAGCCATCGGAGTTATACACATGAATGGTATGTTCAGCCGCATCGAGCAGGTAGAACCGATCGCTATCATCACTAAAGCCTGTAAACAGGCGATTGATCAGAACATCGTCCGTATCACCGAAAGCAACCTCTCGATGCAGGCTCAGGGTGTGTGCCGGTGTGGCCTCGGGGCCAATGACGGTGATGTTCTCTTTGGCCGCAACCTCATCGGGCAGCGGCAGAGGCTCCGGTTGCGAGCAGGCCGCCGCGATAACCAGCATCAACCATACCGGCAGCCCTCGTTTGATCATAAAAATCATAATAAAGATATCTATGAGTGATGAATCCGTAACGGCGATGCATCGCCTTCTCTTCTGCAGCCACACAACATTCGGCTACGGCTTGTATAGTATGAAATTGACGCATCATCCGAAACGGCCAATTTTCATGCGTTAATAACATCCTCTATTTTGAACTCTTCGGCAATTTGGGTTTCTTTCTTCGGTTTTGCAAATTAGATGTGAACGGCATGGGCTTTACACTGCTCGACGGTATTATTATTGTGGTATTTCTGCTGCTGGTAGCCATTTTTGGCATCTGGTCGGCCGGTGAGCAGAAAACCAGTACCGACTATTTTCTGGGCGGACGAACCATGCCGTGGTGGGCCGTTCTTTTCTCGGTGGTGGCCACCGAAACCAGCACCCTCACCTTCATCAGCATTCCGGCGGTGGCGTACGGGGGCAACCTCACCTTTCTGCAGCTCACCATCGGCTATATTATTGGCCGGGTAATTGTGGCCGTCTGGTTTCTTCCGGCCTATGTTGAGGGAGAGCTCACCACCGCGTACCACTATCTGGAACAGCGCTTTGGCACCGGCATGCGCAAAATTGCCAGCAGTACCTTTATTGTTACCCGCATTCTGGCCGACGGTGTACGCCTGTTCGCGACGGCGATTCCGCTGGCGATTCTTTTTCGGTTTGCCAACCTGTTTGAGACGTGGGGCGATATGCAGATCTACCTCCTCGCCATCTCCATTATCGCGGCGGTTACCCTTGTTTATACATTTTTAGGTGGCATTAAGGCGGTGATCTGGATGGATGTGGTGCAGATGGTGGTGTATATCGGCGGCGCGCTCTTTGCGCTTGTACTGATCCTCTACAAACTGCCGATGGATCTGCCGGCGATGGTGACTACCCTGTCGGATAGCGGCAAACTGACCTTGTTTCAGTTCGGGGGTGATCTCACCTTCCGCGAATTCATGGCCGATCCCTACGTGTTCTGGATCGCCGTGGTGGGCGGCGCGGTGTTCTCTATCGCTTCTCACGGCACCGATCAGCTGATCGTGCAGCGGCTGCTGTCGGCGGGCAGTGTCATAAACAGCCAAAAAGCGCTGGTCTGGAGCGGTATTGTGGCCGCGCTGCAATTTGGGCTGTTTTTGATTATCGGCCTCTTGTTATGGCTCTTCTACTCCGGTGCGTCGCTTGCCGAGCTGGGGCTGCGTACCAACGATGAGATTTTTGCTCGCTTTATTGTCGATTTTATGCCGCCCGGAGTAGCCGGTCTGATTGTTGCCTCTCTCTTTGCAGCGGCCATGAGCAGCCTCAGCTCATCGCTCAATGCACTGGCCTCCTCCACCACCTATGATCTGCTGAAACCGTGGATCGGCCGGCACTGGAGTGATGCCGATGAGCTGCGTATTTCGCGCCTCACCACCATTTTCTGGGGGATCCTCCTTACGGCGTCGGCGTTTCTGTTTACCTGGCTGCAACTGAGTGGTGGCGAACGGCCGGCTGTTGTAGAGCTGGGGCTGGGCATCGCCTCCTACACCTACGGCGGGTTGCTGGGAGTATTTCTATTGGGACGGCTCTTCACCAAACCGGACAAAACCGATGCCGCTATTGGATTTTTTACCGGGCTTCTGTCGCTTCTTTTTATGGTGGATGGGGTCTTTCAACAGGTTCTTCCCGGAGAACCGCTTACCATTGCCTGGCCGCTCTACACGCTGGTTGGCGGCGTTATTGTGATGGTGGTTGCCAATCTCTCGGCTTGGGTTCGGAAGCGGGGCTGGGTGACGTAAAAAACGATCCTTAGCCTGTACGAACCTTCTCCGCCCAATCCATCCGGTATTTTACGACAAACTCAGCACCGGTCTCTTCGTCTGTCTCTTTGGTGTAGAGATGGCCGTTCTTGATGCCGATAATCAGCTGATTCCTCGGATGCTCTACCTTTGCAAGAAGTTTCCCCGAACGGTCGAGTATCCACCATTCGAAATTCTCAAGGTCTGGGCTGACAAGTATGCCTGCCCAAATTCTGTGTTCATCATCTACTTTTAATGCGATCAGAGGGAGAAATATTTCATGCAAGCATTACCTGGATTTACTTCATTCTATTTTAATTCGATATCTGACAATCTCACGTAATTCCGTTTCATCATTTCTCTCCATCGCGTAAAAATATCCATTTTGAATAACTTTCATATTTCTTGCACTTCGTAACGGCCACCCATATCGATCACCTTTAAAATAAAATGTGCCAAGCAACTCACCATCTGTATTTAAAACCCACCATTTTAATTGGTCATCATTTTCTGTAAACGTTGAAATCCAAAGCCGGTCTTCGTCATCAAACTGCATTGAATTAAGCACCGGCCAATATTCAGGCAATTCTAAATTTTCGGCAATATTTCTGCTCATCACATTTGATGATTTGAACGCATCTTCCCTCGTAACTTCCAATTTTTCATGTGGGTAAAAAAACGATTTTAAATAATTACCCTCCTGATCGAGTTCCTTTATAAAAAAATGAGAAGACATCGCTGTAAATATCCTGCCGGTATTCGATACAGCAATTAAAGATTTTTCAAAAAATGGAAACGTTTCCCTGATTCTCCGTCCTTCAAAATCTCCCCAATGATGTGGAATCTGTTTCAACTCAAAAGTTCTGGAAGAACTCAGGTTAAACTTTTCATCATAATAAAAGTATGCATTATTCAAACTGTCGCTATTCTGATGCAGAACTACAGGCGGGGAAAATTCCATCAATATTTTTTCTGGACTCATAAAAAAGTACGTTCCGGTAAATCTCCCATCAATTTCAGTTTCCGGCAGATTCATTCTTTCAATTCTATAAACATCTAAAAATTTCAATTCTTCTAAAGAATAGATGCTCATTCTTCTCTGAACCGGATCGTTTATATATAGTTTACCTGCATTAAAATTCATACAACAAATTTCTTCAAACTCTCCGGGCCCTCTTCCTTCTCTGCCGATATTTCCCAAGTGATTGCCATCCGAATCGAATACATGTATGGTTTTTCTGCCAACGGCTCCCTCTGCTATAAATATGCGCCCTTTATTATCAACAATAAACTCACCTATGCGGGAAAAGAAAATCTCTTCTGTATCTCCATAAGTCTGGTCTTTTATCAGCTGTATTTGATTGGTTATTTCAGGTATTGAGTAAACGTTCACATTATGCATGTCACGAACGTGACTTGGTAAATTTTCGTCTGAAACATTTTTTTCAGTACAAGCTGATAATACGATGATCAAGCCGAGTATTATTTTTTTCACAGCGCTTTGCGGTTCTCCACTTCGTTGCGAATCATATCTGCTTACATGTTGAATTGCATTCATCGTTTGTTGATTCCTGCTTGACCGTTCGGTCATTCTGCCAGTTTTACAATGTGTATTACTGAATCGCTATCCTCAGGGTTTTCGATTCCGTAAAGCATTCCGTTACCGGCCTGAATTCTCCACAATTTCAGGGGAATATCTATATAGTGTACTTCTTCTGTTACTTCATTTATGCGAATGATTTCGGTGCGTTCACTACCCTCAACATTAAAAATAACCAGGTAGAGAACATTATCATGAACCAGGAATTCCTGGAATAGCGGAAGCACGGCCACAGCTTCCATCGTCTTTCTCAAATCCGGGAACCTGCGGATTATATTGGATGTATATTCCATCAAATGGTTCCTGTTTTCAGTTGTAATCTCTCTTTCTGCCAATTCAAACCAGGCATCCGCGGCAGACTCACCTGTCCGGAGATTGTACCGGTTAATCATCGTGCTGTGAGAAGAAGTGTGATAGAACCATTCCCCGTCCAGGTCCCACAAGGTTTTTTGTCCAACCGAATGGTCGATGTGAGACCACTCACTCAATGACATTTTCTCATTTCCGGGTAACTCCAATAGTTGCTCAACCTGATTGAATGCTTCATCAAGCTTGTACAAATAATATGCCTCATCTCCGGAACTGTAATCCACTATGGATCGGAATACTCCAAACTTGCCCCACTGCGTAACATACACGTTGTGCAGCCAGGTGCCGCCTTCCAGGTTAACGGGATACGAGGTATCGTAGATCAGCTCTTCGCCTTGCACCTTGAAACGGCTAATTCTATGAAGACGCATATCCACGATGTACAAGCTATGATCATGCCCCAAATGAAGCCTTGTGGCTCCTGTAAATTCTCCCGGACCGCGGCCTTCCCCACCGGCTGCGGCAAGATGATTGCCCATTTTGTCGAACAGATGAATCTTGTGTTCCAACCGGTCATTTGCAACAACAAACTGCCTTTCCGGCACCGGCTCAAGATAATAGGGAGCCATAATACCGGGTGAAGCAAAATCCCCCGCTGATTCTACCGATAGTTGAGGCAACTCAATGGCAAGGTTATCCACAGCGTAGCGCGGCGGACTGACAGGGTCGTTCCACAGCTCTTGCTCCGCACTGCTGCATGCAAGAACAGCTGTGGTACTGCATACCATAAACCAAAGCAACTTACATCGATAACCGAACCATGGTTGAATCCACTCTGTTTTCATTTTCATACCTAATGAATGCCGAAACAGTCGTTGATGCATAAATTATTTAACTCATGCACTTCTTCATGACACTGATTCCATTCATCCGTATGGCTAAGAAACGTATCACTGCACTCTGTGTGATAGCCGCTGTACAGGTTCAGGCAGTCAGTTGCACAAGCAGCACAAGGAGGGCACCCTCCAGCCATAATCATCTTCAT
>JBLRWS010000055.1:0-15066 GCA_047921075.1 Balneolaceae bacterium | reverse complement strand
GAAGGCATTCGGAAGAACCTACGCCCCGAATGCATTCGGGGTAACAGCCAACTGCAGAGGGTGTCGTCCTGAAATAGGTTGTCGAATTAGAATTCGAAACGTCAACGTAAACAGGATAACAAAGGGTATAGGTTGTTAAATATAGTCTTCGATGCGAATGGTCCGGTCAATGAGCAGCTGAATCATCCGTTTAGATTTCCAACGCTTGATAACGGTTTCTGCGTTTTTGGCTTTTTCTTTGGACTCAAAATCAATTTGATAGACGACGTTCCAGGGGCGATGGTTCCGGGTGTATCCCTTTGCGGAGGTGTTGTGCGATTGGAGTCGTTGTTCGAGGTTTTGAGTGACCCCGATGTAATAGGTGTGCTTTGTTTGCGACTGGAGTATGTAAAGTGTGGTTTTCATCGAAAAGGGGACTCATGGAAAATAAAAAAAGCCCGCACATTCAAAAGAGAACATGCGGGCTTTTTCAAGCTCCCCGGGTAGGATTCGAACCTACGACCAATTGGTTAACAGCCAACTGCTCTGCCACTGAGCTACCGAGGAATCGGTGCCTGTTTTAACGAAAATGTCAGGACAACATCGTTTTTGACAGGCATCAAATATAAGGGAACTTGGAAACGCTTGTCAAGCAAAAAAATTTTTAAAAAGCGGGTATTATCAAATAAAAAAAGCCGTGACACAGCACGGCTTTTCTCGGTAGTAGCAGTCGGTTATACTTGTCCGGAATTTTTCATGTCCTGAATTTCGAGACGGATTTCCTGGGATACCTTTTTAATTTCCTGCAGCTGTTTACGGGCACGCGTTCCGGCGGCTTTATTTCCCTTTTCGTAAAACTTGACCATATCTGGTTCGAGTTCGTCAATCAGTGACTTCATCTGTTCAATTCTGCTCATATATGCTCCTAATCTAATTTACATTTACTGTTTGGTAACGCTGAATGCAGGGAAACTATAGAACGCCGTTGTAATCTTCAAATTAAAAACAGGGTAAACCGCTACTTATGAATGATATTGGCCGATTTATTTTGGCAATCAGCGTTGTGAGCCCGATTTGAGCCCTGCCGCGGGCAACGAGTCTGAAACAAGTCTCTGTCGATCCTTTTAGATTGTTGCAGGTGAAGAGGAACCGCATGTTTTTTACGTGCTTACCCCACACGGCAGGAGCTTCCGTCGGCAGGCCAGGTTCTCAATCCCGTGGCGGTGGTGAGGTGAAACGGAAAGGAGACATCGCGGAACGGCCCGGGAATGGACGGCCGCAACTGCTTGTAGGCCTCGCTGCCGGGTGCAGCCTCCGGGGGCAGCTCCTGTTTGATGATCTCCCCGTCGGGGTGTACGCCAAAAACCATCAGATCGGCGGCTTCAAAGGTGGTTCGGAGTTGGTCGGCCAGCTTATCAATCGGCGCAGCGTGTAGCTTCTGCACGGGTTCCCCCGAAGGTTGTACCAGGCAGGAGAGAATTAGGTGCGGAGTGACCGGCAGTGCAGCTACAGCCTCTTTTTGCACCTCATAGTCATCATGATGCACCTGTATCATCTCTTTTTGATAGCCATGCAGCCCGATGGTGGCTACCCCCTCATCGGCAAATAGCGCAACCAGCCGGTGGTTCAGGTCTTTCATGGCCCGGATTTTAGCATCTTCGCGCATCATGCCGGTTTGTATGAGCCGGTCGGTGTAGGCGCTGTCGCCGTGCAGCAGAATGCCGCGGCCCGTACGGGCCGCCACCGATTTGGCAAGTGTGGCCAAAAAAAGCCCGTTATCCATATGGTCAAAATCGAGAACGGCAATAAAATCGATCATAAAAAAAGGGTCTGACTTAAAGCGATGCGGTACGGAATGCAAAGGGGAGCAGTTCCGAAACGAGATGGGTGGAGTGGGTGCCGTCGCCGTGGTGGAGCTCTGCCATCTGTTCCGGCATCCACTCGGCCAGTACCTGCCGGCATGCGCCACAGGGACTCGAAATATCTCCTTTTGGGGCGTAGACGTAGATTTTTTTGAATTCGGTGCAGCCGGCACTAACGGCGCGCGAAAGGGCCACCCGCTCGGCACAGAGTCCCAGCGCCCACGCCTCTACCTCTACATTTGCGCCAGCCACTATTCCCTTTTCGGTTTCGAGCAGGGCGGCTACCGGAAAGTTGGAGTGGGGAGTCACCGCCCGGGCCAGCTCATCGTTTAGCCGGTCAAATACCGACCGGTTGATCTCTATGAAGGGATTAAACAGAGGTGCATCATCGGGAAAAGCATCTACTTCGGATAGTTCAAACAGTGATATCCAGTGGTCGGTCAGCTCTGATGGTGCACCGGATGCGGCAATGGATACGGGCCGGTCGCCATTGGCCAGGCAGCTGCAAATGGCCGCCTGCAGGGCCGATATGGAGAGCGGGAAGGCGATGTTCTCGATCCGCACGCCGGGATAGAGCGTGCCCGACTGCCCCTGTATCAGGCAGCTGCTTTTTTGTTTCGAATAGGGTGAATAGGAGTGATCCGGTATATGATTCATAATTTACTCTTCTATGCTGTTCATGACGGCGTCGGCAATCTCGGCGCGAATGCGGGAGATGCCGCGGCTTCGGTCGCGGTGCGGATAGGTTCGGTTTGTTAGCAGAATGATGGTCACCTCCTGATCAGGATCCATCCAGATGCTGGTGCCGGTAAACCCGAGGTGGCCGAACGTTTCCGGCCCGGTACGCTCGCCGGCACTGCTGAACCCTTCGCTTTTACGGTCGAACCCAAATCCGCGTCCGCTCAGTTCCGATTGCCGCGAGCGAAATTGGGTTACGGTCTCTTCGCTAAAATAACGCTGCCCGGCATAGATGCCACCCTGATGGAGCATCTGTGCGAAAATGGCCATATCGCGGGTGGTGGAAAAGAGCCCGGCATGGCCCGCCACGCCATCCATAAACCAGGCGCGCTCGTCGTGTACTTCGGCCTGTACGGTTCCGCGAAGGTACACATCGTCAATTTCGGTGGGAGGGATGCGGTTACTCATCCAGCGGCCAACCTGTTTCGGGTTAAAGTGGGAAGAGATCATCCCCATGGGAAAGTAGAGGCGGTTTCGCACATAGCGATCGATACGCAGGCCCGATACTTTTTCTACAATTTCTGCCAGCAGAATAAACCCGAGATCGCTGTACACATAGGCCGCTCCCGGTTCGTTAATCAGCGGCTCGCTGCGGATGGCGTTCAAAATTTCGCCGCGCGTCTGATACACATCCACATAGGTTCGGAATGCCGGCAGGCCCGAGGTGTGCAGCAGAAGATGGCGTATGGTGATCTCCCGTTTCCGCCCCTCACCAAACTCCGGGATGTATGCCGAAATCCGGTCGTCGAGGCTCAGACTTCCCTCATCCACCAGTTTCATTACGGCGGCGGTGGTAGCCATAATTTTGGTTACAGAAGCGATGTCGTACACATCCTGCTCCGATACCGCCCGCGTTTTGGTGTAATCGTGATACCCATATCCGTGGTTCCAGACCATCACGCCATTTTTGGCCACGCCCACCACACCACCCGGAAATACCGAATCTCGAATGGCGCGATGCATGATGCGGTCTATCTCCAGCAGTTTGTCGCTGCTCATTCCGGCCTGTTCGGGCGTGCCTATCCGAAGCGCGGTTCGCTCTGACGGGACTCCATCACCCATCGAAAAGTGGCCGGGAATATCGACAGGGATGCGGCCCTGAACGGTGGATGCACCCACCAGAGCCGGCACCGTTTGCACCACCTGATTTTGATCGGACGACCACGCCAGCACCTGCACATCGGCTTGCGGCAGGTCGCGCACCAGATAAGGGTTGCCAAAGGCGATCAGCACGGAGGGTGTGCTCAACCGCGTAAGGGTGCGCAGCAGCGACTCAAATTCATCCGGCAGCTGTATCGGCTGATGGGAGCGTACCATGATAAAGCTTCCGATGACGAGCAGGTCGGCATCACGGGCAGCCTGAAGGATCTCCCGCCGCTCCTCGGCACCGGTGCGCCGGTCGAGATGAAACGACTGTACATTGGCGTGATAGTTGCGCAGTTCCCGCGCCAGGGCCGAGCCGGTGGTGCCGCTTCGGTCGTCGGCCACGGTGAGCACCATGACCCGGTTAAAATCGATATCCCGGATCGGCAGAATGCCCTTATCATCTTTCAAAATGGTTACCGACTGCCGCGCGATGCGGTCGGCGATGGACTGATACAGCGGCGGATTGATGCGCTGATTCAGCGTTTCAATATCGATCGGGGTACGGCTAAAAAGATCCGCTCCCGCTTTCAGGGTCAGGATTTTTCGCGCCGATTGGTCGATTCGCTCCTCGGTGATGCGTCCGTCGTGCACCGCGGCTTCCACTTCATCGATCGCGGAGAGCACATCGGGACTGATCAGCATCATATCGGCACCGGCCAGCAGCGAGAGCACCACCGCTTCACCGGGCGAAAAGTGATCGGTAATTCCGCGCATGTTCAACCCATCGGTGACCACCAGGCCGTTAAATCCAAGCGAATCGATCAGGATCCGGTTGAGAATCGATTCATCAAGGGTGCCCGGGCGGCCGATGTGGCTGCTGATTTGCGGATAGGTGATGTGGGCACTCATGACGCTGCGCAGGCCCTGGTTGATGGTGATTCGAAACGGCTCCAGCTCAATATCCGAGAGGCGGTCCCACCCGTGGGGGATGGTGGGCAGCGCCAGATGGGAATCGACATCGGTGTCGCCGTGGCCGGGAAAATGTTTGGCCGTGGCCATGACGCCCTCGCTCTCCACACCGTCAATGAAATACTGCCCGAATCGGGTTACATCGCCGGGCAGACTCCCAAATGACCGCACGTTTATCACCGGGTTATCGGGGTTGTTGTTTACATCCAGCACCGGCGCAAAAATTTGATGCACGCCGAGCGCTTTCGCTTCACGCGCGGTAATTTTCCCCTTCAGGTATGCGTTGGTCGCCGAGCCGGTAGCGGCAATTCCCATGGCCGGGGTGAACCGGGTGGTGCCGTCTACCCGCATGGCGGCGCCAAACTCCATATCCTGCGTGATCCAGAGCGGAATATCGGCCAGTGCCTGCAGCTCGTTGGTCATCACAGCCTGCCCGTACACATCGCCGCGCATGAAGATGAGTCCGCCTACCTTCGCCTCCTGCACCAGCTGTTTCAGGCGGAGATAGGAGGGATCGTGCGCACCGGTAAATCGTCCGTTGGCCGGCACTACAAAAAGCTGGCCAATCTTTTCGCGCAGTGAGAGTCCGGCCAGCAGGGAGTCGATCGATACTCCATTCACGAGCTCCCCGGGTGCTGCTACTTTTTCCACAACCGGTTCAGGCAGGTCGGGGATCGGCTCGTCGGGGGCAACCGCCGGCTCAGTGGTAGAGCAGGCGGCCACTATGAGAAGCAGGGAAAGCAGCGAAAACGATGGCAGCATCGCCTGTAGAAAATATTTATATAAATCGTATAACATATTGTATATCAATCAATAAATGTATCTATTTAAAATCTTTTTAAGCATTGTATACGCCTCTTTCGGTTGCTTTGCTTCCGTGGTTTGATCGGGTTACCTGCCGTCGGGCAGAAAACGCGTGGTTCGAATGGTTGCGTTTCGGAACAGGCTGCTGTCCGAAAATACAATGCGGTATCGCCCGTCCAGCCAGAGGTCGGTCTGATCGCCATAATGCTGCGAGAGCGGGTGGCCCGACTGCCCGGTCGGCAATACGGAATGCGTGCGGCCCGGTTCTGAAAAATCGACGATTCGCCGGATTGACGGACCCAACGTCACCCGAAACGGTTCATCCCATCGGTACTCCATTTTGTTTACCGTTTGTCCGTGGCCGGTTACAGCAAACGGTCCGCGGTTAAATAGATTACGTACAATCATCCGAAGCATTGCCGGTGCGTTTTCGTCGCGGGCGGCTTCGCCCAGCAGCGGTGGTTCCAGTGTGAGCTTGTGCTTCGATTCCCAACGCCATTCAAACGGTTCGGTTCCCAGTTCGCTGCGTAATTCGTCGAGGGTTGCCGCCATGCTTTCATACACCAGCCGGTCGCGGGTACGGGCCATCTCTTCGGAGGCGATGTTGAACATGGAGCCGCTATCCATCAGCAGGTTGCGCACCACAATGGCGGGAATCTGCTCCATATACAGCAGATGGGGCAGCAGCTCGTCATCTACATATTCGCGAAGAACCGCCTGCGACAGGTTGATAAAAAAGAGATCGAACAGGGTGGCTGCGGTAGAGTTGAGGCGATACTGATAGTTCCAGTTCTCGAAATAGGTGATGGCCACATCAAACTCCTGAGCTTGCTGCACACGCCGCAGCAACGGCAACAGTACCGGTGTAAGCTCCGCAGCGTGATGCGAGCGTACATCATTCTGCAGCTGCTGCATATGGTGCAGTGTTACCGAGCGATTCTCGCCCAGTACCTGCTCGATGCGGGCGATGCGCGACGGCGGCTCCCAAAAGGTGGAAAAGTACCACGGATAACTATCGCCGTGCAGTTTGTTGTTGGAATGGGCCACAAAACCGCGGGGCGGATTTACAGCGCGTGGCAGCGATTGAAACGGAATGACGCCCTGCCAGTCGTGCGCCGGGTTCCATCCCTCGCGAAAGGCGAGACGCGGCTGCGACCGTACCGGAACATGACCGGCAGTGAAGAGGGCGATGTTATCGCTGGAATCGGCGTAGATAAACGACATGACCGGGGAGGTAAAGTCCTCCAGTGCCGCCTGAAATTCCGGCATGGTCTCTGCCCGATTCATACGGTAAAACGCCCACAACTCATTACCGGGCCGGTGCCCGCTCCAGCGCATCGCTACGCGGTAGCGGGGATCAGCGTATCTTTCGTCAAACAGTTCTTCATCTACCAGCGGGCCGTTGTGGGTGTGGGCGATTCGAACCAGCCGATCGTCTCCGTTTTTTACGCGGATGATCTCATCGCGCCACTGCAGATCGCGGTAGACCGCTTCGCCGTTTGCCGAGTCGGCCACATAGCGTTCATTGGCTTCATCCAGCTGTTCCAGATAGAAATCGGTATCGTCGGCCATGCTGTTGGTGATGCTCCACGCCATTCGGTTGTTCCGGCCTAAAATCACAAACGGCGCCCCGGGAATAGTCGCTCCGGAGATCGTCATGGTTGGGGAGAGGTAGGAGAGTTCAAACCAGAAACCGGGAATGCTGAGCCCCATGTGCGGATCGCCGCCCAGCATGGGTGCACCGCTTGCCGTACGGCTGCCCTGCACGGCCCAGGCGTTGCTGCCCACGGCGATGCCGCTGTTGCCAAGACGGTCGCGCAGGCGGTGTTCACGATCCAAAAAAGGGAGCGCTGCAGAGAGTGCCCGTGTTTGAGCCTCGGTAAGCAGAACCGGGTCGCCACTGCGGTAGGCGGGCGTAAGCTCGTGGAGTACGCCTTGTGATACGCGCCCGGCCAGCGCGGCGTAGGTCATTTTATGTTGCCAGCTGATGTTTTGATTCCACGCCAGAAGGCGGCTCACGGCAATCGAGTGGGTTGGGGTCCATCGAATCGGCTCCACATCCAGCAGGGCAAATTCGAGTGGCAATTGCCGGCGGTTTTCATCCACAAAAGCGTTTACGCCGTTGGCATACCATTGCAGCCGTTCGAGGAGTGAATCGGGAGACTGCGCCTCGATTTGGCGGGCGGTTTCCCAGATACCGATGGTGCGCTGGTGCCGGTCGTACGGTAGCAGTTCTTCGCCCAAAAATTCGGCAAAGCGCCCTTCGGCCATCAACTGAAAGAGCGTCATCTGCCAGAGCCGCTCCTGCGCGTGAATATATCCGGCCGCCATAAAAAGATCTTCCTCACCCGATGCAATAATCAGCGGTACGCCAAACGGGTCGCGATGCACATCCACCGGTTCATTCAGCCCCGACAGCTGCAGCTCGGTGTCGTAATTGGGTAGTGTTTTGTTGATGGTTTGATAGAGGGCAATGGCGCTGAATGCGATCACCAGAAAAAGAATGAGCAGCAGAATGCGGACGACAGTGCTCACAACACGCTCCGTTGTTTGATGGCAATATGGCCGCCGGAGGCAGTAGGGCTTGATATGGAGCTCTGCGGTCTGTTCATGACGGCCAAAGAGGTACTTTTAGGTTGAAAATAGCTTCTAAAATACATACTCTCAAAGCCGAATGAAACGACAATGGCCGGCCGCCTCCCAATCTGCAGGAGCCGATGCGGGTGCAGCGCCGGGCCATCCTCAACGCGATTTAAAAAAAGTGGAGCAATCATACCATGAGTGAAGTGAAGAACGTAACGGTAATTGGCGGCGGAACGATGGGCAACGGCATTGTGCATGTGTTTGCGCAGAGTGGGTATAACGTCACGCTTGCCGAGACCAAACAGGAATTTGCCGACCGCGCACTGGCTACCATCACCAAAAACCTGGAGCGGATGGTGGCCAAAGAGAAACTGACCGAAGAGGAGAAAACCGCTGCGCTCGGCCGCATTTCGGTATCGCTGGATGCGGCGGATGCGTCCAAAGGTGCCGACCTGGTGGTTGAGGCCGTACCGGAAATTTTTGAGCTCAAAAAGAAAATCTTTCAGGCGGTGGATGAGGCCGCGCCCGATCACGCCATTTTTGCCTCCAATACCTCCTCGATCTCCATCACCAAACTGGCGGCGGTTACAAGCCGGCCGGAGCGGTTTATCGGGATGCATTTTTTCAATCCCGTTCCGGTGATGAAGCTGGTGGAAGTGATCAATGGGTTGGAGACCTCGCAGGAGGTGACCGATACCATCACCGAAATCTCCAAAAGCCTGGGCAAAGTGCCGGTACCGGCCAACGACTTTCCCGGTTTTGTGAGCAACCGCGTGCTGATGCCGATGATCAACGAAGCGATTTTCTGCGTGCACGAAGGGGTGGCTACCGCCGAGCATGTGGATGAGGTGATGAAACTGGGTATGGCCCATCCGATGGGTCCGCTGCGCCTGGCCGACTTTATCGGGCTGGATGTCTGCCTCGATATTTTGCATGTGCTGTACGACGGATTTAAAGATCCCAAATATCGTCCCTGTCCGCTGCTGGTAAAAATGGTAGATGCCGGTAAGCTGGGGGATAAGACGGGTGAGGGGTTTTTTGAGTATTGAGTATTGAGTGGTGAGTAGTGAGTAGTGAGTATAGAGTATTGAGTGGTGGTTATTATGATTGATTTAAGGAGCGATACGGTGACAAGGCCCACGGCGGGTATGCTGGAGGCGATGTGTGCGGCGGAGGTGGGCGATGATGTGTTTCGCGAAGATCCGACCGTGAACCGCTTTGAGCAGAAAATGGCCGACCTCTTTGGCATGGAGGCAGGCCTGTTTGTACCGAGTGGTACGATGGGCAATCAGCTCTGCATTGCAGTGCTCACGCAGCCGGGCGATGAGGTGATCATCGACGAGCTGGGCCACGTGTTCAATTATGAGTCGGGTGCGGCGGCGCATCTCTCATCGGTGCAGCTGCGCCCTTTGAAGGGCACCCGGGGCAAGCTTTCGGCCGATCTCGCCGCAACAGCCATTCGCACAGCCAACGATTGGGATCCCCATACCCGTGTTATTGCCGTCGAAAACACCACCAACAAGGGGGGCGGTGCCTGCTACAGCCGCGATGAGCTGCTGGCGCTGCGCCGCCTGACCGACGAGCACGGACTGTTCCTCCATCTGGATGGTGCGCGCATCTGGAATGCCATGGCCGCTACCGGTATCGACGCACAGTTTTTCGGCACCGTTGCCGATACCATCTCCATCTGTTTCAGCAAGGGGCTGGGCGCACCCGTCGGCTCCATGGTGCTGGCATCGAAGGAGCGGATTACAAAAGCGCGCCGCCTTCGAAAAATGTGGGGCGGAGGCATGCGTCAGATTGGATTGCTTGCCGCAGCCGCCGATTACGCCGTAACCCGACATCTGCCGCTGCTGGCCGATGACCACCGCCGGGCACGGAAATTCGCGGAAGCGGTGGATGCCCATCCCGCCTTTGCCATTCACCTGCCGGATGTGGAGACAAACATCGTGCTGTTTGACGTGATGGAAGGCACCGCGGCAGAGGCGTGCACACGATTTGCCGATCAGGGAGCCGGGATGATACCCTTTGGCCCGAAAACCATTCGGGCTACCTTTCACTTTCAGGTTGATGATGAGGATCTGGACCGGATCATCGCTCTTGTAACGTCCTATCCAAACGGCTGATCAAAAAAAAACGGTGCATGAACGAATCCATGCACCGTCTGTCCTCACTTGATGAATAATCTGTATAACTCACTCCTGCGTCAACCGGAGGGCCGAGGCGGCGTTCAATCCACAACGACCATTCTTCGTGTGCTCTACTTTTTGAATGTCTCTCCGTAAAGCTACGATCTACAGGGGGGCGATCCACCGCATAACCATGCGGTTCTTCTGTCACCCTCGCCGAACGTGCTTGTGCTTCAAATTGTTAGGTGGATGGAGATGTTTGTATCTTACAACCCGAAAATGTTGTTTTTTGAACCGCTCAATCTGCAACAGAATCGCTGAAACCCCGAGTTTGGGGCCGATGTCACAATAAACCGAACCTAATGCTATCACCGATTGCATGAGCACCCTGCACCGGGATTCCGACCCGTCTGAATCGCTTCTCTCCTCACTCGCCGGCCGCACCATGGTCGTAAAAGTGGGCGGCAACGCCCTTCAAAACCGGCCGGTCCTGGATGAGATCGTCCGCCAAATTGCCCGTCTGCACAAAACCGGCGCTTCCGTGGTGGTTGTGCACGGCGGCGGTATTGAAATTGCCGCTCTGCTCGAGACGGCCGGTATAGAGTCTCATTTTGTTGGCGGACACCGCGTAACCGGCGCCGAATCCATTCGCTATGTGGAGATGGCGCTCAGCGGCAATGTGAACAAACAACTGGTATCCCGTCTGCTGCACGCAGGGGTTGAGGCGGTGGGAATCTCCGGAAAAGACGGCCGCACGGTCACCGCCAAAAAACGAATTCACCGCTCCGATGAAGAGGGCACGGAGCACGACCTCGGATTTGTGGGTGACGCCTCCGATGTGAACCCCGGGCTGATCCGGATGCTGCTCACAAACGGCTACTGCCCGGTTCTTTCACCAATTTCGGTCGGAGAGGATGGAGAGGATTACAACATCAATGCCGATATGTTTGCCGGTGCCGTTGCCGGCGCTCTGGCTGCCGATACGCTGGTGGCTATGACCAACATCACCGGACTGTTACGCGATATCAACGATCCCGAAAGCCGGCTGGAGCAGCTCACCGCCGACGAAGCGCGGGCGCTGTTCGGCTCGGTGATTCAAGGCGGGATGATCCCCAAAGTGGAAGCGTGTCTCTACGCATTGGAGTCGGGTGTTCGATCGGTCTCTATCATCGACGGTACAGAAAAAGGAAATTTGTTGCGTATTTTAGCCGAACCGGGATCGATCGGCACCACGTTTTCCGGAGAGAAGCAGCCATCCCGAACACCGTAACGCTATTTTGTAACCAAAGAAATCAGGAATCAACCAAATGTCAGGTAAAAAAAATATTACAGGTAAAGTTCTCAAAGCAGCCAAAACATTGATCGGGAAACAGCCGGCCAAAAAGAAGGCCGACCGCTACCACATGGAGCTCTACAAACGCTATCCCATTACACTGGTAAAAGGAAAAGGGTGTATGGTGTGGGATGACGAGCGCAACGAATATCTCGACGCCCTGTCGGGCATTGCGGTAAACAGTCTGGGCCATTCCCATCCGCGCATTGTGCGCACCGTGCAGAAGCAGGCCGGTAAGCTGATGCACATCTCCAATTTCTACTACAACCAGCCGCAGAGTGATCTGGCCGAGAAGCTGGTGAAGGTGTCGGGCCTCGACCGCGCCTTTTTCTGCAACAGCGGTGCGGAAGCGGTGGAGGGCGCCATCAAGCTGGCCCGCCGCTATGCGAACAAAAAAGGGAAAAACGGCCCCGTCTTGTCGATGGAGAACGCCTTTCACGGACGTACGCTCGGCACCATTGCGATGGGTAAGGATAAATATCAGGATGGATTTTCGCCCATGCCGACGGGTTTCGAACGCATTCCCTTTAACGATGTTGAAGCACTTGAAAAGCGCATGGATAAGGATGTATCGGGCGTGATTTTTGAGCCGATTCAGGGCGAAGGGGGCATCGTGCCGGTCAGCGACGCGTATGTGAAACGGCTTCGGGAGCTCTGCACAGAGTACGATGTGCCTCTGATTGCCGACGAAGTGCAGTGCGGCATCGCCCGAACCGGAACCATGTTCGGATATCAGCATTACGGCGTGGTGCCCGATATTGTGGCGTCGGCCAAAGCGCTCGGATCCGGCTTTCCGATCGGGGCGGTGATGGCCCGCGAGCCGTTTGCCAGTGCGTTCGACTACGGCAACCACGGAACCACGTACGGCGGCAACCCGCTGGCGTGCGCCGTTGCGCTGGAGACGCTGAACGTGATCGAAGACGACGACCTCTGCGAGATGGCCCGCAAGAAAGGCGAGTACCTGATGACCCGCCTGCGCGATATTTCTACCAACTGGAACGCCATTCGCGACGTACGCGGACGCGGATTGATGGTAGGCGTGGAGCTCAACTTCCCCGGCGCCGACGTGGTGGTTGAGATGATGAATCGCGGGGTGCTCTCGAATTGCGCCTCCAACGTGGTGATCCGCCTCGTGCCGCCGCTCATCATCACCAAAGAAGAGATCGACCGGCTGGTAGATGTTCTGGTAGAGTCGATCAAAGCGGTGGAAGCGAAGCAGGGCTGACCGCACCAAGCATAGATTTTTAATCTGAATACGTTGATCCAATGTCTAAAATAAAAGTCGCCATTGTCGGAGCCACAGGGTATACAGGATCGGAACTTCTCCGCCTGTTACTGCGGCATCCCGACGTTTCCATTGAATGTATAACCAGTCAATCCAAAGCGGGACAATCGGTTACGTCGATTCATCCCCATTTGAAGGACATCAGCAGCCTGAAGCTCGAGCCGGCATCGGCGGTTGGCGATTACGATCCCGATGTGGTCTTTCTGGCGCTGCCGCACGGGGTGTCGATGGATTTTGTGAAAGAGCACGGCCTTGATCGCTACCTCACCATCGATCTCTCGGGCGATTTCCGTCTTCCGTCACCCGATATCTACACGCAGTGGTACGGTAAAGAGCACATCGCCGGCGAGTTTTTTGAACATGCGGTGTACGGGCTTCCCGAGCTCTACCGCGACCGCATTCGCAACGCACGGCTGGTGGCCAATCCCGGATGCTACCCAACGTCGGCCATTCTGCCGCTCACGCCGCTCATCAAATACGATATGATTGAGCCGGAAGGGATCGTGATCGATTCCAAATCGGGCGTAACGGGAGCCGGAGCCACCGCCAAGCCGGGCACACACTTTCCCGAGCTGTTTGGCAATTTTAAGGCGTACGCTATTGCGGGCCATCGGCATACCCCCGAAATTGAGACGAGTATCGGCGGCTACACCGGCAAGGAGGTGCGCGTACTGTTTACCCCGCATCTGCTGCCGATCGACCGCGGTATTTTAACCACCACCTACTCCACGCCCAAGAAGGAGATGAATCAAACCATGCTGGATGAGCTGTTCCACTCCGTTTTTGAGAAAGAGCATTTCCTGCGCGTCAGCGACGTCCCACCGATGCTGAAGCATGTGCGCGGCTCCAACTACTGCGACGTTCACGTAACCTACGACGAACGTAACAACCGCATTATCACCGTCTCCACCATCGACAACCTGATGAAAGGGGCGGCCGGCCAGGCCGTTCAGAATATGAATATTCAGTTCGGCCTCATCGAATCGACCGGGCTGGATCTGATTCCGCTCAACCCCTAAGAGGGTCTCCGCCACCGATACCATTCACCCAACTCGCTCATAACTACTCAGATTCTTATTCCATGCTAAAAAACATCACTCATGTACGCGGCTTTACCTGTTGGGGTGCCCATATGGGCATCAAATCGAAACGGCGGGATATTGCGCTGATCTATTCCGATGTTCCCGCGTCTGCCGCCGCCGTCTT
Organism: Balneolaceae bacterium; assembly: GCA_047921075.1. Classification (GTDB taxonomy): domain Bacteria; phylum Bacteroidota; class Rhodothermia; order Balneolales; family Balneolaceae; genus JBLRWS01. Next base: position 1,092 of record JBLRWS010000055.1, on the reverse strand, counting down.
TACACGCAATGTGGTTTGTGCCGAGCCGATCAAAGTGAGCCGTAAACATATTCAGAACGGCAAGGCGCAGGCGTTTGTGATTAACTCCGGCAATGCCAACGCCTGTACCGGCAAAAAAGGGTACGAGGGTGCCGTGGCGATGGCAGAGACTACGGCGGCTGAGCTCGGTATTGACCCCGAGGAGGTACTGGTAGCTTCGACCGGGCTGATCGGCGAACCGTTTCCAACCGACAAGGTTTTGGGCGGCATCAAAGAGTGCGTGCTGAAACTGTCGGACCGCGACATGGCGGGATCGCTGACGGCCAACGCCATCCTCACCACCGATACCTTCGCCAAGGAGGGGTATACCTCCTACACGATGGGCGAGACGGAGATTCGCATGGCCGGGATCGCGAAAGGGTCGGGGATGATTCATCCCAACATGGGTACCATGCTCGGTTTTATCGTGTGTGATGTAGCCATTGAGCCGGCCCTGCTCGATCAGGCGCTGCGCACAGCGGTCGACAAATCGTTCAACATGATTACGGTGGATGGAGATACCTCTACCAACGACATGGTGGCGATTATGTGCAACGGCCAGGCCGGCAACACGCCCATCGCCGAAAAAAATGAAGCGTATGAACTGTTTTTATCTCATCTGGAGGAGCTTTGCACTCATCTGGCCAAGCTGATTGTAAGCGACGGTGAGGGGTCGACAAAGCTGGTGGAGTACCGCGTGAAAGGGGCGAACAGCGAAGAGGAAGCCCGGCAGGTGGTGCGCACGGTATCCAACTCCAATCTGGTAAAAACCGCGGTGTTTGGCTCCGATCCCAACTGGGGACGCATCATCGCTGCGGCGGGACGTGCGGGTGTCGATTTTGACCCCGATGAGCTCGATCTGCAGATCGGCACCGACCTGAAAACGATGCATTCCGTTCTGGAAAAAGCGCAGCCGGTTGAAGGGGTCCGCCGAAAACTTGACAGCGTGATGAAATCCTCCACCATCATCATTCTCATCGACCTGAACACCGGCAGTGCCGAAGCGGTAGGCTGGGGCAGCGATTTCTCGTACGAGTACGTTCGCATCAATGCGGAGTACACGACGTAGGGGGG
>JBLRWS010000054.1:0-15106 GCA_047921075.1 Balneolaceae bacterium | reverse complement strand
GCCTACTCCAGATGATCCGGGATGTTGTAATCGACACCCTCGGCGCGATAGTCGAGCAGGTGTTCGGCAAAATAATCCCACAGCATCCGTTCGAAGTAGGCGCTGTAGCGGCCGAACCCGTGGCGCGCCTCCGGGAAGATCATCAGATCAAACCGTTTTCCGGCGCGTATCAGTGCATCTACCATGCGGTAGGTGTTGGCGGGGTGTACGTTGTTATCCATCTCGCCGTGCACCAGCAGCAATCGTCCCTGCAAATTGGAAGCCAGCTCCTGGTTGGCCGGTATGCGCGAGCTGAACGTGGTTCGCTCCTCTTTTACCTCGTCACCGTCGCCGTTGGTTACCGTCACGGAGTCGGTTTTGGCCGATACCCCGTGGTGAATTTCGCCCCACCAGATGTTGTATACGTTGTTATCGTGGTTGCCCGCCGAGGAGACGGCCACCTTGAAAAAGTCGGGGTAGGTAAGCAGCGCAGCGGTACTCATAAATCCGCCACCGGAGTGGCCGTAAATGCCCACCCGCGAGAGATCGATGTAGGAACGTTTGGAAGCCAATTGCTCAATTCCGTACCGGTTGTCGGGCAGTGCGTAGTCACGCAGATTGTCGTGCCCGAATTGATGATACCATTTTTCGCGTAACGGGCTTCCGCCGCGGTTCCCCAGAGCTACCACCACAAAGCCGACCTCCGACAAAGCCTGGGCCCGTGCCGCGGTTCCGCCGATGGAAAATCCACGCGGATAGGGTTCTACCTGCGGCCCCGGATAGACGTACGATATGATGGGATACTCTTTATCGGGATCGAAATGGCTCGGCTTCCACATCACCCCGTACAGATCGGTTCGCCCATCGGCTGCCTTCACCGAAATGACCTCGGGCAGCGTGTAGCCGGTCTCTTCCAGCCGGGAGATATCGGTCTGTTCCAGTTCCATAATCAGGCGCCCGCGGTGATCGCGAAGTACCGTTTTTGGCGGCAGATCGGGCCGTGAAAAATTCTGTACAAAATAGCCCCGGCTGTCGCTGAACGATACGTTGTGGTTGGCCTCTTCGGGGGTGATGAGCTCCTGGCCCGAGCCGTCGAAGTTCACTTTGTAATAGTGCGCATGAAATGGATTGCGGCCCTCCTCGGCACCATACCCCTCAAAGAAGATGGTGCGTGCTGTGGTGTCGATGGCGGCCACATCGGCTACCATAAATTGTCCCCGGGTTACGCGGTTTATCAGATTCCCCTGGCTGTCGTAACGGTAGAGCTGTCCCCAGCCGGTGCGTTCGCTCTGCCACAGATACTCTTCGCCATTGTTGATGACGCCCAGATAGGAGTTCATCACATTAAAATAGGGTTCGCTCTTTTCCGACCAGAGCACCTCGGCTTCTCCGGTGGCGGTGTTGGCTTTTACCACATCAATTTCGTCCCACGTGCGGGTGCGGCGCAGAATCCAGAGGTAGTCGGATTGGTCGGAGGTGTAGATGCCGCCGTTGCTAAAGTAGACCCCTCCCAGTGATTGATCGGGCCACTTGTCGGTGTCGAGCCGTACGCTTTCGTGGGTGTCCATATCAAAGACGATGATTTCATCCTGATAGTGATCGTCCTCGCCGGGCAGGTTGTATTTATAGGTTTCCAGTTCCGGCCGCTGCTTGATGGTATTGATGACCCACAGCTCGCCAACTTCGCGCCAATCCTGGCGTTTTACGTAGAGTTTTTGAGAATCTTCGAACCATTGTGCACGCGACCGAAGCCGTTTGGTGGAGGTGGTATCTCCATGATCCGCCTGAAAGCTGTACCACCGCTCGCCGTCGTTGGTAAGGCGAATTTCGGTACTGTCGGGATCATCGGCGCGCATCACATAGAGGTCGTGCTCGCGGGCAAAGGCGATCCAGGTACTGTCGGGCGAAAAGGTTTGCCACCGCTCGCTTTCGTCGGGTTTCAGGGAGTCGCCCCGCACCAGCTCGTCGCGATCGATGTGATATTTAAACTCGACACTATCTACATGAAAGGTGAAAAAGCCGCGATCGGTGTCGTAGTCAAATCCTCTGATTTCCAGATTTTTAGCATCAAATCCGCGATTAAATTCTTCCGAGAGGCGTTCGGCAATCAATCCCCTGTCGAACAGCGGACGGCGGGATTGCCGTGCGGCATCCACAAATTCCCATCGTTTGCCATCGGCATCTTCCCATTCGTACCAGAAGCGGTCTTCGTCTTCAATCCAGTTGGTGCGAACAAAGGTGCTGCCTACCAGTTTTTGCATCCGGTCGGATGTAAACTGCTCGGCTCGTTCAAAGTTTGCGTTTTGTTGGGCATCGGCAGTTAGAGCCATACCGAGCGAAAATAGTATCAGCAAAAAGCCACGTAGTATTCGTTGTGTCATCATCGTGATTGGGTTCTGTTTCAATAAGTGGTTTAATATCCGAAAGCGTCGGGAGGGATGCACAGCACTTTACAACTTTTTATTAGCGCTCTGCACAGGCGCATTATAGTTGAATCTGATCAACGAAAAAACGAGCTTTTCGGTTAATAAAACAGAATAGAACAATCTTAAAACCACTTTTATCATGCCCGGTATCAACGCCCAAGTAGAGCGCCCCATCACCAAAGAAAATCCCTATGCCGTCTGTTTTGTCTGCCTCGGAAATATTTGCCGCAGCCCGACTGCCGAAGGTATTTTTCAGCATTTGGTGAACAAACGGGGTCTCGCCTCCTATTTTTATATCGATTCGGCCGGTACGGCGGCCTATCATGTGGGTGAGCCAGCCAACAGCAAAAGCCAAAAAATTGCCGAAGAAAACGGTGTGGAACTCAATTCCCGCGCACGCAAATTTACCCCTGCCGATTTTGAAGAGTTTGATATGATTCTGGCGATGGATCACGAAAATTTTGAAAACATCCGGGAGCTGGATGTACAGAATCGCTATTCCGACAAGCTCTACCGCATGCGCGATTTTGATCCTGATCCCGGAACCGGAGCTGTGCCCGATCCCTATTACGGTGGCATGGATGGATTTCGGAATGTGTTTGATATCGTGCACCGAAGCTGTAAGACGCTATTGGACCAATTGGAGCAGCACATTGAACAGTGAAGAACATCGCCCATGATGATTCCTGAATCGATTCGCACCCGCATCCGCCGGGAACTTTCGGCACCTGTTGAAGAGGCAACGCCCTTGTCAGGGGGCGACATCAACCGGGCGGCTCGTGTGCGTGCCGGCGGTATCGACTATTTTTTGAAGTGGAACGAAGCCGCTCCAGGCGGAATGTTCCGGGCCGAGGAGCAAGGTCTGGATCTGCTGCGGGCGGCGACCTCTCTGGCAGTGCCTTCCGTTTTTGTATCGCACGAGCCGGACAGTGAGTGCCCCGGCTTTTTGTTGATGGAGTTTTTTCAACCGGGAACGCCAACCGATACGCATCGTGAAGTGCTGGGAAAAGGCCTGGCCGAGCTGCATGGTAAAACAGGCGAACAATTCGGGCTGGATCACGACAATTTTATCGGGCGGCTGCCTCAACGAAACCGGGAACACGCCGTCTGGCACGATTTCTTTCGGGATGAGCGGATTGACCCGCAACTCCGCCGCGCCGTAGATGGCGGCCGTCTGTCGCGCAGTCTGCTCTCCTGCGCCGATCGGTTTTATGCACAGCTGCCCGATCTTTTCCCGGAATCTCCTCCATCGCTGCTGCATGGCGATCTCTGGAGCGGTAACGTGCTCTTTACAAAAAGCGGCACACCGGCACTGATCGATCCCGCCGTCTACTTCGGCCACCCGGAAATGGATCTGGCTTTTACCCGAATGTTTGGCGGGTTTTCGGAATCGTTTTATCGGGCCTACGAATCTGTGCGCCCCATCGATCCCGGGTTTGAGGAACGTATTCCGATCTACAATCTCTATCCGCTGCTGGTGCACGCAAATCTGTTTGGCGGCGGCTATGCCGATCGGGCCGCACAATTTCTGAGCCGGTTTTAATCAGGCGGGATAGCGTTCGCGCAGTGCCTGATAGACACCGTTGCTCCACCCAAAACCATCCTGCAGCGGATACTCACCGCCGCCCCCTTTTTTGGTCAGGTCGGAGACGTTGTATTTTTCCACCATTTTGCCGGTGCGTTTGTACACAGCTTCATTCAGGCCAAGCCATCGGCGTGCAACGGTTTCGGCCAGTGTCGTGTGTCCGTAGCGTTCCAGCCCCACAACGGCCATCCACTGCAGCGGTGCCCAACCGTTTGGCGCATCCCACTGCTGCCCGGTATTGACGGGGGTGGTGAGCAGGCCGCCATCAGCCAGAAAGTCCCTCTCCAATCGCTCCGCAATTTGTGTGGCTTGTTGATGATCAGCCAAGCCAACATAGAGAGGGTATACCGCTGCCAGAGAGAGCCGGCCACTGCCGCTCTTTTTTTTCAGATGATAATCTACGTAGAAACCCAATTCGTCATCCCACATCAGCGATTGAATGGATGCTTTTCGCTCGTTGGCACGGGTGTCAAATTCGTTTGCGGTTTCGGCCCGTCCCAGCTCACGGCACCACGCGGCGATGCGGGTCTCGGAAAACCAGAGCAGTGCATTTAAGTCTACCGGAAGAATATCGGTTGTTTCAATGGAGCGCAGGTTTTGGCCATCTGCAAACCAGCGGCTGGTAAAATCCCATCCCGATTCGCAGGCAGCACGAATATGGCGGTAAAACGGTTCGGGCTGTTCTGGAGCTGCATCCCGGGCCAGTTCTACATCTTCAATCCACGATTCCTGCCGGGGTGCAGGGTGATCATCCCAATATCGGTTTAACGAATGCGCGGTTCCATCACGGTCGGTGAAGCGTACCAGGCGGCGGTTTGGCTCGCCCGGTTCATCCCGCCAGAAGGCGTGCTCTTTAATGGCTGCATCCGTAAACTCCTGAAGCAGCTGTTCATTTCCACACTCCAGCACAAGTTGGCTTAGAGGCACAAAAAAGGGCGGCTGCGAACGGCTGCCGTAATAGGCCCGGTTTCCGTTGGGAACATGACCGATGTTGTTGATGAGATAGGCAAAGTTACGCGCCATATGAACCGCCATATCGGCGTGGCCGTCGGTTACGAGACCGTGCGCGGTAAAGTAGCTGTCCCAGTAGTAGATTTCCCGAAAGCGGCCGCCCGGCACCACATAGGGATAGGGGAGCGGTATCAGCGAGGCGTGCTCCGGTGTATCCTTGTCGGATGTACGAAACAGATGGGGCCACAACGCACGAATATGATCGCTGCACGTTGCGTGCTGCTTCATCGAGAGCTCTTCGCCGGGATTTTCGGGAGGATGAAAATGGTCATCAACGAACGCTTTGAGGTCAAACCCGGGCGAGTGGCGTTCGGCGCGGAACGCCTTCAGAATGGCGGATGGGTCCTTTGCCGGGGTGCAGTCTACAAAGTATTTCGAATCGCTGAAGATGCCGCTCTGTTGTACGGCTTCAAACAGCTCGCCGGAGCATTGAATCAGATCGGATGGAATGTGCTCTGCCATACTATGCGTGAATGTCGGTTACAGTTCAAAGGTTTCGCGTCGCCGTTTGTAGAAAATCAGGATGATGACCAGCAGTACCAACGGAACCAGTGTGTAATAAAATGCGGTCTGTCCATCCAGCCGCCCAAAGAGAAAGCCGGTGATGATGGAACCGCTGGTGCCACCCAGGGCAGAAAAGATAACGATGAGGCCGGTCATGCCGCTCTGCCGGTTTTTTGGCAGCGCACTTAGCACCGATGAGCTGAGGGTGGGGTAGATGGGCGCCAGAAACAGGCCGATAGCCGGCAGCAGATAGGCAGCCAGCGGCACGGTGCCCCATCCGGTTACCGAGCCCGGCTCAATGCCGGAGGTGAGCGGCAGTACAAGCAGCACCAGAATACCGGCAATGATGATGCTACCCTGCAACACATAGTACCAGTGAACGCGCTTCATCAGCCAGCCGCCAATTAACCGGCCGGCCGCCAGAGAGCCCGCGTAGATACTGGCCATTTGCACGCTGATGGCATCAGGCAGCTGCAGCACCTGAAAGTTGAACGTGGGCAGCCAGGTGTTAATGGCCTGTTCGATGTAGACATAGAAAAATGCCCCGAGCACAAAAAAGATGACCAGCGGATATTTAACCAGGGCGATCATCTGCATAAAATCCTGTCCCGGCGTATTTTTGTTCTCTTTTACCGAGCTCTCATCCAACTGTGTGGTAAAGAGCAGGATGAATGCCAGTCCGCCAATCACCGCCAGTACCCAGTAGGTAGAGAGCCAGGTGATGGACTCGTACTGCGAGGAGATATCAATAAAGTAGCCGAACAGCCAAAAACCGCCAAGCACACCCACCATAAAAAAGCCCTCGAGTGTACTCATGAAACTGGCGTGATCGTTGGAGTCGTCGGTGATGAGGCTTACCGTAGAGTAGACCGAGACCTTTACCAGTGCAAAACTGACACCCACCATGGCATACAGCAGCTGCGACATGATGAAGCTGCCAAAAAGCGCCATCAATATGCTGCCGGTAATAATGACGCCAAGGCCGAGCAGCATGGAGCGCTTGTATCCGAACCGGGGAATATAGGCCGCCAGCAAAAAGGAGGCGATGGCAATGGAGAGGTCTTTGTATGCCTCCAGAACACTGGCCGATTCGGGATTCACCCCAAAATCGTTAATAACCTGAAGCACCACCACGCCAACACTGTTCAATAAAATGGCGAAGATGATATAATTACATATCAGTGAGAGCTTGATCTTAAGATGTTTCATACCATGCAAATGCTTGATTTAGAGAGCAGCAAGAATGTACTGCAGAAATGCCATAGTGCAAAATAGCGCTGAGCGCCCGGCGGATTGTGCAAAAAAAAACCGCGGTTATGCAAACTGCACAACCGCGGTGTTACCGTAGATTATCGTGTACTTTGAACCGGCATTACCGGTTGGAAGCAAAAATGGGCGACTCGGGATAGAACACCAGCCATGCAAAAGCAAAATAATCGCCATAGATGGCTGTTTCGAGCTGTTTGCCCTCCATTGGTCCGGCGGTAGCGCGGCCAACCACGCTCCAGGTGCTGCCCGTCTGCTTGTCTTTGATTTCGCCGTTTACATATTCAAAGTCGAGCGTTTGCCCGTCTACTTCCCGGAAAAAGACACCGGTTGAGCCATCCTCGCGCGAGCGGTGGATGGTGCTTCGGTCCATGGCCGAAACAGCTCCTTCCGTATGAAAAATAACCAGGTTTTTGCCGCCCAGATCATCTTGCAAAACCACCCGTTCTCGGGTTACAGAGTAGGGGTAGGTCATGGTATTATCACCAACACGTACACCCAGCACCTTCTCCATTGGCTTCATCCGATCGGTTGGGCTCTCCTGCAGTGCCCATGGATTGCTGTTAATATCGTCATAGCCAACATAGGGGTTTTGGCCGTAGTTGCGCCGGTGGCCGGTGTCGCGGCTAAGGACCTGCGCACCGGGAAAGTTTTCGCGAAATTGTGCGAAGGAGATGATTTGACTTGGAATCACATCCAGAAACTCCCCGGTATATTCACCCACAAGTGCTTCGGCAGAAAACTGTTGCCAGAGGCTTTCGGTGTTACGGTCGTACATAATCATGTCGCTTTTGCGCAGCATGCCCGATACGCCAAATTCGTGAACTTCGCCGTTTATGCGCCGGTCAAATGTAATAGCCGAGTAGCAGAGCGGGCAGAAGGTAACCAGCACAGGCCTGTCGCCGAACCAGTCGTTCACCATTTCGTGCCACATTAAAATCTGGATGGGATAAGCACGCGCTTCTCCGTCCACTTCAACCAGTACAATCGGTTCCTGGTCGCGTAACCAACGGGAGGCTTCGGTTTGGGAGATAAATTTGGGGTCGTCGATGGAGGGGATTCCATCTTTACCGGGCCCGCCGGGGATTAGTTCATTCAGCGAAATGCTGCGCTGGCTCACGTCGGTACTGAATCCGGGAATGGACTGCGATTGTACATCGTGCGTAAACAGCAACAGCATGCTGCTCAGGATAATCGTCGATACTACGTTCAATTTCTTCATAACTCTATTGAATGGTGTTTCATTTGAGCTATCAACTTACACGCCTCGCTTTAAAAACTTATAACAAAACTGTAACAGCACCATTGGCGTTTTATAACAAGAGGTGGCTGTTATTTTGGGCGGGAAGCAATTGTTCTATGTTATTGCCTCACAACTTATTCAAAGATGTTCAAATGGGCTTTTAAACGTTCACTTTATGAATCCAGGACGATACATTTTAATTTTTTACGTCTGTTCAGCTCTTCTTTTAAGTGGTGTGTCTTGGGTAGTGTTCGTGTCACTCTCGGCATCTCAAACCTATATTTCGCTGCATTCACTTTGGTCGCAGTCGCAACAAAATGCGCTGCTGCATCTGGTGCACTATATGAACTCGGGTGATGAAGTTCAATTTTCTGCGTTTGAAGAGTCGGTACAAATTGTAGATGATATTCAGGATGTGCTTTACCGGGCCAAGGGAATGCCCACTACGTCTGATGAATCTATAGAAACCATTGCCGGAACACTGTTCACCAAAAACGAGATTGAACAGGCGATGCGCATGTTTTGGGTGTTGCGGATGTTTGGTACCCACCAGCTTGCATTTGAAGAGTGGGCCGATCTGCACTCAAAGCAGGAGTTATATGTACAACTTGGAGCCATGGCCCGACAACAGCGGGCCTCGGGAGACCATGAAGCCGCTCTGGAAATGCTCCTTCATAACGCCGAGGGGCTGCATATCACCTTAACCGAAGAGAAACTAACGGTTCTGCAACAGATTCAGGATGCATCGGGCGTGCTTCGTTTCAGGGCTTTTTTCTTCATTGTGTTCATTTCCGCAATGTTGGTGATTATTGGCGCTTTTTTGCATTACAGGCATCGCCAATCGGTGTCGGCACTGAACGAATCATACCGTGAGCGCAGCAAGCTGGCCAAATTTCCGGAATTGAATCAGAGCCCGATCATTGAGTTGAGTCGGGAAGGATCGGTTCTGTATACCAATCAGGCGGCCAGAGATGCGTTTGGAATCGTTGACCCAAACCATCCCCTATTGGAGCCGCGGGAGGAGCTGCTGGGCGAGGCGATGCGCCCCGGTAAATCGCCCGTAGTGCGAGATGTAAAAGTAAACGACCGAATGTATACCCAACTGCTGCATTACATTGAAGAGCAGCAACGGTTTCACATCTATGCGTACGATAACACCGAACGCCATCAGTTTGAAGAAGAGCTTCAGGGCACTCTCCATCAAAAAAATATGCTGCTGGGAGAGCTTCACCATCGCGTGAAAAACAATCTGGCGGTCATTGCCGGATTTATGGAGCTGGAGCGGATGACCATTGACGACGATGAGGAGATGCTGCGTTATGGCCGGGTGCTTTCTCGCATACATGCCATGGCTGCTGTGCAGGAGGTAATGTACTCCACACAACAGCTGTCCGATTTGGAATTGAGCGAGGTGCTGGAATTATTGGTTGGAAAATACAATCCCCTTTGGTTCAGTGATGTGGCTGTAAAGTCGTCTGCACCGTGCAAGGTAAATCTCAATCAGGCGTTGCCGTGCGCGATCATTATCAACGAATACCTCTTCGAGCTTACAAGGACAGAAGACGAACAGTGGCCGGTAGCTCCGATTGAGGTTGAAATTACGAGCTGTGGAAACGGCGTTACAGTTACTCTTTATTCCGAGAGTGAATTTTCTGAAGTGCTGTTGAGCCGTGTGGATGAGGCTTTTTCCAATCGCTTAATCGTTGATACGTATCTGAAACAGATTGGCGGCCGGATAGACACAATTTTGAAGAAAAAAAAATTAGTATCTTTGCATTTTGAACAAGAAAATAAACGAGGATCTTCCTCGGCACTCCAACCAGAAGAAATAGACCAGGTTCTGTAATCTATGCCATTTATTGACACCATTTCTTACGAAGACGCCACCGGAGAGATTAAAGAAGTATACGATAATCTGATCTCCTCACGCGGAAAGCTGGCCGAGGTTCATAAAATCCAAAGTCTGAACCCCCCGGCTCTGGTTGCTCATATGGATCTTTATATGAGCATTATGTTCAAAAAATCGCCGTTAAAACGGAAACACCGCGAGATGATTGCGGTCGTGGTGTCTGCGGCCAACGAGTGCGAATACTGTATTCGCCATCATGCCGAGGCGCTGCAGCACTTCTGGAAAGATGAGGCTCGTACAAATCAACTGGCAGCGGACTTTACAAAAGCAGATCTGGATGAAACAGAGCTCGCTCTATGTCAGTTTGCCCATGAGGTGACACTGCGCCCCGGCGGGGAACAAAAAAGCCGGGAAGAGCGTATAAAAAAGTTGAAAGTTAAAAAAATCAGTGACCGCGCTATTCTTGATGCGATGCAGGTCATCGCCTATTTTAATTTTGTAAATAGAATCGTTCTCGGTTTGGGTGTGGATTTTACCGAAGACGAAATAAAAGGGTACTCGTACGACTAATACTATTCATTAAGATGTATCGATTTAGCGTAGCCCTTTTTAGAAGTTTATTTTATGGCTATTCAAAAAATTGTATCTCTGGTACCCTCATTGACCGAACTAATGGTAGATTTGGGGCTGCACAAAGAGCTTGTCGGACGCACGCGATTCTGTGTCCATCCGAAAAAGGTTGTGGCTGATATTCCGATCATTGGAGGCACGAAAAATCCAAATGTGGAGGCGATACGGAAACTCTCGCCCGACCTGGTTATAGCAAGCAAGGAGGAGAACCGACAAGAAGATGTAGAAGCGATCCGGCGCTTTTCCGAGGTGTTGGTAACGGATATTCAAACCATCAGCGACGCCTTACTGGCTATTCATGATGTTGGGTCAGCCTGCGGTAAACAGGAGAAAGCCGCGGCCCTCATTGAGAACATTCAGGACGAATTGGAACGGTTGCCGGACGCAGAGCCGCTGCGGGTTTGTTACCTTATATGGCGCGATCCCTGGATGACTATAGGCGGCGACACATACATACACGACGTACTGGGAAAGTGGCATTTCGAAAACGTGTTTGGAGAACAAAACCGCTACCCCGAACTCTCGCTGGATGATATCGCCCAGGAAAAACCGGACCTTGTGCTGCTAAGCAGCGAGCCGTATCCCTTTAAAGAGGCACACCTGAAAGAAGTGGGCGATGCGTGCAACGCATCCGATGTGATGCTGGTTAACGGGGAGTGGTTTAGCTGGTACGGCTCGCGCATGCTGCCCTCCTTTCGGAAGTTGAATATGTTTCGCAAAGCCATCAGCTAAACGTCAGAGCTCTGCAACCGCCTGCGCACATTCAGAGATCATACCATAAGGTTGTATATTTCGTTATTTTCGTGCAAACAAACAGATATGTATCGTCCCCGACTTTTACTTTTTAGCTTGCTGCTTACACTGCTTCCCGGAGCCCTTTTAGCGCAAGAGCGCTCCGAGCCCACCGATGGAGAACGAGCCATGGCGTTGCAGGCGTATATTGATGGCATTCATCATTTTGAGCAGGAAGAGTACGAGATTGCCCTCGACCAACTGATGATGGCTCACCTTACCCTGGGCGACGAGCCGGGCATTCTATTTGCTCTGGCCGATGTATACTACGCCAACGGCGATCTGGTAAATGCGGCCTACTACGGACAGCGCGCTGTGGAGCTGGAACGCGACAACAAGTGGTTTCATCTGAAACTGGCGGAAATTTACCGGCGTGCGGGACGCAATCAAGCCACCATAGATGCATACAAAGAGGCCCTGGAGGTGTTCCCAAACGATCTTGATATTCTGTTGCGTCTGGCGCAGACGCAGATCAACTATGGGCGGCTGCTCGAAGCCAACGATGTATACGATCGCGTGCTGGAGCTGCGCGGTGGCGATTTTGATATTCACCTGCGCAAATTTCGAAATTTTAATGCTCTGGGTATGCGGGAGGAAGCACTTGCAGAACTGCAACAGATGCGGCAGCTCGATCCCGGGAATCTGGCTACTCTCCGCACCATTAGCCAGTTTTACCTGGAGCTGGATGAAGTGGAAATGGCGCTTGAGGTATTGAATGATGCGCGCGAACGAAATGCCCGCGACCCGCAAACGCTTCTCCTTCTTGCCGAGGTGTATGTACAACAATCCAATTGGCAAAACCTCGGGTCGGTTTTTGTATCCATGCTGGAAGATCCGCTGATCTATCCCTCGCAGAAAATGGAGCTGGTTCGCTATGTCTATCTGCAGCAACAGCGCGATCCCGGTAACGAAGAGCTGGCCGATCAACTTGCGGGTGTTCTAAACGCGTTTAGTGAAAATGAGCCTGACTTTGCTCCCGCTCAGCTGCTGGCTGCCGAATTTTTTCTGCAGGAAAACCGGGTTGAAGAAGCCATCGGTAAGCTTAAAGCGATAAACCGGCTAAATCCCGAACTGGCCGAGGCGTGGCAGCAGCGTATGCAGGCACTGTTTACACTGGAACGATACGAGGAGGTAACAGCTATTGCCGACAGTGCAAACAGCTATGCTCCCGATGACGCCTTTATCCAGTTTTTTGCCGGCGCAGCGCATATGCTTTCCGACCGCTACGAAGAAGCCCGCACCTGGCTCGAAAATGCCACTCTGGCTCCGGCCAATCGCGGATTTCGCTCTGTTATTCACGGTACGTTGGGCGATGTGCTTCAGCAACTCGATAACTGGCAAGACGCGAGCAGTGCGTACGAGATGGCGATGCGGCTCGATCCGAACAATCACACGGCGATGAACAATTACGCCTATTTTATGTCGGTGCGCGAAGAAAATCTGGAATACGCATTGGAGCTGGCCGAACAGGCTGTGGCGATGGAACCCGACAATGCGGCTTACCTCGACACCATCGGCTGGGTGTACTACAAAAAAAATGAGTACAACCTGGCTCTGCAATATATTCAGCGGTCGATAGATACCGGTGATGCCGGCGCGGAGGTGTACGAACATCTTGGTGATGTCTATTTTGCACTTCAGGAGAACGAAAAGGCGATCGAGTGGTGGAACAAAGCCCTGGAAAATGACTCTGAACGAGAGTATCTGATCCAACGAATCGAATCGGCCCAATCGTGAAACGACCCTACTTTCTTTACCCTTTTTTCTGGCTCGGGTTTTTATTGCTTCTTGCTGGCTGTGGTTCGTCCGGCGTGGCGGTTGGTGATTTGCAGCCGGCAACCATATCACATAGCGAGCTGCTGGAGCGAATGCCCAATTACGATGGAGCACTCGAAACGGTAGACGGTTCCGGCCGTGCGTTGGTCAGTGAGCCCGGCAGCAGCGAACGCGTTACCGTAGAGTTTCGGTCCACCCGCGATACAAGCCTGCTTACCATCCGGAACAGTGTCGGTATTTCCGGCGGACAGATTTTAGTGGAAGATGACTCCCTCCTGATTTACAATGCGGTAGACCGGGTTGCTCAAAAAGTATCGGTAGCACAGAGCACCCTCAGCAGCGTCGGTTCCATTGCATCGCTGAACCTAATCAACCTTCTCAACTTCACGGTTACTCCCGAGGAGATACAAACGGTTTTTGAGGATGGATCCGACTTTGTATTGCTGCTGCGCAACGAGGCGGTGGTACGGGTGGGGGGCAACGGCCTGGTGAAAGAGGTGATTCACGCCCCCGAAAATCGCCGGGCACCCTATCGCCGGATTGAATACGAGGGGTATGCCCAGATTGAAGGATTTCAACTTCCGAGAAAAATTACCATTTTAAGCCGTGATGGACAGTCGAGAGCAGTCTTTTTGGTACAGAATCTCGGCGTAAACGGCTCGCTGCCTCCATTGACCATTACGATCCCCGAATCGGTTCCTATTCAGCGCCCATCATGATACGACGGTTTCTGTTAACGGTTTTTCTGATTGCGGCAGGCTGGCAAAGCCCGGCCCTGGCACAGAGTGCCTACGAACAGCAGCGCTCCCAAATCCTGGAACGGCAACAGGTAACCCGTACACAAATTCAGAATCTGGAAGAGCAGATTTCGGCCTATCGGGATCGACTCGGATTTGCCACCAACCGTTACGAAGAGCTGTTTCAGCAGCACGAAGAGCTGACGCGCCTCATTGCTCTACAGCGAGAGCAGCTACGACAAACCAGAGAAGAGAGCCGGCAGATCGAACAGGAAATTGCGGTTGTGCAGCGCGAGTCGCAGCGGCTGGAAGAACATCTCTCCCGGTTGATTGATGAGTATCGGGAAACGCTGACCTACATTTACAAATACGGCCGTACCAACGAACTCGCCTTACTGCTTACCTCCCGCTCGCTCAATCAATTTGTGGTACGTTCGTTCTACTTGCAGCGCTTTGATGAGTACCAGCGCGCACGTGTGCAGGAGATCGAGCTCTCCCAAAGTCGCCTCGATACCACCCGTAAGGATCTGGAAGATGCCCGCGACCGAAGCCGGCGGGCCCTGCAGGATATTGAACAGCGAACACAAGAGCTGGAACAGCAGGAAGAGCAGCAGCGCCAGAACGTGGAACTGCTACGCCGCGACCGCGATAACCTTCAGCGGCAGCTCGATATTTATCAGACACAGCGTAATGAGCTGGGCACCCTGCTCAACGAACTCGATGCAGAGGAGGAGCGCATTCGCCAGGCTGAACAGGAGCGCCAGCGCCGCCTTGCTGCTGCACGGGATATTGAGGATGATGACGAGCGCCGAGCAGCCGAAGAGCGCTACAGTACACCCATTCGCATAGAGCGGGCCGTTAGTGATGACGAACTGCGTGGTTTCCAGGAAAAGTTTGCCAGCCAGCGGGGAGACCTTCCCTGGCCGGTCGATAACGGCGTTATTACCGATCGATTTGGGATTCGCGTGCATCCCGCTTTTGGGACTCGCACCAATAATATCGGGGTAGAAATTGCCGCTCCGCCGCAGTCCACAGTACGCCTTGTATCGGATGGGTATGTATTCAGCATCCAGTCGATGTCGGGCTATGGCGATATTGTGCTGGTCAATCACGGCGAATTTAAAACCGCGTATGGCAACCTGAGCGCACTCTACGTGCGGGAAAATCAGGTGCTTAGGCAGGGCGATGTTATTGGGCTCTCGGGCGATGAAGACTCGGTGCTCGGCGAGGTACTCTTTTTCCTGGTTCGGGAAGGCAGCCAAAACGTAAACCCCGAGCGCTGGCTGCGACAGAGTATTCAGTAGTGTA
>JBLRWS010000053.1:0-15684 GCA_047921075.1 Balneolaceae bacterium | reverse complement strand
GGTGCGGTCAGATCTGAATACCGAAATCAATGTAGAGCTGCGCGAGCAGGTGTTTGAAGGGGAAGAGATTGTAGTACAAGCTGTGCGTGATGTGGTGATTCGCGACCTCACCAGTTCCGAATCGCGCGTGGTGCGCGAAGACCTGGAGCGGCTTACCGTGCAGGAGGTGTCGGATGTGGTTCAACTGCAGGCGGGTGTAACCACCGGTCCGGGTGGGGCGATTCACATTCGTGGCGGACGCAGCACCGAAATTGCGTATGTGGTAGACGGTATTCGCGTGAGCGACGATTTTGACCGAAGCGCCGGCCTCCGTATCGAAAATCAATCCATTGAAGAGATTCAGGTCGTTTCGGGCACGTTTAATGCCGAATTTGGCCAGGCAACATCCGGTATCATTAACATATCAACCCGAACGGGTTCCAACACCTACCGTGGAAATTTACGTGTGTGGGGCGGTGATTACGGCACCGACCGGCGCAATCTCTTTGCCGGTGCGCCCTCCACGGTGAGCGACAGCGACCCGCTGCACCAGTATAACGTTGAGGGAAGTTTTTCAGGGCCGATTGTCAAGGATAAGCTGAACTTCTTCGTGTCGGGGCGGCGCTTTTCGAACGACGGATGGCTGTTTGGCCGAAATGCCTTTTCGCCACAGGGACCCATCGGCCCAACCTTTGATCCGGAAACGCAGCAATTTCAGTGGGAGAGAGGCTTTAACGAAGTGTCCGCCTCCAACCCGATGAACCGGTTCGGCCAAACGGTGAATGAAGAGTTGCCGTGGATTGATATTGTAGAACGGGTGAACATTAACGGCGAAGAATTTATCCGCTATACCGACAGCGGGGTCCGAGACAGCACGCTGGTACCGCTCAATCCGTTCAGCTCCACCAGTTTTCAAGGCAACCTGCAATGGAATGCCAGCCAGATGCTGCGGTTCAATCTGATCGGCAATTACGGCCGGGAGAGCAGTCAGGGCTACAACCATCAGCGGCGGCTGGTTTCGCAGGGGATCTCATCGGGCAATCGCGAAAACTTTTTCCTGAACCTGAAAGGCACCGTTACCCCCACGGCCAACACCTTTTTGACAGCCAATATCGCCTATCGCTCCAACGAGTTTAAATCGTCCCTGTTCGACAGCCCCTTCGAGCGTGGATTTGTAAACTTTCAGCGTACCGGAAGCCCCTTTGTGAACGGACGGTTCGACCGGTTTGGCACCGACAACAACTTCTTTAGCCGCCGCACCCAAACCATCACCGGAAAGCTGGAGTTGTCGAGTCAGCTGAATGATGTCCATTTCTTAAAAACCGGCATAGAGGTGCAGGCCGATATTATGGATTTCCAAAACTTCTCGCTGGCGCCCATCACCGATGGCGGCAACGTATTTCTTCCAGACGACCTTCCGGCCGACAAGCGGGAGGGGCCGCTGGCATTAGAGTTGGGCATTCCTGCGGTGGATACACCCGGCCACGAATTGTGGACCCGGAAACCGGTTCTTTTTGCCGCCTATGTGCAGGATCGGATTCAATTCTCGAACCTGACGATGAACATCGGGCTGCGGTTCGATTATTTTGAGCCCAACGGACGGATACCGGCCGCTGAGCGTCCCGATTTAACGTCGCCCTTCGATCAGCGCGGTGACGATTTCTGGCGCAGTGTGGATGCAAAATGGCAGCTAAGCCCCCGCTTTGGCATCGCCTATCCGATCTCCGATAACGGTGTGCTTCACTTTTCGTACGGGTTCTTTTTTCAGGTACCCGACTACACCCGCCTCTACAACGGCGATAAGCTGATTTTGGAGAGTCAGTCGGGCGTGCAGGGTATTTTTGGCAATCCCGACCTGAAACCGGAGCGCTCCATTAAGTACGAGCTCGGTTTACAGCAGGAGGTATTCCCCGGCACGGCGCTGGACGTAACCATTTTTTATGAAGACAAGCGCGATTTCGTCTCCTCGGGGCCCATTAACGAGACCAGCGTGCCCAGTGTGCGTTTTGGTACGTGGGTGAACCGCGATTTTGCCGCTATTCGCGGTGTAACGGCGGCGCTGAATCAGCGGGTATCGCGGCGTGTTGCGTTCAATTTTGATTACACCTTCTCGGTTGCAGAAGATTCCAACTCCGATCCGGCGGCCGAGTTTTTTGCGGCCGTGGCACGGGGCGATGATGAGGGCGGAAACCTGGCCAAATTCCTGACTCCGGCCAACTGGGACCGCACGCATGTGTTTAACTCCACCCTCTTTTTTGAAGGAAGCGATTGGGGCTTCAACGCCGTACAGCGGTTTCAGACCGGCCTGCCGTACACACCCAGCACCGACCTTCCGCGCCGTGTAGGGATCGCCTCATCGGGCGGTATCATCACCAACAGCGTGCGCATGCCCGATTTCTTCTCGATCGATCTCAACTTTTTCAAGAATTTCAACTTTTCCGGGTACCAGTTCCGCTTCTTCGCCAACGTCTTTAACGTGTTGGATAACGACAACCTGAGCTTCGTATTTAACGACTCGGGCAGCCCGGAGCGGCCGTTGCAGATACCGGCTGAAGTAGATCCCGGTTTTTTCAACAACCCCTCATTTTACGGAGAGCCGCGGCGGGTTCAGCTCGGCTTTCAACTCTCGTTTTGATATGAATAGAAAGGATGTAATACTCGCATGAAGCATACGGTTACAATACTGATCAGTACATTTCTGTTGATGGCGCTGCCGGGACTTACCGCAGCACAAAACGGTTCGTTCCAGCCCAGCGATGAGCGCTCATCCTTTCAGGAGCGGCGCAAATCCATTCTGGATGCCAACACCCTGCGAGCCAGTTATCACAACTACGGTTTTGCAGGGCGTACCAGCGAAGACAACCGTGATGAACTGTTCTTCGAATTTCCGAAGAATACCAACCGCCGGTACCTCTTCTTCAAATCGGTGTTTACCGGGGCTGAAGTCCAAAATCAGCAAACCGGCGAGACCATGCAGATTGTGGTGGCACCCAATTTCCGCACCAACCCGCAGGATGGCTCCAGCTGGGCCAAAAATCCGGTATTCGGGTATTTTAACGAAAACAGCGATGAGCTGGCCCGAAGCGATCGCGGCCCGGAATCTCCGGTCGAGAACACCTGGCCCCCTTTCTGGCCCGATAAAATGGAAGATCCCGTAGATCCGGGATGGCCCAATCAGTGGAACGGTTTCTTTGGCAAAGATATCTTCAATGCCGATCAGGAGTTTTACTACCGTTCGGGCGATGACCTCTACACCCGGTTTTCTCAGGATGGACGTTTTCTGCCCGATTCAAACGATCCCTCACGCGGCGGCCTGGGCCTGATCATGGATACGCGTGTGCTGGCCTGGACGCAGAACCTCATCAGTAGCGTCCACTTCAATATTTTCGAAATACGAAACGATTCGGAGCACGACTTCGATAAAGTATCGTTCATGCTCTGGACGGCTGACTGGCTGGGCACGCCGTCCAATGACCGTCCGTTTTTTGACCAGGAACGCTCCATCGCATTCTACACCGATACGCGCCCAACCCAATCACCGCCGGAGTTTGATAACACCACATTGGGTGTGGCCGGCATTCGATTCCTGGAAACGCCCGGCAACGCCGTTGATGGTATCGACAACAATGGCGACAGCGATTTTTACAATGCGGGAGGGTCTCGGTTTCGCAGCATCAATGCAGATCTCTACGGCATGCTGATCGAATCGGGCGGAGGCTTTATAGATACCCGGGCGACCCTTGCCGACGAGGTGGTGCCACCCTTTACCGAAAACGATTTTCTGGAGCGGCAGCTCTCGCCCGGCGATCCGATTGTGCTGATCGACGGCAACAGCGATCGTATTTTATTGCGCTATCCGCCGGCTGAAGCGGGCGATGTGACCGTTATCACGCAGGGAAGAGAGTTTCTACTGCCGGCCGGTGGGCTCACCGTTCGGGAAGACACGGCTCAGGCCCGGAACTTCAACCTTTTAGATGATGACCTGGACGGGTTGATTGATGAAAATCAGCCAAGCCACCTTACACTCGGAACATTCCGCGACGGTGTGGTGGATGTACGGCCTGTGCGCTACATCAATTACCGATGGAGCGGATACTACCAAGGGCACAACGGTTTTCCAGGGTTTGCGCAGGATGCCAATTTTGGCTGGGCCGAAAATGAAAACGGCGAATGGGAACCGGTGGATACGCGTCGCATACAGCGCGGGCTGATTATTCCGGACAGCTGGATTGAGCAGCGAATGCAGGAAGAGACCGCCTTTGCCGATTTGATTAACGATACGCAGGAATCCCTGCGGGAGCTCTACAGCCGGCAGCCGGCTACACCGATTTTCCCCGAGTCGTTTTTCGACCGCTATTTCCAGAATCGGTTTACCTCCGCCCCCATGATTGATGAATCGCGGGAAGACTTCTTTGATAACAACCAGGATTGGGAACTGGCCGATGATGTGGGTATCGACGGATCGGAAGGAAGCGGCGCGCGCGGTGAGGCAGACGGCCGCCCAAGTTCTGGTGCATTTACACCGTTCCCCGGTGAGCCCAATATCGACAAAACCGACGTGCAGGAGACCGATGCAATCGGTATTACCTCGGCAACCATTGCTGCTGCGGGTGCGCTCGGCGGCGGGCGAACCTTCCTGCCCGATGCCACCATCTGGCGTCGGCATATGGTACCCGGTGCGTTCGACCTTTTAACGATCGCCGAAGCCGAAGGGCAGGACTCCGATCAGTTTTTGACGTCCGGTTTCTTTCCGCTGAACAGCGGTTCCACCGAGCGCTTTGCGGTAGCCATTACGGTTGGGCAAACGGGAACACCCACCAACACCGCCGACCTGGATTTGGTTACCAGCCAGCTCGAAAGCGCCTTCCGCGCATTTGACGCAAACTATCAGTTTGCCATTGCTCCGCCGCCACCCGCGCTAACCGCCATTCCGGGCAACGGCCGCGTAACCCTCTATTGGGATGATGAAGCCGAAGAGGTGTTCGACCGCTTTTTGGAGCGAATCGGTGCCAATCCGCGAAACTTTGAAGGCTACCGTATTTATCGAACCACTGATCCGGCACTGGCCGACGCACGCCGTATTACCGATGGCCGCGGAAACCTTCAATTTCTGGCACCGATTGCCCAGTTCGACCTTGACAACGGCATCAAAGGCAACCACCCGATCGATATATCAGGCGTGGAATTCTTTCTGGGTGAGGATACCGGCATTCGGCGCAGCTACATCGACACCGACATTATTAACGGCCGCACCTATTTCTATGTGGTTACGGCCTACAACAGCGGTGCGGCATCGGCCGGTATTGCACCGTCGGAGTCGCCCATCAGCCTCAGCCAAAATCCCGACGGCAGCTTTACCTTTGGGTCGAATGTGAAACGGGTGATTCCATCAGGGCAGTCGGCGGGCTATGTGGGCCCGGCACCGCTCGAGCCGCAGCGAATATCGGGTGAAGCAACCGGTTCGGTGTTCACCGATATCATCGACCCCGACCGCCTCAAGCCCGACAATCTCTATCGGCTAACGTTTACATCGGAAGAGGTAACCGAAAACGGCGACACGTTCGATCGCACCACAGGCTACTCCCTGCAAAATGTGACCGAGGGTGTGGCGGTCTTCGAAAACCGCACCGACTTTAACGGAGAATCGATTGTGGTGGATGGCGTACAGCTTACGGTGATTAATGATGATGGACGCGAGCAAAACAGCACCGCATCCCTTACCGCACAGCAGTGGCGCGCGGACGATGGGTCTGAGCCCGATGCCATCTTCCGCTCAGAATCTATAAACCCCGACCATCGAAGTTTCTTGTTTGAGTTCGATCCAGCGCTGCCTCCGGTACAATCTGAAGCGATAACCCTTGAAGAGGGTGAGGAGAAACTGGAGATCGCGGCTCAATCGGTAAACCTGCGCCTTCGCGATGCCGCTACCGGACAGCCCGTGGCGTTCGCATTTCGTCCGTCCAAAATAGTGGCCGAAAAAGGGGTACTGCATGCGGGAGGAATGGCCGCCTTCTACAATCCCGATGAAAATGAAACGTACGCCGACATTCTCTACATCCTGGACGAAAACGGAGAGGTGACCTGGCAGCTGAATCTCGAGCCGTATGCCCATCACAAAGTGTTTGAAATGGATGCAGGCGCCTCCTTTGTACTTCAAAACAACCGGCAGTTTAACGAGGATGATGTGTTTGAGTTTTTTATCGATTCCTCCATCCATCTGCCCACGGTTGATGCCGATGTGGCCCGTGCCGGGCTGGACAACATCCGGGTGGTGCCCAATCCCTATGTGGTAACGAATGTTACCGAGCCGCGCCCAACCGGGGCCAACCCGCGTTTGCGCCAGTTGCACTTTACCAATCTGCCGGCACAGTGCACCATCCGCATCTTTACCGTATCGGGCCGCCTGGTACAGACACTGCATGTGGATAACGACATCGACAACGGCCGGTTTATCTGGGATATGCTTACAAAAGACAATCTTGACATTTCCTTTGGTGTGTACCTCTACCATGTAACAGCACCCGGTGTAGGCGAAACCACGGGACGATTTGCGGTGATTAAGTAATGAACGATATGAGAAACAGAGCACGACAGGGACTTGGAGTATTGGTGATGCTGGCCGGCTTATGGCTGCTGCCGGGCGTGGGCGCCGGTGAGGCCGAGGCGCAGGTTATATCGCGTTCGGGCACCAGCGCGGGCCAGTTTTTAACCATTCCGGTGGGCGCACGCGCGGCGGCCCTTGGCAGCGCGGTAACGGCCACGGCCGAGGATGCCACGGCGCTGTTTTGGAATCCGGGAGCGCTGGCCCTGGCCGACCGTCAGGTGATGGTAGAGCACGCGGAGTGGTTTCCCGGGCTGAGCCACAATTTTGCCGGTGTGGTGCTGCCGCTGCCCAACAAGGCGGTGGTAGGGCTGCATGTGGTGGCGCTGAGCGTAGACGATATGGAAGAGACCACCTTTGACCAGGAAGAGGGCACCGGGCGGTTTTTCAGTGCGGGCAGCTATACGGTAGGGGTGAGCTACGCGCAGTTTTTAATGGACGACTTCGCCTTTGGTGGCACGATCAAATACGTGCACGAATCGATTGATAACTCCTCGGCCGGTGGGTTTGCCATCGATTTGGGAACGCACTTTGTAACTCCGTTCGACGGAATTCGCTTTGGTGTACGGCTGGCCAATTTTGGGGAGAAGCTGAACATAGACGGCCGCGATTTAACCACCACGGTAGATATAGACCCGGGCAGCCAGGGCAACAACAACCAGATTGATGCGCGGCTGGATACCGACGATTTTGATATGCCGCTGATGCTGCAGGTGGGCCTGGCCTGGGATGCGGTGCAAAGCCGTGAGCTTCGGGCCACGGTGATGGCCGACGGGGTGAGCCCGAGCGATGACAAACAGAGTGTGAATGTAGGGGTGGAGCTGGCCTTTTTTGAGGAGCTGTTTGCCCTTCAGGCGGGCCTTGGCGAGCTGTTTAAGGGCGATGACCGGATGAACCGGTATGCGTTTGGGGGCCAGGTGGCCTACAGCCTGCAGAGCGGGGTAAAGCTGAACATCGGCTACGCACTGTCTGACCACAAGTTTTTGGGGCTGACCAACCGGTTCTCACTCAAAATAGGATTTTAAGCAATGATCACTGTGAAGAATCAGTATTTGAATAGTATGTCTGTAAAAGCGATAAAAAACGATCGGCCCAGACGGTGGTTCCTCCGCCTGACGGCTCCGGTGATTCTCCTGTTCTGCGCGGTCCTGTTTTTTGCCGGCCCGGCCATGGCACAAGTTCCAACCGAACCGGTGCTGCCTTCCAAGCCGCTCTTGAAAGCCGTTCCGGGAGATGGACAGGTATTGCTCTACTGGGATGAATCTGCCGAGGCGCATTTTGATGAGTATCTGGAATCACTGGGTTTGAATCCGGAAAATTTTGAAGGGTACAAAGTCTATAAATCGACCGATCCCAACTTTCTGGATGCGCTTCGCATTACCGATAATCGTGGAAACGTACAGCGTCTTGCTCCCTCGGCACAATTTGATCTCCAAAACGAAATACGCGATTTCCACCCGGCATCCATCAACGGGGTACGCTTTTTTCTTGGCAGCGACGTGGGTTTGCAGCGGCAGTGGCTCGATACGGAGGTGATCAACGGCCGCACCTACTATTATGCGGTAGTGGCGTACACGCATGGAGATGCCCTGCCCGGATTCCCGATTCCGATTGAAGTGGATGGCCAGGGCAACATATCCGAGCCGCTGCCCAATGAGGTGTACACGATACCGCCGGTCGAATCGGAGATTGACATCACCATCCAAAGTGATGGTACGGTGGTTACCGGAAGAAACACCGTGCGGGTCATTCCCCGCCGTCCGGCTGCGGGAGCGGTGGAGCCTGTCAACCCGATGGTAACCCGCTTAAGCGGCTCTGCCGGCGGTACGGTATCGGTCGAAATCATCGACCCGAGTGAGCTGGTACCCGGTGCCAACTACCTGGTTACCTTCCGCGATACCATTTTGCCGGGCACGGGAGACAATCCCGACCTGCCCACCACGCGCGATTTTTCGCTGCTCAATGAAACGACCGGCGACTTTGTGTTCGATCAAATGGACGATTTTCGAAGCCTGCCGCTTCCCATTCGTGAAGGGTTTCGGCTCATCATCACCAGCACCGGCGATACCGTTCGGGCCAACCTCGATCTCTCGCGTTGGGAAAGCACCCAGCCCGATCCGATTCACCGGTTCGAATTTTCCATATCCTCCCGCTTTCCGCAGTTGGCCGATTACAGGGTCGAGTTTTTTGATGAAGCCGTGAGTGAATCGGTGCCGTTTGAAGTATCGGCCGGTGGACTCTCAGTACAGCTTCCGGCTCAGCAAACCAATTTTCGGGTATTTAATGAAACCTCCGGCGAAGAGATTCCTTTTGCCTTTTCGCCGAACGCACCGCGAACCTTGAACAGCGTCGATTTTCCCTCCGATCAGGTTGGATACATTGTAGGGTTTGCCGGACTTGTACAAAAAACAGAGGATGCCGGCGAGAGTTGGATTCCTCAGCAGTCGGGCACGATCGATAATCTGCTGGATGTCTCTTTTCCGACAGAAACCGTGGGTTTTGCCGTGGGTAATAACGGCACCATTATCCGCACAACCAATGGCGGGGAGATTTGGGAGGATGTGGGTCCGTCCGTATCGAACAACCTGCGGGCGGTACAGTTTGTGGACGAAAACACCGGGTTTGTAACCGGCCAGGGCGGAATTTTGTTGCGCACAACCAACGGGGGAGAATCGTGGACGCAGACGGTGCCTGCCGATCGCGATATGAATGCACTGTTTATGATGGATGCCAACACAGGCTTCATCGCCGGAAATTCCGGACGTTTTTACCGAACCGATGATGGCGGGGCCACGTGGGCTTTGAACTCGCTTGGCCTTCGGGTATTTAACGGCATATTCTTTTTGGACGAAAACAACGGCTATCTGGTAGCCAATGCCGGCCGGATTTTTGCTACCACGGATGGCGGACAAACATTTACGGAAACAACGGTCGGTTCCGTGAACCTGCAGGCGGTCACCTTTTTTGATGCCGATAATGGGTTGGCGGTAGGGAATAACGGGCGCACACTGCGCACATCAGACGGTGGCACAACCTGGCAAGTGGGCGATCCGATCTCCTCATTTACCCTTTTTGAGGCCTCCCTTACGGCATCGGGCGATCTCTTTGTGGTGGGCGAGGGGTTAACCCGGCTCAAATCAGCCGATGCCGGTGCAAACTTTACCCTGGCTGACCGCGTCTTCTTCTTCCGTGCCGTATTGGTTCCCACGCAGCCCGGCCAGCCGCTTGGTGCAGTGAGCGATGAGATATTTTTTATAGAAGATTTTGGCCCAAGCCAGGATGTAGATACCTGGAAAATATCGATGCTGCCCGACCTGCGCGGCGTATCGGTCAACCCTGTTGGCGGAGATGCACTGCAACTGATCACCATCAAGCCGTTTACCAGTGTTGATAGTTACACCTTCCGTATTGATGAGGAGAATGTGTTACGAACGGATCAATCATTGATCGCCGACCGGTTGAAAGACATCAAAGTGGTTCCCAACCCCTACCTGGTAACCCACATTGGCGAGCCGATGAGCACCAATGGCCGGGAGCGCCAGTTGCACTTTACCAATCTGCCGGCACAGTGCACCATCCGCATCTTTTCTGTATCAGGCCGGCTCATACAGACCATTCAGGTCGACAATAGCGTGGATAACGACCGATTTATTTGGGACATGCGAACCAAAGATAATGATGACCTCCCGTACGGAGTATACCTCTACCATGTAACAGCACCCGGTGTAGGTGAGACCACGGGACGATTTGCGGTGATTAAGTAATGAACGATATGAGAAACAGAGCACGACAGGGACTTGGAGTATTGGTGATGCTGGCCGGCTTATGGCTGCTGCCGGGCGTGGGCGCCGGTGAGGCCGAGGCGCAGGTTATATCGCGTTCGGGCACCAGCGCGGGCCAGTTTTTAACCATTCCGGTGGGCGCACGCGCGGCGGCCCTTGGCAGCGCGGTAACGGCCACGGCCGAGGATGCCACGGCGCTGTTTTGGAATCCGGGAGCGCTGGCCCTGGCCGACCGTCAGGTGATGGTAGAGCACGCGGAGTGGTTTCCCGGGCTGAGCCACAATTTTGCCGGTGTGGTGCTGCCGCTGCCCAACAAGGCGGTGGTAGGGCTGCATGTGGTGGCGCTGAGCGTAGACGATATGGAAGAGACCACCTTTGACCAGGAAGAGGGCACCGGGCGGTTTTTCAGTGCGGGCAGCTATACGGTAGGGGTGAGCTACGCGCAGTTTTTAATGGACGACTTCGCCTTTGGTGGCACGATCAAATACGTGCACGAATCGATTGATAACTCCTCGGCCGGTGGGTTTGCCATCGATTTGGGAACGCACTTTGTAACTCCGTTCGACGGAATTCGCTTTGGTGTACGGCTGGCCAATTTTGGGGAGAAGCTGAACATAGACGGCCGCGATTTAACCACCACGGTAGATATAGACCCGGGCAGCCAGGGCAACAACAACCAGATTGATGCGCGGCTGGATACCGACGATTTTGATATGCCGCTGATGCTGCAGGTGGGCCTGGCCTGGGATGCGGTGCAAAGCCGTGAGCTTCGGGCCACGGTGATGGCCGACGGGGTGAGCCCGAGCGATGACAAACAGAGTGTGAATGTAGGGGTGGAGCTGGCCTTTTTTGAGGAGCTGTTTGCCCTTCAGGCGGGCCTTGGCGAGCTGTTTAAGGGCGATGACCGGATGAACCGGTATGCGTTTGGGGGCCAGGTGGCCTACAGCCTGCAGAGCGGGGTAAAGCTGAACATCGGCTACGCACTGTCTGACCACAAGTTTTTGGGGCTGACCAACCGGTTCTCACTCAAAATAGGATTTTAAGCAATGACCACTGTGAAGTACCATTACAAAACGGAACGTCCGTTAACATAAACCAAAACGAGGTAGATGATGAAAAAAGCTACAATTTTGCTGCTGTTTGCCGGTATGATGCTCTTGAGCACAACCGGTATAGCCGTAGCGCAAAACGGAGGAGATGACCCGATAACGGTCACCTTCGTGATCAACACCTCCACAGTTGCCGACACCCTCTTTGAGGATAATGTTGTGCAGATGCGGGGTGCGATCAATGGAGATGATACCGGTGAAATAACCTGGGGTGCCAATTCCAAACGTGCCACCAACGTAGGTGGCGACTATTGGGAGCTGGACCTTGCGTTAAATCCCGGCGACCAGATCGTGTATAAAATCTGGGTTGGATACGAAGATGAAGGCGGAGAACTGCAAGGTCTCGGCTTCGACGGCGGTTGGGAGTTAAATAACCCCGATCCCGAAACGAATGACTACGTCTTCACGGTACCGGCTGAAGCCGACGAAGATTTTCGCACGGAAGCAATCTACGTTGCACGCCCTGATATTGGACGTGAAGCACCCTTTACGTTCGGTGCCAGCGATGAAAACGAAGTGGCTGTACATTTCCGCGTAAATGTTGGCGCTCAAGTTGCAACGGGCGATTTCGATCCCGCAGATGAGTCCAATGTAGTAGGTGTTCGGGGAGAATTTGATCGGGCCACAGGCAGTGGCGAGTACAAGTTCGTACTTGATGACGGAGCCTCTGTAACGTGGGAAGATGGAGCCAACCGGACGTTCAACATTCCGGCAGCCGATACCACCCTGCCGTGGGGTTTCTTCAACAATCGTCGCCCACCCGCCGGTGATGTTATCGAGTCCACTCTGCAATTCTCTATTGATGTGGGATTGCTCGAGGATCTCGGTTTCTTTAACCGTGCAGTAGGCGATAGTGTGTTCGTACCCGGTGCGTTCAACGGATGGGATACACAAGGTGAAGGCGGTGCCATGAACTTTAACCAAACGTTGGGCATCTGGACGAAAAGTGCCGCGGTAAATGAAGAAGCAGGCGCAAACATTGCCTACAAATACTTCATCCGATGGGACGACACCCGTTTTGACTCCGAAAGCCCGAACTTTATTCCGGGCCTTGTAGACGGAATGGGATGGGAAGAGCCGGGCATTACCGGTGGTGCAGACCGTATCTATGAATTCACAGATCAAGCCACACAGCCTGTACCGGGCGATTTCGGAACGGAAACGGCATTCTTCAACAGTTTGCCCGCACAAGCCGTACTGAACGATCAGAACATCGACTTCGTGAACGCAGAAGAGCCGGTTACCGTGAAGTTCACGATCGATATGACCGATGCGCTGGCCTTCGATACTCCGTTTGATCCGGAAGCCGATTCGCTGTTCCTGATTCTTGAAACACCGATTTTTGCCTTGACGCAAGGCCTCTCAACCGGTGATGAAGCACTCGAGACCCAGGAAGGGAAAGATCGCTTGCTGTTTTCTGCAACAGAGCAGGAGAACATCTTCGAGCTCGATTTCGAGCTTCAGCTGCCAACCATCAATAATTTCGGGTTTGTAGTGTTGTATCAGAAAGAAGATGGAACCCGCGTGCAGAATGGCGACGGTTTTGATGCCGGACGGCGGTACTACCGCTACATCGAACCACTCGAAATTGTGGGAGACGACGTGTTTTGGGCACAAAATAACGAACTGAACCCGATCATATGGAAAGAGGAAGACCTCGATTTCGAAGAACCTCCAACCTACGGTATCGGTGAAAACGGTGAGAACCTGGTGTTCAACTTCCTCAATGAGGAAAATGGAAAAGCCACATCCATCGATTGGGGAGAAACACTTCTTGTGCTTCAGCCGGAAGTTCGCCTGAGTGAAGACAACCGGAACTACTTCTATTCCGGTACACTTTACATCCAGGATCTGGTAACCTCTACCGAGGATGTTGATACGGGACTGGTATCCGAATTCGAATTGAGCCAGAATTTCCCGAATCCGTTCAACCCAACCACCAATATCAAGTTTACACTGCCGACCGCCTCTGAAGTGAGTCTGACAGTATACAATACACTTGGGCAACGGGTTGCTACGCTGGTCAATAACCGGCAGTTCAATTCGGGTCCACATACGGTAACCTTCGATGCGTCAATGCTGGCTTCCGGAGTCTATTTCTATAGAATCCAGGCCGGAAACTTTGTGCAACAACGCGCAATGACGCTGATTAAGTAACGATCCATTTTTGAAACGATCCATTGCAGGTGCTTTGAACGGCACCTGCATTATTATTTTATTTGTAGCATAATTTTTTAATCAAACCGCATACCGTGGGCAACACAATTTACGACATCGCGAAAGCGGCCAATGTGAGCATTGCAACGGTCTCTCGTGTGATGAATAACAACGGGAAAGTTCGCACCAAAACCCGAGATAAGGTGCTGAAAATAGCCGACGAGATGGGCTACCATCCACAGGCATTTGCGCAGGGGCTGGCCAGCAAAAAGAAAAACACCATCGCTGTGGTTGTACCGATGATCTCCAACTACTTCTTTATGGAGGTACTGGCCGGTATTCAGGATCAGGTAACCAACCATGAGTACGAACTCACTGTGCTGAATATCAAATCGGACGAGGATCTCTTCAACCAGGTTGAACATCAGCTAAAACGCCAGTTTGCCGAGGGGTATATTTTTATCTCGATCCATTTTGAAGATGAAAAGTGGAAAAAACTTCAAAAGTACGAGCCCTCCATCGTTATCATCGACGACTATTTCGGGGATTTTGACTCCGTAAGTGTGGATAACCGAAAAGGAGCGTTTAAAGCCACGTCGTACTTTATCGAACAAGGGTATGAGCGCATTGCACTGCTCTCTGCAGTTGAAAGTTCCAAACCGGTAAAACAGCGAATTGAGGGGTATCAGGCGGCACTCGAGTATGCAGGGCTACCGTTCGACCGGTCGCTGATCATCTCAAGCGGCTCTACCTATCGCGACGGCTTTACCGAAAAAGATGGCTATCTGGCCATGAAAAAAATTCTGAGCCTCGATCCGCTGCCCGAAGCTTGCTACAGCGTGTCGGATGTGAAAGCGATCGGGGCCATCAAAGCGATGGACGAGATGGGTATTCGCATCCCCATGATCAGCAACGACAACCTC
Organism: Balneolaceae bacterium; assembly: GCA_047921075.1. GTDB lineage: Bacteria > Bacteroidota > Rhodothermia > Balneolales > Balneolaceae > JBLRWS01. The sequence continues at coordinate 1,133 of JBLRWS010000053.1, read as the reverse complement.
GCCATCGCCGAATATATCGGGCTTTCGACGGTAGCCCAGCCCATGTACGAAATGGGCAAAATTGCCAGTCAGCACGTCATGGACCGCATCGGAGAGGGTACCAAAGATGTGGAGCATACCATCTACTCTCCGGAGCTGATTCTACGCAGTTCATCAGAGAAAATTAAACCGTAATCGTACGCTAATCACTGACTCATGAAGTACTCCATCATTAAACTGCTTCTGGCCGCTGCAACGATTCTGACTCCCGGGCTGTTGGCCGGCCAGGCCATCACCACGCAACCCGCGTTTCCCACTGAAGATCAATCCATCGAAATTACCTTTGATGTGAGCATGGTAGAGCGAACCGAACTGGAAGGATTTAACGGTGACGTCTTTGCCCATACCGGGGTCATCATCAGCGAAGAAGATAAAAACAGCGGAGCGTGGTCGTTTGTAATTGCCGGCTGGGATACCAACATAGAGAAAGCCCGCATGACCAACGTGGGTGAGAACCTCTGGCAAATTACCATTGAGGATATCCGCGAGTTTTATAACATCCCAAATTCGGTGGAAAAGGTTTTCCAGCTCGCATTTGTACTGCGCGATGGCAACGGTACCCGCCAGACCGAAGATCTGTTTGTCGATCTTGCAGACGAAGCCGTAAACGTACGTACGCTGAGTCCGGAAGGCCCGGCTACGATTGCCTCGATGGGCGAACCGTTCCAGATTGTCGGGATCGGCAATACCGATGTGGGCGAGACACTGACGCTCTCTTTAGTGTTTGATGATCAGGAGGTGGCCACTGCGGTGAACGACACCCTGCGCTACACGTTTGTGCCCGACCAAGTAGACAATTTCGACTTTACCCTCACCGGGGTGGATGAATTTGAGAACACCGGCACGCACACGTTCCGGATTGTGGGTGTCGGTGATGTGGTGGAGCAGCAACGCCCCACCGGCATTGAAGACGGCGTGAACGACCTCGGTGGCGGTTCCGTGATTTTGTCGCTCTTTGCTCCCGAAAAGGAGAATGTGTTTGTGATCGGTGATTTTACCGACTGGCAGCCCGATGCCGACTTTTTCATGAAGCGCGATTTTGCCCGTGAAGACAGTGTACACTACTGGCTGCAGATAGACGGCTTGCCGCAAAA
>JBLRWS010000052.1:2254-16598 GCA_047921075.1 Balneolaceae bacterium | reverse complement strand
CATACTCTTCCCGTGCCTTCTCGTGCTCGAGGCTTTTCTCTTTGTCGTCGCCGTACTCGGTGTTCAGCACATCGTACATTTCGGGTGTGATGCTGGTGTTAGGCCGATTTGCTACATCAAAGCCGTGTTCGCCAAGCGTATCCACGATCGACTGAGTTGCAACATTAAATTCTGATGCAACTTTAAAGAGTTTTTTGGGTCTGCTTTCCGTCATAAAAAGGTGTTGTGCGTTGTGTCAAATCTTATGGTGAAATCGTGCGCTTGCAGGCGGTTTTTACGCCACCGCTAAAAGGTACGATCAATCTTCCTCGTCCTCAAATTCGTAGGCGATGACATCAATAATCCGTTCTGCTTCTTTTTTATCGATTTTACCAGCGGTACGGGTTACTATTTCATCTTCACTGAGCTTTAATACAGCCCGGGCGCTATCGCAGCCAATCTCATGAAGTTGTGCAATGGTTTCTGCACCAAAATCGACCTCAAATTCGCTCAGGTCGATATCATCTTCCTCTTCCACTTCACGGAAGACGTCAATTTCACAGCCTGTTAGTTTCGATGCCAGCCGGATATTTACCCCGCCCTTACCGATCGCTTTTGATACTTCATCGGCCGGTACCAACACGTTGGCTTGTTTGCCATTTTCCGAGAGCTCAACTTTAAGCACTCTTGCAGGTTGCAGTGCGCGCTTGATGAATTCGATCATATCGGGTGTGTAATTAATCACGTCGATATTTTCGTTTTGAAGCTCGCGTACAACGGCATGAATTCGAATCCCCTTCATGCCAACGCACGCCCCAACCGGATCGATACGATCATCATGAGAGATGACCGCAACTTTGGAGCGATCGCCGGGTTCGCGGGCAATGCGCACCAGATCGATAATGCCGTCAAACACTTCCGGAATTTCATTTTCGAACAATCGTTCAAGAAACATCGGAGAGGTACGGGAAATAATGATGGTGGGATTGCCGCCAGATTGTTTCACCTCTACAACCACCGCCCGAATGGTATCTCCTTTTCGGTAGCGATCTTTGCCGATCTGCTCGTTGCGAGGCAGCAGAAGCTCCACGCCGTTGTGGTTTACCAGAATATCTTTATTGCTGCGCACCTGGTACACATCACCGAGAATGATATCCCCGATACGATCGGAGTAATCTTCAAAAATATTGTCTTTCTCGATTTCGCGAATTCGTTGTGCCAGTTGCTGGCGTGCCATCTGCACCGCCCGGCGGCCAAAATCGGTGATGGAGATTTCCTGAGCAAACTCATCATACAGCTCCAGGTCAGGATCCTGCTTTTGGGCATCCTCGAGAGAGATCTCCTTTACAGGATCGGTGAGCTCATCGGCCGGCACCACTTCCCGTATGTGCAAAATCTGGATCTCGCCGCGATCGGCGTTCAGGATTACCTCAAAAGAATCATCCGTTTCGTATTTTTTACGAATCATGGTTCGGAAGACGTCTTCAAGGATTGACAGCAGCAGATCGCGATCAATTCCTTTGTCTTTTGCAATCTCGGCAAAAGACTGAATAATCAGTTTTGAAACATCGTTTTGCATCGGGTATTCCTACTTTTCGTTGGGCCGGTTATGGACGGTGGTTAATGATGGTGCCGTTGGCTGCTAACTTACAGGCTCGGTTCTATTTTGGTTTCACGGATTGCCGAAAACGGCCATTCCATAGTTTTACCTTTCGCTTCAATCGAGAGCGTTTCGGGGGAGACATCGACCAGCGTGCCGGTCACCGTTTGGGTTCCCTGTTCTGTTTGAACAAGCACCGACGCCTTTCTCCCTTTGTTCTTGGGATACTGGCGGTAGTCGGTAAGTGCACGACCGAGGCCGGGCGACGAGACGTTTAAACGATACGCACCATTAAAAAGCTCCTCGGCATCGAACAGAACCGAAAGTTCACGGCTAATTTTTGAGCAGGTATCTACATTTGGAAATCCCGATTCCGAGTCGATATAGACCCATACAACGGTGCCGTTGCCGGTCGTCAATTCTACATCTACCAAAAACAGGCCGTGCTGCTGCACCACCGGTTCGGCGAGGATTCGAATCTGTTCCAAAGGTTGTTTATGCATCAAAAATCAAGCGTCTAAAATCAAAAAAAGTGAGAACCTCCCCGGCGCTCACTACAGTCTCTAAAAATAGGCGTTTTTTTCCCGAATACCAAGTTGTACGCAGAGGTTCTGCTATGTATCAGGTCGATTGTTCAGGTTCCCGCTTATCCAGTCAGGCAGACGCTCAAAAAGCTACTGGTCTGCCTCCAGAAATTCCTTCACTTTACGCACATTTACCGGAGAGCCGATGTAGATTGGGGTACGGTCATGAATAGCTTGCGGGTCAATTTCCATGATACGCCGATGCCCATCAAGGGCCAATCCACCCGCCTGCTCAATAATAAAGCTGAGTGGGTTGCATTCGTACATCAGACGCAATTTACCACTTGGATACCGGCTGCTTGCCGGATAAATGAAGATTCCCCCCTTCACCAGGGTGCGATGAATGTCGGCTACCATCGATCCGATATAACGCGCCGTATACGGCCGGCCGGTGTCGGTGTCTTCTTGCTGGCAATATTTTATATATCTCTTCAATCCCGGCGCCCACGAGTTGTAGCTGCCCTCGTTGATCGAATAGATGGTGCCGTGTTTGGGAATCGAATAGTCATCATCAGAGAGAATAAACTCGCCGATACTGGGATCGAGCGTAAAGGCGCTTACCCCCATTCCGGTGGTGTACACCATGATGGTGCTGGACCCATACAGCACGTAACCCGCTGCTACCTGACGAACTCCCGGCTGCAGGGCATCTTTCTCCGACAGGGTACGGTCGTAGCGCGCCTCGCGCATATAAATTGAGAAAATACTTCCGATCGAAACATTTACATCGATATTGGAAGAGCCGTCGAGCGGATCGAGGTAGACAATGTATTTGCCCCCTTCACTATTCAGGCGCACCACCCCGTCGTTCTCTTCCGAAATGACAAGGCAGGTAATAAGAGAGCGGTCGAGTGCGGAAATGAGCTGCCGATCGGCAAACAGGTCCAGCTTTTTAACCGATTCGCCATGAATATTGGTACTTCCCTCGGCTCCGAGTAAGCTGGTAATACCCGCTTTGTTCACCTCCCGGGAGATGATTTTAGCAGCCAGGCCAATATCCCGCAACAGTTGGGAAAGTTCTCCGGTGGCACCGGGAAACCGGTTTTGACTTTGAATGATATACTCATCGAGAGTAATCAGCTTTCGGTTCATCTCTTGCTGGTTGGGCTCCGACCGTTCATCGGCAGTGGGTGTGGCATACATATCAAATCGTGTTTTCTTTTCGGATGGTTTACTTGGCAGACACTCTTAGCGGGCGTTCCCTATGTACTCCAACATAGATGAATCTTACAAAGACGCCAGCTTTTTTTTATTACCAACAAGGTAGGATAGTTTGGGGTGGAGTTTCAATAGAAAAGATAAAAAGCAAGAACGGCCTGTTTCCTTTGGCAGGATGCCGGAGAATGCTCTCCTGTTTTTTGCGAGTAAAAAAATCCCGATCCAATCGGCCTGGGCCAACGGGTGATACGTTCCCGGCCCGTCCTGATGTGCGTGTTCCATCACCACTTGCACATGGAATATGGTGCAGTCTCATGATTTTTGTACATTTTACGATCAGCTTCGGGTACTTTTTTAAAGTAAACAGGCTCTTTTGATTTAACATAACGCTCTTTGAGAATATCATTGCCCGTCAACTGGCTGTATAAAAAATCAAAAGTTTCCAGAGGGGATATTTTTTTTCCTCTTTTTATTGCGCATACTTCACTCTTTATGAACTCTTAAATATCCTTCAATTGATATGAGAAAAAAGCTACTTTTACTATTTATGTTGGGTTTTTTGGTGGGATCTGTTCAGACTGCCACTGCTCAAATCGATAACATCGGTGAGATCCTGCGCTCCGGGACAGCCGACGCCAACTTGTTACTGGGCGAATACATTCGTCCCTACTCTAACGGATTTGGTGCAGACCTGAACACCGGATGGAATACTCGTGCAAAGCCGTATCGTACTCTGGCTTTTGATTTGCGCGTGAGTGCAGCAGCCGCTTTTGTACCCAATTCCGATCAACGGTTTGATGTTCGATCGCTTCCGCTTCAGGAAGTTGAGGTGTTTAGCACCAACAGCATTACCCCAACGGCAGCCGGCTCAGACCGATCAACGGGTGTAATTATCGGCCAAAAGTTTCAGGACCCCATTACCGGGAATGAAGAAACACTGTTCGAGTTCGAAATGCCAAGCGGATCGGGATTTTCCCTGGCCCCTGCCCCAATGATTCAAGCGACTGTAGGCTTGATTCGCGACACAGAAGTAGCTCTGCGTTGGGTGCCAACCATCAGCGTACCCGATACCGATGCGCGCGTGGATATGATCGGATTCGGAATTAAACACGGAATCAACCAGTATATTCCCGGCGGAAGCCTGCTCCCGATTGATCTTGCCATCCAATACGGATACACCCGCTTTGACCTGGAAGTAGACCTGGATGAGCGTCCCGATGGTGACCCAACTATCCGAAATGATTTTGACAACTCGGAGTGGGACGGCCAGCAAGTTGATATTGAATCGAGCGGATACACCCTGAACCTGTTGGTTGGAAAGAATTTCCCAATATTCTCCGTCTTTGGCGGGGTGGGGATTCAATCGTCCAATACTACCGTTGTTTCTAAAGGAAATTACCCGCTGGTTGTGCCCAATGAAGATGCCGGGCCCGGCGATCCCCGATCCAGAGCGATCGAAAGCCTTTCGGAGCCGGTAAATCTGGATCTTGACGGGTCAAACAGTGTGCATGCATTGGCTGGATTTCGTGTTCGCCTGGCCATTTTGTCTATCTCCGGGTCATATACTATTTCTGACTATCCGGTTGCCAATGTGAGTGTTGGTTTCGCATTTCGGTAAAGACGTACGTTCCATCCTCCCCGGGCCAATCTGCCCGGGGCGATGGATTCACGCGATCGGGTTATCGCACGCGCCATTCAATGAAACGTCTTGGCAGTAAAAAAAAAATTTGGAGCCCTCCCCCCTGCAATGGGTACATTACAGCTGAACAACAGATCATGTAACAATCCCAGACCTATGAAACGACAAATAGAAATTTTTACGGCAGGATGCCCGGTTTGTGAGCCGGTTGTAGAGCTGGTTAAAGAAACCGCTTGTGAATCCTGCGAGATCACTATACACAACCTCTCTGAAACATCGGGTGACGATAAAATAAGCCAATACAACATACAAACGTTACCGGCAGTTGTTGTTGATGGTAAACTGTTGTCGTGCTGCACGAATAACGGTGTTCGTAAAGAAGAGCTGGAAGCTGCAGGTATCGGCACGCCCCTGGCCTGACGGAACAACCTCTGCACTCATCAACGGTAAAATGGGGTGTCTGAATCGCTGATTCTGAAATCACAGCAAATCGATTCGCACACACCAAACCGGTTTTCGTTCGTTAGCCACTGTACTATGTCACTACCAACCGATTTAACACGAGAGCTGAATCAGCGCCTGAAAAGCATCCGGGGACAACTGGATGGGTTGATGAACATGCTGAATAAGAGCAACGACCCGGTTCAGGTGATGCAGCAGTTTAAGGCTGTTCGTAACGGCCTTGAAAATGCCCAGCACATTCTGCTTGATGAGGTATATCGCAAAACACTGGCAATACGCTTATCACAGGCACTGGACACCTGCCCGGGAAATTGTGGACTGGAAGAACAACTGGCAGCTCTTCGGCGGGATTTTCCCGAATTGAAAGACGAGGAGCTTGCCGCTACCATCCAAAAGCTCGAAGAGTTGTATAGCCGGCTTCTCACGAAAACAGAACCGCCGGCCCCCACCGAACCGTAATCAAATTTTTCCGCTGTCCGGGCGATTTTTTTCCTCAATCCATTTGGACAGATAGCGATGGCTCGCCAGCGTATGATGCCGCAGCATTGTGCCGATAAAGTGATTGGTTCGGTGTTCATGAATTGTATTCATCAGGTTCTGCACCCGGCCCATCAACCGTTCTTTAAACTCAACCGATCTGAACTGTTTGGTAAGATTAGAGCGGCATCGATTCCGGCAGCCCGTCCACTTTTCTTCATCATTGTAAAGGTCGATGGCTGCCTGAGCAAACAGCCCGGGATCGTCTGCCACTGCCCCGGGCCACGGCTCATCAACCATCATCCCTTCCGCTCCGATTGTGGTGGTTACAGAGGGCGTGCCTGTAAGCATGGCATCTACCAACTTTCCCTTCAGGCCTGCACCGAAGCGCAGCGGAGCCAGCAACAACCGATATTGGCACAGTGTCTCTTCTACCGAATCGGCTCTCCCCTTCATAACCACGCCATCGGGGGTTTTGCCCAATGTGATTTCCGATTCGGGCATGTATGCGCCGTAAATATGCACCTCCACTTTGGGAAGTGCATTCCGAATAGCAGGCCATATCGTGTTGCGAAGCCACTGTATCGAATCGCGATTGGGTGCGTGATGAAAATTTCCAATCATACAAAAGTGCGCCCGGCCTTGGTACCCGTTCGGCTCATCAACACCCTTGATCTCTTCATCGTCCAGAAGAAAAGGGATATAGAGAAGCTGATCATCAGAAAAATAAAATTGCTCTTTTAGGAGATTCATCTCGTAGCCGGAGATCACGATCGAGAGATCGCACCGGTGCATACTGGAAATTTCACGAACTGCCGTAGCGTTGGTTAGCAAGCGCTCAGGCTCAAAAGAGACTCCCTGTTTCACACATTTCTCACGCTCATCACGCAGGCAGTGCAGGTCTTCCATATCGAGAATACGCAGTGCATCAGGTGCCTGTTCCGCCACGCGCCAGCCGAACTGCTCCTCCGTCATAAACCGGTCAAACAGCACAACATCCGGCTGTTCTGATTGCATCAACTCATCAAATGAGGAGTCGTTCAACACCACTGACTGATGACGTACGTTCGGGTGGTGGGGCAATTCGGCATACGGAGATTGTTTCGAAGAGGAGACAAAAAGAATCTCCCAATGCTCCGACAGGAACAGCTGCATCAGCTGTAAGATCCGTCTGCCGGCCGCCGAGGAGCCGGGTTCGGGCCAGGTTTTACCAATTACGAGAAGTTTAAGCGTTGTGTCACTCATGCCCAAAGGTGCCACAGCTGACGGCAAAACACAACTCCAAGGCGCACGGTTTAGAGTTTCTTTTTGGCGCTATTGTGCTCTATGAGTTCGCCGTTATGATCAACGAGTGTGGAGGAGAGAAAGCTGCGGCGGTTTACCTGCTCCATCCGAAACTGAATGTGGCCGATATATTTGGTGGGGGAGTCGTAATGGAGATAGAGGTTTCGTAATCGAATCCAGGCGTAATATTTATCTTCAGGAGTGCCGTTCCATTCCCGCTGAAAATCTTCATCAATATCATTCTTGTAGTTCGGACGCGAGACATATTTTGCCGCATAGGCAAGCAGATAGCAAAGCGGGATTGCTAACACAACGGCTACAATTTCGAAGATTGTATAATCTGTCATAATGCGTTAACGGCAGGGTTCATGAAATGGTTTACGGGACTAAAAAAACGTAACACTTCTGTGACCGTACCCTATCAGTTTGGCTGAATAAGGGCAGCTTCGGACGAAACAACGGTAATGGCGATCAATGCAATCATGATAAACAAGTTGATAAACAGGTTGATCTGGTCAATGACGGAGTCCATTTTGTACGACGTTTGCACCTCGTAATACTCGGCCAGCTGTTTGGCATTTTCACGGAGGGCCCCCGATTCGGCCCCGAGGCGAAAACGGCTGATTGCCGTATTGGTAAACACCCCGGTCTCCTCCATCGACTCGACAATGCCCGCCCCATCTTTTAGCATACGGCGGATGGCCACCTCTTTAATCTGCTTTTCCATATAGGTATTCCGGCACGCTTCGGCAGCTACGCGAATCACCTCAATGTTTTGACCGGATCCACTGTAGAGCGTAAAAAATACACGGGCAAAAATTTCAATACTGGTTTTATGCAGCAAATCTCCGATAACCGGTATATGTATGATGTACTGATCGAGATGAAGTTTCCCTTTCGGGGTTCGTATGTACCATAAAAACGCACCCAACGGAATAAAAAAGGAGAGGGTGAGCATGATCCAGTGATCCTGCAGCCAATAACTCCACTCCAGCGTTGCTGCGGTCATCGGTGGCAAAACAATATCAAACTCCACAAACAGTTCGGCCGTTGCCGGAAAAATGTAGGCCACATAGAAGATAATCGTGGCAATTACAGCCAGTACTGTAACTGTTGGCATCAACAGAGAGCGGCGCAGATTCTTTTTAAATTCCGCATCCCGTTCCAAGAACTTTGCCGTACTTCGAAAAACCAGTGCCATGTTACCCGATGTGGACGCAACACTTAGCATGTATGCTGCAAATTTGCCAAACACATCTTCATGCTTGCCGTACACCTCGGCACCTTCTTTACCATCTTTGAGATCTTTCTGGATCTCTTTAATGACATCTTTCATCCGCTTGTTCTGGGTATCTTCGTAGAGAAGATCAAGAATCTCGTCGTAGGTCAATTGCTGCTCGAGAAGGTCAGCGGAAAGGCTCACGAACGAGACAATATCCTGTGTGGGAACCCCACCCTTCAGGTCAAACCATTTCTTGTTGATGCTGTGAACTTTATACCCGAGCTTAACGAGCGCACGTTCGAGCTCTTCCTTATTGTAGGCCTCCTGCTCGCCAAGCACTTTCGGTTTGCCATTGCGCTGCACTTTGTATTGGTAGGTCTCTTTCTTTTCGAGTGCAGTAATCCGAATACCGTTTTTCTGAACAAGGCCATCTACTTTTTTCTGGGCATCTTTTTTAGTAGGGGCCTCAAATTCAGTTTTAATTGCTTTTCCGGCTTTTGATGTTGCTTTGAGTCGAAATTTTGGCATACGAGCAGATGAGTTAAGAAGCGGGTATTGGTGATCGTGAGTGATACACCGTCTGTATAATAAGATACACGGGGAGCAAGATTGTTACAAAATGAGCTGTAAAGAAAACGTGGCACGCCTATTTAAACATCACAAAACAGACTAAATATAAATTCTATATATATTATTTAACTAATTGTAAGCCAGTATAATAAGTTATCTGAGTGTATTCTTTGTCCACACCCGTCAACCTCTATTTCATCCGCACAAAAACTTGCAGTTCCGGCAGGCGTCAGTAATTAAAACGCTGTCGGGTAAAGGCCCGAACCGTCTCCCCATCTTGTCGGGCCGGACGAAATCGCCACTGTAGTGCAGCCTGTAACACGGCATCCATCAACCCGTGCTCTACAAATGGAAGCACTTCGTAATCGCCGTCATCGTCGTATCGGCGGATTTCAACGATGGCGGCTTCTTCCACGTTGCCGTTACGGTCCACCAAAAAACTGACAATCATCTCCAGTTTTCCGCGCAGTTCCGTCGGCACGCGGTCGGGCGCACTGGCCTCAACAATTCGTATCACTGTGGGTGGTACCTGCGGGTTCGAAACAATAGACGCTTCATCACCAATCAACCCGCTCCCCATCCCCTCCAGGTCGGGCATTTCGGGCAGGTCGGTTTCCATTTCAAGGTCAATCTCTACGTATTCGATAATCTCGTCGTTGGGAACCGGCTGTGGAATCACCGGTTTTGGCGGCGGTGGCGGTGAACTGACCCGCTGGGTAATCTCCACATCATCAATCAGTGGTACTTCCGGCGTGTATACAAACTCGGGGAGCTGCGGGGTGCTTTCTCGAACCGGCCAAAACCAAACAGCCATTAAAAGCACGATTTGAGTGACCAAAACGGCGGCCAAAAACCGATTTCTGTAGCCGGCGGAGTTGGTATAATGATATGTGCGACGGTTGCTCAAGCTCGATTCAGCAAGTGTGATAATCTGTTATAAATGTAAGGGTGCAGATGATAGAGATATCAGCGGGTTCGCGATTTGTCCGATGGATTTGATTCAAGCACTGTACGCACAAAACCATCGTGTTCGAGTAAACGTTTTTCTGCTTCGGAACGTGTAAGATTTTTAAGCTTCATCACCAGCGCAGTCTTCACATGGTGGTCGGCCTCTTTTAGCAGTTCCTCCGCTTCGTTGTAATCGGCATCGGTAAAGTGGCAAATAATCCGTCGGGCGCGTTCTTCCAGTTTTTGATTGGTTAACTGCAGGTCTACCATCACATTCTCGAACACTTTACCGAGGCGCACCATGGCCCCGGTTGAAAGCATATTCAGTACCATTTTTTGAGCCGTAGCACTTTTCAGGCGTGTGCTTCCCATAATGGCTTCGGGGCCCACCGGCACATCAATCATGCAATCGGCTTTCTGGCGCACTTGCTTGGCCGGTACGGTCGTGATAAAAATTGTGTAGGCGCCCACCTCTTGTGCATATTGCAATGCACCGTGCACATAGGGTGTACGGCCGCTCGCAGCCAGGCCAACCACAACGTCACGGCCGGAAACCGCGGCTTCTTTGGCTGCGCGAATGCCATTCTCTTCGGCATCTTCGGCCCCTTCCTGCGCGCGAAACATCGCCTCACGGCCGCCTGCTATAAATCCTTGCACCGTGTCAGGATCAGTGCCAAATGTGGGTGGACACTCTGCCGCATCCAGCACGCCGAGGCGCCCGCTGGTTCCGGCGCCAAAATAGAGCAGCCGGCCTCCGCGCTTCAAAGACTCTGTAATGCGTTCCACCGCGGTAGCTATAGCTGTCAGCTTATGCTCCACAGCGGCCGCAACCAACTTGTCTTCCCGATTCATCATCTGCACGATCTCAAGACTTGAGGCCGTATCGATGGTTTGGGTATTTCGGTTCTGCTGCTCGGTATCCAACCCTTTTAACTGTTGGTACAGGGGTGTTTCACTCATAAGGTATCAACCGTTTTGCCGGCGTGACCGCCACCATTCAGATTGTCCTTCATACGGGAGTTCGTCCTGCTTATTGTGGGATGAACCGTTCGCCTCCAACCGAAGCAGTGCCGGCAGCAAGGCGTGGATCGGCTGCAACCCGGTAGCTGCACCGCTGCGCGTATCGAAGTGATCTTTCACGAAGTGTGTGTCGTACTGCCCCGATCGAAACACCTCATGCTGTAGCGTAAACCGACAGAACGGAATGGTTGTGTGCACACCTGAAATCTCATATTCGCCTAATGCCCGAAGCATCCGGTCGATTGCTTTTTGCCGCGTTGCGGCATGCACCGACAGTTTGGAGATCATCGGATCGTAATGAATCGACACGGCTCCACCCTCTTCCACACCGGCATCCACACGGATACCCGGCCCGGCGGGCGGACGATGACGATTCAATGTTCCCGTACTTGGTAAAAATTGTTCGTCCGGATTCTCGGCATATACCCGGCATTCGATGGCATGGCCGCGGCGGGTGATCTGATCCTGCCGGATCGGCAGCGGTTCACCTTCTGCCACCCGTATTTGCAGCTCTACCAGATCCACTCCGGTTATCATTTCCGTTACCGGATGCTCTACCTGCAGGCGGGTATTCATCTCCAGAAAATAGAAATTGAGATGTTTATCAATCAAAAATTCAATCGTTCCTGCACCGGTGTAATCGACCGCCTCAGCCGCGGCGATCGCTGCTTTTCCCATCTCTTCGCGCAGTTCCGGCGTAAGCACCGAACTTGGGGCTTCCTCAATTACCTTTTGATGACGCCGCTGAATGGAGCACTCCCGCTCAAAAAAATGAACGGTATTGCCGTGTGTATCGGCCATAATTTGAAATTCGATGTGGCGCGGCTCCTCCAAATACTTTTCCACATACACGCGATCGTCGCCAAAGGCGTTTTTAGCCTCCGATTTTGCAGCTTTCGCAGCACCTGCAAACTCCTCTTTGGAGTGTACAATACGCATCCCCTTGCCTCCACCACCGGCAGCGGCTTTGATCAATACCGGAAAGCCGATCTCTTCAGCCTTTTTCCCGGCTTCATCAATATCATCCATCGCCGATTCGGTTCCCGGTGGGTACGGCACATTGGCTTTGCTCATGAGTTCGCGGGCCGCCGTTTTATCCCCCATCAACTCGATCGCTTTGGGCGACGGGCCGATGAAACAGATTCCTTCATCGTTGCAGCGCTGCGAAAACGTGCTGTTTTCGCTTAAAAAACCGTAGCCGGGATGAATGGCATCTGCACCGGTTGCGTGCGCTGCCTCAATAATGCGATCCATCACCAGATAACTTTCGGCCGACGCGGCCTCGCCTACATGCACCGATTGATCCGCAAAAAGCACATGCGGTGCGGTGGCGTCGGGTGTGGAGTAGATGGCCACCGTTTCAATTCCGAGATCTTTGCAGGTGCGCATCACCCGAAGGGCAATTTCGCCCCGGTTGGCAACAAGAATTCGTTTGATGGAAGGCATAGGAATGGGTTAGTAGAGATGTTCTTTCAGGATCGGCGCTACACACTCCCATGGATTGGCATAGGTTTCGTTCCACACGTAGCATTGATGCGAAATCTGTTTCATCCACAAAATATCGCTCATGCGGGAGGTAGCATTTTTATTCGGATCGTTTTTATAGCTCAGCATTCGGATTTCCAACTCTCTGTACTGCTTCAGAATGGCGGGATCGTTCAGGTTTGGGATAAACGCAATCGGATTGTTGTAATAGGCGTGGGTGCTGTCGTTCCCGTCCAGATAGGGGGCAATGTCATAAGAACCGCTGATTGCGATAACTTTCGACACACAGTTTGGGTGCTTCAACCCCATCAACAAGGCGTAATAAGCCCCCATGTTCGCCCCCGTTGCAATAAGGTACGGGCTTTTGTTCATGGAACGGATGCGCGGTATTACTTCATCCACAATGTACGACTCGTACTGGCTGTGGCGCGACAGACGTAGATTGGGATCTACATTTTTATTGAGGAAGCTTTCTGATGCAACGGAATCGACGCAAAAAAACTGATTGTATCCCTCATCAATCTGTTCGCTTACTTGCTCGATGATTCCGGAGTCTTCCCACTCAAAAAATTGCCCCTCTTCGGACGGAAATACCAGAACAGGGGTGCCCCGCTCTCCAAATACAAGCATCTCCATCTCTTTGCCCAGGCTCGGGCTCTTCCAGGTTAGGTATTCTCGTTTCATAGCGGTTCGTGTGTAGTGGCAGAGTACGCCGTAAGATAGAGGATTTACCGCTGAAGCGTAAGCACTTTTAATAATTGCGCAGTGACTGCTTATCTGCGAATCTGCATGTACACTTTTGGAAGGATGGAAAACTTCTCAGTAGAATTCAGGTACGCACGTTCGGCAAATACGTTGTACTCATTCTCTTCAATTTTACTGAGAATACGGCTGTAGTTTTCGCGGGCAAGCGCCACCGGCAAGCGGCTGTCGCGGCTCAACATGCTGATTCCAACATCAGACCGCTCGTAATACTCATGTGCCCGTTTAATCTGAAACTTCATAAACGAAGCGAAAGCCGGCGTCATCTCTTTTCTCATCAACATCTCTTCGGTAATTCCAAAATCATTCATCTCATTGTTTGGCAAATATATACGATTGTTATCTATATCTTCTCCAATATCCCGAAGTATATTGGTAAGCTGCATGGCAATGCCGAGATCCACCGCATAATTTAGCGCCCGGGGGTCACTATAGCCAAACACTTCACTGGTCATCAGCCCTACCACCGACGCTACTTTGTACGAGTAGTCATAAACCTCATCAAAGGTTTCATAGCGGTTCTTGGTCAGATCCATTTTCACGCCGTCAATTAGCTGCAGCGGCAGTTCGATCGGGATGTTGTAATAATTGAGAGTATGGGAAAAGGCGATCAGAATAGGATCGTTGCTTGGCGCACCACGGTAGACGTTAATCAGCTTGTGGGTAAACTCATCCAGTTTTTCGATGACCTGAAGACGGCTGAGGTATTCCCTGCGCGTGAGGTCTTCTGCCTCATCTACCAGGTTATCGAGGTAGCGGCACAGTCCATAAATGGCAAAGATACTGCGCTGCTTACTGTACGGGAGAAAGCGGGTAGCCATGTAAAACGTCTTGGCGTACTCCCGTGTAATAGCCCGGCAATGCGAATAGGCCCGCTGAAGGGTTTGGTCTTCCAATTCAGTGATTACACCCTTATGGATGCTTGTCATCTCATAAAAGGGACGGATAAGATTAAGCGGTATGCGAAGAATATTAGTCATAGGTGAGATTCGTATTTCGCCTCTATAATGCGCTTGATGAAAGAAAACGTTCCCAACAAAATCTATATCATTCATATTACCTTATTTTCTGTTATTTTCCAGCGGCACATTAAAAAGATTTCCCTCCGCTATCAATTCACCTTAAAAATCTATGGCACCGTCCAAAAAAAATAC
>JBLRWS010000052.1:0-2154 GCA_047921075.1 Balneolaceae bacterium | reverse complement strand
GACGAAATCAAAGATCTGGATCTGGATATCGTGATTTACAACACCGGATCGAAAAATCCTGCCGAAGGGGTTGAAAATTTCTTCAACCGCGGCACGGCCGATACGGTCATCACCATCAGTATTGAAATTACCGACATTGTGCACAGGCAGCTACAATCGTCAGAAATTCCTATTGTTCTGATTGGGAGCAGCCATCCCGAGTACAACTATTTTGAATTGAATAACTACAAGGGCGGCTTTTTGGCCGGCGAACACCTGGTAAAGCAGGGCTTTCAGCGGCTGGGCATGATTTTACCCGCAAAAGAAACCATCCCGTCCGGCAATCGACACCGCGGCTTTGTTGATGCATTGAAGGAGTTTAAGATGCCTATTCATGATGCCTTCTTTGTACGCGGTGATAGCACCAAGCATGCCGGTTTTACCGAAGAAGCCGGATTTGAAGCTATTTACGCACTCGATAACGCAGGCGATTTTCCCGATGCCCTCTTCTGCTCGAACGATACGCAAGCCATTGGCGCCTATCATGCCATTACCAAACTGGGCATGAAGATTCCGGATGATATTGCCATTATGGGGTACGATAATATCAAGTTTACCAAATACTTAGACCTGACCACCGTGGATCAGATGATGTACAATGTAGGCGTGGAGGCAACGCAGCGGCTCGCGGAGATCATTCGCCATAACGATGGCAAAAAAGTGCAAAAAATCATCGATCCGGTACTTGTTGCCCGTAAATCAACACAGAAACCAACTTAATTCTACCATTTTGCAATCAGACAGAGAGGCAGCGTTATCAAGTTGCATTAAAGAAACCAATGCGCCTGTATCGGGTAAGCTTTACCGCGGGAAGGTTCGCGATGTGTACCACCTGAACCAAACCACGCTTGGCATCGTCGTTACCGACCGCATCAGCGCGTTCGATCACATCATGAAGCAGGCTATCCCTTTTAAAGGGCAAATTCTGAATCGCTTGTCGAAACATGCGTTTGAAATGGTAAGCGATCTTGTGGAGACCCATGTTTTGGATGTACCCCACCCCAACGTGATGATTGCCAAAAAGTGTGATCCGATTCCCATTGAAGTTGTGGTGCGTGGCTACCTGACCGGCCACGCCTGGCGGGTGTACAAATCGGGACACCGCGAATTGTGTGGAGTGAAATTGCCGCCCGGCATGCGGGAACACGAGCGGTTCGAATCGCCCATCCTTACGCCGGCCACCAAAGCGACCGAGGGACACGACGTGGATATCTCTGAACAGGAGATCCTTGGCCGGGCCATCGTAGAGCCGGCCTTATGGAATACCATCCGGGAAACCGCTTTCAAACTTTTTGAACGCGGAACGGAAGTAGCCGCCCGGCAAGGGCTCATTTTGGTTGACACCAAGTATGAGTTTGGGCTTTATCAAGGAGAGCTGACACTTATTGATGAAGTGCATACCTCCGATTCCTCGCGTTATTTTTATGCGGATGGCTACGAGCAACGGCTGCAATCCGGAGAACCGCAGAAGCAGCTGTCGAAAGAATTTTTACGGGAGTGGCTCATGGATAAGGGCTTTCAAGGGTTGGAGGGGCAAGAGCTGCCCGACCTGCCCGACTCCTTTCGGTGGAGCATTTACGAACGGTACAAAGAGCTGTTTGAGGTGCTGACGGGAGCGTCTTTTGAGCCTGAGCTTACCCCGGATTTCGACGGAACATTACAAACAATCTTTTCGGCATATAGATAGAAAAACCCGGCCGTTCAAAGCCGGGTCTCTTGTGTTCTCATTTGTGTGCAAGATCGTTGGGTTGCAACATCGAAAGGCATGCTCGCTACAACAGGCCTGCGAAATGTGTTGCGCTTTCCTACCCCTAAGAACCCAACGCTTGCTTGTTTAATCTGTTTAAAATATGTGATTGTTCGGGATGGTCCACAATACTCAAAAGTGAGTATTTTTTTGGCTCTATGTTGATTCGTGTGGGTAATGGACAAGCCTGCGTGGTATGCTTACGGAGAAGATTACTTCATCCTGCTTATACTCGCTAATTTTAGATGGCCGATTCTGAAATTCATTATTTGGAATCGCATTTTCAGTGATTCTTATGGTACTTTTGAACGGCCCCCGATTCAAAAGCCGTCGGGACAGGCGGCAGTACCCAAAACCGCCGGGCGGTT
>JBLRWS010000051.1:0-17285 GCA_047921075.1 Balneolaceae bacterium | reverse complement strand
CATATTCGGCCAGCATAAACATGGCCCATCGCATACCGGAGTATTCGGTTTGATAGCCCGCTACCAGTTCCGATTCCGACTCGGGCAGGTCGAACGGCACTCTGTGCGACTCGGCAAGAATGGAAATAAAAAAGATGATAAATGCCACAATCAGAAACGGGTTCTGAAAAATGAACCAGTTGGGTAAAAAGCCAAGGATATCATTGCCCGTCTGCATTTCGGTTACAGTCATCAGATTCAAAGAACCGGTAACCACAATTACCGACAGCACCGTGGCGATCGTTGGCACCTCATAGCTTACCATCTGCGCCGCACTACGCATACCCCCGAGCAGCGACCATTTGTTGTTGCTTGCCCATGCCGCCATAATAATGCTTAACGTCAGGAGTGACGTTACAGCAAGCAGGTAGAATACGCCGATATTGATATGGCTGCCGATAAAACCGCTGCTGAACGGGATGACAGCAAATGCTGCATAGGAAGCGGCAAACATCATGAAGGGGGCAAACTTGAAGAGAAACCGGCTTGCGTCCGTTGGGATGATATCTTCCTTTTGAATCAGCTTCAGCAGGTCGGCAATCGACTGTGCCCAGCCATGCCAGCCGCCTACCCGCATCGGCCCAAGCCTGTCTTGTATAAAACCGGCAACTTTTCGTTCTGCCCAGATGGCTACCAGCGCATATACCAGTATTATTGTAAGTGGTATGGCTGCATGAACCAAAATGGGAAGTGCGTAAGCAGTATTGGCAATTGCGCTTATCATGTCATTCTATAATATTGGCCACATTTTATGTTCATCTGTCCACTTCCCCCAAAACAATGTCGATGCTACCGATAATGGCTACCATATCAGCGATTAATGAGCCTTTTGAAATGGCTGGAAGCATACTTAAATGCACAAAACTGGGAGCGCGGGCTTTTACCCTAAATGGACTTGCCGAATTATCGCCTGCGATAAAGTATCCCAGCTCGCCTCTGGGTGATTCCGTTCTCACATACATTTCACCTTCTTTCATTCGTATCCGTCTGGGAATTGCCTCCATCACATCGCCCTCTTCCGGCATCGCATCAAGAGCCTGTTCAATAATTCGGAGGCTCTGCTCCATTTCCCGAACCCGCACGAAGTAACGGTCCCAGCAGTCGCCAAGGGTTCCCATTTCGCCAGTACCGACAGGGATATCAAACTCAAACCGATCATAAATGGAATAGGGATCATTTTTCCGCAGATCCCATGTCATGCCCGACCCCCTTAACACCGGTCCGGAAGCACCGTAATTAAGCGCCACTTTTACCGGCAGAATCCCGATATTTGCCGTTCGTTTTACAAAAATCTTGTTATAGGAAAGCAGTTCGTCCAGCTCCTTAATTTTAGGCCGGAATGTCTTTACAAAGTCTGCAACATCTGTTTTGAATTCCGGGTGCACATCGCGCATCAACCCGCCGACAGCCATGTAGTTGTATAGCAGCCGGGCACCGCTCACTTTTTCGAAAATGTCGAGGATTTTTTCCCGCTCGGTAAACAGGTAGAGAAACGGCGTAAAGGCTCCGAGATCCAATCCAAATGCACCAATTCCCAAGAGATGGCTGGCAATACGCTGCATTTCAGCTACAATTACACGAATATACTCCACACGATCAGGCACCTCCAGTTCAAGCATTCGTTCGAGGGCAACCACGTATCCGTGCTCCTGGTTCATTGCCGAAACATAGTCCATCCTGTCGGTATAGGGAATTACTTTCGCGAAATCATCCATTCCCTCTGCGTACTTCTCAAAACACCGGTGCAGGTAACCTATATGAGGCTTTACCTGTTTGATTATTTCGCCGTCAAGTACAAGTTCAAGCCGGAGCACTCCATGTGTAGAAGGGTGCTGTGGCCCCATATTAATGGTCATTTCACGACGCTCACCGGTTTCTGCAATCAGCTCAATCATAATACTTCTGATCCGTTTTCTTTGGTTGTTACGCCGCGATAGAACGCCTGCTGCACGTAATCTTTCCGGAGAGGATGTCCTTCCCAATCATAGGGGCAGAGAATTCGTCTTAAATCCGGATGTTCCGTAAACCGAACACCCACCATATCATACGCTTCTCGTTCATGCCAGCCTGCCGTTTTCCAAATCTGCTCTACCGATGGGACGTCGGGCTGTTCTTCAGAAACCCGAACATTTATTGCCAGGCTGTGGCCCAGGCACGTAGAGTGTAGGTTGTAAGCTACTCCCAGTTCATTCTCTTTTGGATAGTGCAGTCCGCTGAGACACATCAACGTGTTAAACTGAAGCTGGTCGTCATCACGCAGAAATTTTGCGGCATCCTTTATGACCGATGCAGGTACTTTTATCCTCATCGGCCCCACATCTCCCTGCAGAGCTTCAAACTCTGTTTCAGGGAACCTGGCGGAGAGGTATTCGAGAATTTCTTCCGCTGATTTCATGAATCTGCCTCTTTGTTAGCGTTCTGCTCATCAGGTTTCCCGATGATGGTTTCACCGGTAATTTTTTCCTGAAGCTTCATGAATCCTTCCAGCAGGGCTTCGGGCCGGGGGGGGCAGCCGGGCACGTACACATCAACCGGAATAACTTTATCCACCCCTTTTAATACATGATATCCGTGCTCCCAGTAGGGGCCGCCGCAATTGGAACACGAACCCATGCTGATTACATATCGCGGTTCAGACATCTGCTCGTAGAGCCTCAATATTCGGGAAGCCATTTTCATGGTTACGGTTCCCGCAACAATCATTACATCGGCCTGACGGGGAGACGAGCGGGGAATGATCCCGAACCGGTCAAAATCATATCTCGATGCCGCGGTGGCCATCATTTCGATCGCACAACAGGCAAGACCAAACTGCTCGTACCAGAGCGAATTTTTCCGGGCCCAATTCAGGGCACTTTCAAGCCCAACGATAATGATGTTGCTGTCGTGGTATTTTTTGTCGAGCATTCCCATACGCTACTCTTTATACTTCTGTTAAAATGTCCAGCTTGTCCCCTTCCGAATCGTCAGGTTGTTCTACAACTCCTACCCCATCCACATAGGCGGGTATCCGGGGCTTGGGTATATCCCACTGTAATTGCCCTTTGCCCAGTTCATAGATGAACCCGATAAAAATCAGGAAAACGAAAACAAACATGGCCGCAAAGGCAAACCAGCCAATTTCTTTAAACACTACCGCCCAGGGAAAAAGCAACAAGATCTCCACTTCAAAAATGAGGAACAGCAGCCCGATAATGTAAAAGCGGTTATTAAATTGAACCCTCGCATCACCGAAGGGTATCTCGCCGCATTCATAGGTCATCAGCTTCACTGCATTTGGGCGGTCGGGACGAATTAATTTCGAGACGAACAGTGCAACTCCAACGAAGATCGCTCCTGTCATGAAAAACAAAAGTACGTAGCCAAAGTCGGTAAGCATAGGGTTGGATTTAGTTGGTTCAGACCTAAATTATGATATTTATACCTATTTATCCAAAATATTTGTAAGTTCATTTTAAAACCTTCACAAAAATCATCCAACACTATAAAATGGAGCTATAATGGCTGATTTAGAGTTCAAATCGACTTCGATGAAACTGGAAGAGATAACAGGAACGGAGGGTGAAAAAGCTGTAGATATCCGTTCGTTGCGAAGTGAAACCGGTTATGTAACCCTCGATTACGGATTAAAAAATACGGCCGTAACCAAAAGTGAAATCACTTTTTTAAATGGAGAAGAAGGTGTGCTTCGCTACCGGGGCTACCCTATTGAACAACTTGCAGAACGAGCATCTTTTCTGGAGGTAGCCTACCTGCTAATCTACGGTGAACTGCCAACCCAGCACCAGTATCAGACGTTTGAGCATTCGGTAACCACCCATACGCTGATTCACGAGGATATGAAAAAGTTTTTTGAAGGATATCCTCAGCATTCCCACCCAATGGGCGTACTTGCATCAATGATCGGTGCTTTGTCATCGTTCTACCCGGATGTACTAAACCCTGAACAGTCGCAAAAAGATACCGATCGTACCATCCACCGGCTCCTTGCAAAAAGCGCCACTATCGCGGCATGGTCGTATAAGAACAGTATCGGCCATCCTGTAATGTATCCTCAAAACAGATTCGATTACAGTGCGAACCTTCTCTATATGATGTTTGCGATGCCCACGGAGGAGTATCAGTTGAATGACAAGATCGTTTCCGCACTGAATAAACTACTTATTCTACATGCCGATCATGAACAAAACTGTTCAACATCCACAGTCCGGGTGGTAGGCTCATCCCAGGCAAATTTATATGCTGCCGCATCCGCGGGTGTGATGGCACTATGGGGACCTTTACACGGTGGCGCAAACCAGGCTGTCATTGAGATGCTTCAGAAAATATATGATGATGGCGGTGCGAGCAAACAAAATATAGACAAGTGGATCTCAAGGTTTAAAGATAAGGAGTCGGGCCAGCGGCTGATGGGATTCGGCCACAGGGTTTACAAGAACTTTGATCCGCGTGCAACCATCATTAAAAAAGCTGCCGATGACGTTCTCGGGGATCTGAACCTGGATGACCCCCTGCTGGATATCGCCAAACAGCTTGAAGATGCCGCATTAAACGATGAGTATTTTATCGAGAAAAAACTATATCCCAATGTGGACTACTACTCAGGCTTGCTCTATCGGGCAATGGGGATTCCAACCGAAATGTTTACGGTAATGTTTGCACTGGGAAGAATGCCCGGCTGGATAGCTAACTGGAAAGAGATGACGGAAGAGCAACAGCCTATTACACGGCCACGACAGATATACACCGGTAAAAATAAACGCGAGTTTATCGAAATGGAGGATAGAAGCTAATTTCGGTACTCATAAATACAACGAAAGCCGTATACAATGAAGACGATAAAAACATTTATTGCTGAGTCCGATGTGTATGTTCGCAAACAGCTTGAGACCGCAATAAATCAAACTGATGATGTAGACCTGGCAAACACTACAGATACCGCCGATATTGAAAAGGTTGAACAAGCGATTGCCGATCATAAACCGGACTTGCTGTTGCTTGGAATCGACCATCCTGATTCTGAAGAGATGAAATTATTTTACCGGATCAGAACTCGGCTCACCTATTTGCCTGTCATAGTTTTCGTGCCACATAATAAATTGGGGGCCTTTGCCGCAATTGATGCAGTAAAACACGGAGCCGTGGAATATTTCCCAAAAACAACCGCCTTTTCTGACAGGGTACGCACACTCGATTTTTTTCAAAAACGGGTGATTCCGGTGATTAAAGCCACCCCAAGGCTAAACCGTACTGTATTATTAACCCGCGATTATCTGGATAACAAACTCAACTCTTCAGATCCTATACCGGCTGATTTTTTCACTACCACCATGAGCCAGATGGGTTTGCTGGTCATTGTTGGATGTCTTGGAGGAATCGCTCCGCTCTACATTTTATTATCAAAACTGCCAAAAAACCTTCCGGTACCCATTATCGTTCTTCAGCATATTGAAGAGGTTTTCAGTGACGTGCTTGCCGGCGATTTAAACGGCTACACACAACTTGAGGTAAAGGAGGCGAACGAAGGAGACCTGTTGCATAATGGGGTTGCGTATCTTGCCCCGGGTAACTTCCATCTCCAGATTCAAAAAAAAGACGGTATCAATTCAATCACACTGAATCAGCAATCTGATATTGCCGGGTTCAGGCCATCTATTGATATGTTGCTCGACTCGGTTGCCAGGCAATTTGGCCCAAACAGCTTAACCGTTTTTCTGTCAGGCGGCGGAGGCGATGGAACCGAGGGAGCAAAAGTGGTGGATATTACCGGCGGACAGATCATTGTTCAGAATAAGCAGAGTTCACTTCTATCAGATTTTAACTGGAACTTGCACGTTCACGGAATTAACGAAGGATCATATCCTGTAGAACGGCTTGCTCACGAGATTGGCAACAGGATTCGGTGATTTCACTGTCTTTGAATTAGAGTAGCCCAAACAGTGATCAACAAGACACCGGGCGGCAATTTTCTCTACCTCCTACCTCAAATACTCCAGAAACCACGTTTCGGTAAAATCGAGTACCTCCGCGAAGGGTGTGGGAAAATCATCCTCCTCAAACGGATGGCCAACATCGAACGTGTGTCCCGTATCATCTATAATACGCAGCTCTTTCTCTTCAGAAGGGCACAAACGGTGCAGCTCTTCGCTCTCTTTGAACGGAACGGCTTCGTCATTTTTTCCGGCAATAAACAGGCATGGAATATGCAGCTCCTTCACCCGGTTGGAGGCCATCAGCCGCTCGGCATTCGCCACTGCATCGTCGTACACACGTTTGTTGATGCGCATCGTCTGGCCGGTTCGGGCGTTCTGAATCTCGGTGTATCCACGCGATTCCCAATCGCTGATCATCTCACGGCTCCATCGCTCGTTGTAGTTCTTTACGGCCGACCAGGTAACCAAACAGTGAATTTCGGGGTACTCCGCAGCCGCCGCTACCGCCGTATGCCCACCCCTCGAATGGCCAATAATGCCCATTTTATCGGTATCCAGAACCGCACGGCTGTTGGTGATCTCTTTATTCTTTAGGGCTTCAATAACCAGGCCTATATCATCCAGATCCGACGAAAGCGTCTGATCGGCAAACAGATCCAACTCATCAAAGTCGAACATATTTTCGCCTACGCCGTTGCGCGACTGATTAAACGCCAGTACCGCAAACCCATTTCGGGCCAGCTCCTCGCACGCATCGGGAAAGGCACCCCAGTCTTTAAACCCCTTGAATCCGTGCACAAAAAGGATCACCTCAAATACCGACCCCGGTGTGGCCGAGGGTGTGTATAAATCGTAATAGATTGGCAGCCCCTCGGCGGAGGGAATCGATCCTTTGGTCTTGGAGATACTTGTAAAACTCATGCGTCCTGTTTGTTAAAATCCAGTGTGTTCAATTTTACGAGCTTGCGCAGGTTGTTCACTTCATCCTGGCGCAGGTATCGCCATCGCCCTTTCCGCAGCTCCTTGTCGTTAAGCCCGGCGTAGTACACGCGCTTCAGCTTCTCTACGTGTGCGCCAATGTGTTCCACCATGCGGCGGATGAGCCGGTTTCGCCCTTCAAACACAGTAATAAAAATTTTCCCGGCGTTCAACGCATCGCGGTCTACCCGTTTGGGTACCGCCAGGCCATCTTCCAGCTCCACCCCTACCCGCAAGGCTTGCAGCTCTTCGTCGGTCAGTGTACGGTTTGGTGTTACCTGATAGGTTTTGATCACCTTGAAACTTGGGTGCATGAGCCGGTGCGCCAAATCGCCATCGTTGGTGAGCAGCAGCAGGCCGCTGGTTGCCCGATCGAGCCGGCCTACAGGATATACCCGGTAACCGGTGGCTGCTTCGATCGTGTGCATCACCGTGTCGCGGTCGCGCTCGTCGTCGGTCGTGGTAATAACCCCCGATTTTTTGTTCAACAAAATATACACAAACGGCTCCAGCTGCAGCGTTTGTCCATCTACCACAACCTGATCGGTCGGCTTTACTTTTGTGCCCGGTTCTCGAACCGGCTTTCCATTTACCGTTACTTTTCCGGCTTCTACGTACTCGTCCGCATCGCGCCGGGAGCAAAATCCCGCATGAGCAATGTATTTGTTGATTCGAATCTCATGGCCCAATGTTTGCTGTTGCGACGCCGTTCGCGGCTGTTTTACAGAGTGCGTAGCACGATTTTTCCCCTGTGGCGCCGGACGCTTTTTCTTCCCTGTTGAGGCAGACGACGGCCGTTTTGAAACGGGTTTTTCAGTGTCACGTCCCCGCTGTGGCTTGTCGTCGTTTATGGTTTTTTTGCGCCACCGTTCCAGGCGTCCTGCCGGCGATGTATCGGGGCGTTTGCCTTTTCCTCTGCTTTTGCCGGGTTCACGAGGTGTGCGCTCCTCTTTATCTTCGCCGATGGAGCGATCGCTGGGTGTTTTGCCGGACGTTCGGCGTTTATTTTTGGGATTTCGGGATGAATCGTTACTCATGGTTAAACCGGTAAAATGTGAATGTTGGTGATGGTGTCTCAGACGTTACTGAACCACATCAAAATGGCGAAGATCGAACCAGTCGGGTTGGCCGGCATCGGTGTTGATGATCACACCCCCTACAAATGCCACCCGGTAATGTTCGAAAGATGAGGCGGTACGTTCGAAAAGTGTTCGTACATGCCGGTGAATATCATTGTAGATCGCGTTGGTCACGTGAATAAGCGGATCGGTTCCCGCATCGTGTGTTTCCAGTGCTCCGGCTACCTTTTCGGTAATGTGGCGCTGCTGGGCATCCAATTCTGCATCGGGCAGGGCGGTACTTCCGCTTTGGCAGTGCGCAAGGGCGCCAATCAGTGCACCACAGCAGCTGGTTGCTTTATGCTGGCCGGCCCGTTGTACATAGCCTATTCCTTCTTCTTCGCGAAAACCGATATGTGGGCCGTAAATGATAATGGCCCCACCCTCATCAGGAATATGAGAAGCAAACGCTTTCAAGCCGGTCATTCCCGTAAATGGGAAACCTGCAAGCCCGCCAATCTGAAATACATCGGCATGGGCGATATAGTCGCGAAAATTGGTGGCCGAACGAATCACCTCATCGCTGCAGACCGATGTTGCGACCAAGCTTTTATGCATATCAAAGCCGTGATGGTCTGTAAGCTGTTGCACACACTCTTTGGTGAGCTCGCGGCCCTCTTTGGCGTTGGGAAAGTGAGATTTTATTTCGTTGGTAAGTGGCATAGGTCAGTGGTACACGTTTTCAGGGTCAAATGATCGTTCATCGATCCGGTAGGCCAGTGTTCCGGTTTTGGCATCCTCCACCGAGCGGTAAAAGCACGATCGGAAACCTTGATGGCACACTCCTTCGCCCTGCACCTCTACCATCAACTGCAGCACGTCTTGGTCGCAATCCACTCGAATCTCTTTCACAAGCTGTTCCAGGCCGGATGATTCCCCCTTTACCCAAATTTTTTGGCGGCTTCGGCTGAAGAACGTCGCTTTGCCGGTATCGAGGGTCTGCTCTAACGCTTCCCGGTTCATCCAGGCAAACATCAACACTTCGCCGGTTTGATGATCCGATACAATACAGGGAAGCAATCCGTCATCGTTAAAGAGCGGGGCAAATCGGTTGCCGGTCTCAATAGACTCTTTGTCTGTACGTTCGTGCATTTTTTTACTCATTGGGATGGATTCAGATCGTCATTTCTTGGTCGGTTTCCGGTTATTTTCGGGTACGGGGTCGGCACCGAACGATCCCCATGGGTGGCAGCGGCCAATTCGTTTCATGCCAAGCCAGGTGCCCCGCAGTGCACCCCACTCTTCAATGGCTTCAATCATATAGGTGGAACAGGTGGGTGTGTACCGGCACGACGATCCCAGCCAGGGCGACAGTACCACCTGATAGATCCGCACCAACCCAATCAATACCGCACGGGTAGCACGGGCCGCATTACGTTTGATCCATTTCAAAGGTTGTGCCATCTTTTCCATCCTTCAATTGAATGCCAAGGGCTTGAAGTTCGTCGCGAATAATGTCAGACGTTTCAAAATCTTTACGATCTCTCGCCTGCTTTCGTATATCGATCAACAACTTCACCAACTCTTCCGTTTTATGTTGATCGGCCTGCGGCTCTCCTTTCAATCCAAGCAGATCGTATGCAAACGTGTGCATGGTCTGTTTTACCTGTTCAAATGCCTGCGTTGAATACTGTGAGCGATCGATCTGTTTATTGGCGATAGCGTTCACCTTGCCGGCCAGCTCGAACAGTACCGCCAGCACTTGCGCAGTATTAAAATCGTCACTCATCTTTTCGTAGCAGGCGTCGCAAAGTGCCCGCAATTCATTGTCGCCGGGAGCCGGCTCGCTGTTCAGTTCACCGATGGAATCGGCTGTCTTCAGTGCATTCATCAACCGCTGATATCCTTTTTCTGCCGCTTTAAGTGCTTCGTTCGAAAAATCGATTTTACTGCGATAGTGCGACTGAAGCATCAAAAAGCGAGCTACCATTGGGCTGTACGGCTGATCGAGCAACTCGTGATCACCGGAAAAAAGTTGGTCGAGGGTGATAAAATTCCCGGCCGACTTGCTCATCTTCGCACCGTCTATGGTGATCATATTGTTGTGCATCCAATAGCGTACCGGATTGGTGCCATGCGCCCCCTTGCACTGCGCGATTTCCGCTTCATGATGAGGAAATTGCAAATCCAGCCCGCCCCCGTGAATATCAAACGTTTCGCCCAGGTACTTGGTACTCATTGTGGAGCACTCTACATGCCAGCCGGGAAACCCTTCGCCCCAGGGCGAATCCCACCGCATAATGTGTTCGGGTGATGCTTTTTTCCACAACGCAAAATCGTGCGGATTTCTTTTTTCATCCAACCCTTCGGTATCGCGGCTGCCCGCCTGCAACTCGTCAAGTACTTTACCGCTCAGCTCGCCGTACGTATTTGATTTGCTGTACGCATCCAGATCAAAATAGATGGTGCCGTTCACCTCATAGGCGAGGCCGTTATCCAAAATTTTCTGCACAATCCGTATCTGCTCGGGGATGTGTCCCGATGCGGTTGGCTCAATACTTGGGCGCAGGCAGTTCAGCGCATCCATCCCCTTGTGATAGGAAAGGGTATAGCGCTGCACAATTTCCATCGGTTCCAGCTCTTCAAGGCGCGCTTTTTTAGCGATCTTATCCTCACCGGTCCCCTCCACCTCATTTTCGAGATGGCCTACATCGGTGATGTTGCGCACATAGCGAACCTGATACCCCAAATGCTTCAGGTAGCGGAACACGATGTCGAAGGTAATGGCGGCCCGGGCATGGCCCAGATGCGGCTCGCCATATACAGTTGGCCCGCACACATACATCCCCACAAACGGAGGGTGAAGCGGATCAAATTTCTCTTTGGTTTTGCTAAGGGAGTTGTAAAGAAAAAGTGGGAAGTCCGTACGGTCGGGCATCGGTGTCTGGTGCGGTTTTAGCCCATTTCAGTTTGTGAGCGAATATAGTCGATAAAACGCTGCTGGGTGGTCTCTTCTTCAAAAACACCACTGTATGAGGCGGTTACGGTACTGCTTTCACGATCCTGAATACCGCGTATGGATACGCAGAAATGTTTGCTTTCGATAAAGACTGCCACATCATCGGTTTCCAGAGCATGCTTCAGCTCTTCCAGAATTTGCAGCGTTAGCCGCTCCTGCACCTGCGGGCGTTTACAGAAATATTCCACAATCCGATTCACTTTGGAGAGGCCAATCACATCGCCTTTACTAAAGTAGCCGATGTGTGCTTTTCCGAGAAACGGCAAAAAGTGGTGCTCGCAGAACGAGGCCACATTTACATTTTTCACCACCACCATGTCGCCGTACTGATAGGTGTTGCCAAACTTCTTGGCGATCGGTTTGGTTTCGGGGCTTAGCCCGCTAAATATCTCCTGTACATACATCTTGGCCACCCGATATGGGGTCCCATTTAAACTGTCGTCCTCCATATCGAGGCCGAGTGTGTGCATGATTTCGTAAAAGTGATGCTGAATCCGCTCGATTTTTTCCTCGTCGGATTGCTCAAATGCATCATCACGCAGCGGTGTAGAAACCGATGTTGCGATGTGATTGTCTCCAATCTCTTCGGCATCAGACCGGCTATTTGTTACCTCGTCCAATATGGTTCGGTCTTTATTCATTCTATATAGTGTTACTGTAACTGTTCAAAGACTTCAAAATTACGGTTTCCCGCCACCATTTCATAATAACGGGTGTGTAACATCACGCACTGATACGGACTGCCGGACGATCAGTTTTTCTTCTTAAAGGTGTTGATGATTCCCCCATCCAAAAGCGATTCGAGCTGGCGATCACTAAGCGTGTGAACCACCGTAAAAGTCTGATTTTTTGTATGGTTCACCACCTTCACTTCGTTGCCGTTCTTCAGCTGCGCCCGAATGTTTTCTACACGGAGAATATCTCCCTGCTCAACCGCCTCATAATCATCATCCGATGTGAACTCAAGCGGTGCAATGCCAAAGTTAACCAGATTTTGCCAGCCAATCCGTGCATAACTTTTGGCAATTACTGCCTGCTGACCCAGATAGCGGGGGGCAATTGCAGCATGTTCCCGGCTCGATCCCTGCGCGTAATTCTCTCCCGCAATAACCACATGTCCGCCATGCTCTTCGTTGGCCTCGAGTGCCCGGTCGTAAAACGCTTCATCCACTACGATGAACGAAAATTTACTGATCTCCGGAATATTACTCCGGTACGGCAGCACCTCAGCACCCGCCTTCAATATTTCATCGGTCGAAATATTGTCTCCCATCTTTAGCAATACGGGCACCTGAAAATCGCGTAACTCCTCAAATTCAGGCAGCGTGGAGATGTTTGGCCCCTTCACGAGCTCTTTTTCTTGGCCGTTTTCGGGAGGTGCGAGCAACATATGTTTGTTGATTACCCACGGCTTCGGCTCGGAGAATGTGGGATAGCTGATACCAAACCGTTCAGGCAAATCACGCGGATCCGTAATCTCACCGGTCAATGCGGATGCCGCTGCCGTTTCGGGGCTGCACAGAAATACGGAGTCCTCTTTGGTGCCTGATCGGTCGGGGAAATTTCGTGGCACAGTACGAAGGCTGTTGCGCCCGCTGGCCGGCGCCTGCCCCATTCCGATGCAGCCGTTACATCCGGCCTGATGGATACGCGCACCCGATTGCACCAGATGGAACATCACATCATGTTTCACCATGTTTTCGATGAGCTGGCGTGAAGTCGGGTTGACATCGAAACTCACCTCATCGCTTACCCTCCGCCCTTTTACGATTTCCGCAGCGATCCAAAAATCGCGATACCCCGGATTGGCCGATGACCCGATGTATGACTGATAGATGGGCTCTCCGGCTACCTCGCGAACCGGCACCACATTTCCGGGGCTGCTCGGCAGGGCAATGAGCGGCTCCAGGTCATCCAATACAATCTCTTCATGCGCATCATACTCCGCCCCTTCATCCGCCTTCAGCTCCGTCCAGTCATCTGCACGGTCCTGCTGCGTTAAAAATCGTTTCACTTCACCGTCTGAGGGGAACACGGTGGATGTAGCTCCCATCTCCGTACCCATATTGGCAATCACGTGGCGATCCATGGTAGAAAGTTGCTCAAGAGCCGGGCCGTAATATTCGATGACGTAACCTCGTGCACCTTTCACATCGTACCGCCGCAACATTTCCAAAACCAGATCTTTGGCGCTCACCCACTCGGGCATGGTTCCGGTCAGCTTTACGCCCAACACCTTCGGCATGTTTAGAAACATCGGCTCGCCTGCTATGGCAAAGGCCACATCGAGCCCGCCGGCTCCGAGAGATAGCATCCCCATACAGCCCGAAGCCGGTGTGTGGCTGTCGGATCCGGCCTGCGTTTTACCGGGTTTGGCAAAATGTTCGGTATGCACGGGATGACTTACTCCATTTCCGGGACGGCTAAACCAGATGCCAAACCGCTCGGCTGCCGATTTCAGGAAAAGATGATCATCCGGATTTTTAAAATCGGTCTGCAGCAAATTATGATCCACATACTGGCAGGAGACGTCGGTCTTGGCTTTGTCGAGGCCCATCGCTTCCAGTTCCAACATCACAAGTGTGCCGGTAGCATCCTGGGTGAGGGTTTGATCGATGCGTATCCCAATTTCACTTCCCGGGTTCATCTCCCCTTCAATTAGGTGTGAGTGTATCAGCTTCTGGGTAACATTCAGAGGCGTATCCATGATTGGTCTGTTTGATTAACTGTTTGTAAGTAAAAGGGTTATAGGCAGAAAATCGTTCATCAGGCTGCACGTTTACAGAACGTGAAGAAAAGGAACTTTTTTCACTCAAAAGTATGCTCATACATCAGCTCATTGAGTTTTTTCACGAATTTTTCGTTTATTATTGATATTAAACTTAAGATTTGTGATGAACTACGCCGATTTCATAGAAAAGTTATCCGCAAAGACGGATCAGCCTAAAACCACAACCAGAAAAATGGTTGAGGCTACGGTATCTGCCATTAAAGAGACTCTTCTCGACGAGAAAGGGATTTCTGTTCCCGAGTTGGGAACCTTTGACGTGGAGATCAAAGATGGGCGTAAAATGTACAGTCCACATCACAAAACGCATATTTTAGCCCCGCCAAAACGGGTGGTTCAATTTTCGCCCTCATCTGTACTCAAAGAAAGCGTAAAATTTACGGAGCCCGGCGATGAGTGATAAAATTACATTTCGGGAGCTGATCGAGCAGATATCGGCCAATACCGGTCATTCGTATGATTCGGCAAACTCATTTGTTCATCAATTGGTATCGGTGATCGAATCGGGGCTAAAAGCGCACGGATCGGTTAGCATATCCGGGTTTGGTAAATTTGAACTACGATGGATGGACGAGCGTCCCGGCCGCAATCCCCAGACCGGCGAAGAGATTACCATTCCCGCTCAAAATAAGGTAGTATTTAAACCCTACAAAGCACTTCGTGATCCCGTTAATGCACCGTATGAGGGGCTTGAAGTAAAAGTGATCGGCCAAAAACCGGCCAAAAAAGAATCTGCGGAGCAGCACTCCAATTCGATCCTTTCCGAG
Organism: Balneolaceae bacterium; assembly: GCA_047921075.1. GTDB lineage: Bacteria > Bacteroidota > Rhodothermia > Balneolales > Balneolaceae > JBLRWS01. The sequence continues at coordinate 2,703 of JBLRWS010000051.1, read as the reverse complement.
GTGCCCTCTCCGGAACAACCCTCAACACCGAAGTTGCGTGTTCAATCACCTAAAACCACGGCTACCGGTGCCGGTGATTCTTCCCGAAACATTCAAAAAGCGGTGCAACAGTCCGGCAGCTATCGATGGGGGTACGCAGCAGCCGCTGCAGCTACGATTCTGATTATTCTTCTGCTGATGAACTTTTTTCTATTCCCTTCATCAACATCCGATCAGCAGCCAGAGCAGATTACCGCTGCTGAAACCGTATTCGCACCGGAAGAGAATGGTTCAGCCCCGGCCTCTCCCGCTCTTCCTGCAACAGATAATGCGTCACCTTCTGATAATGTTACTCCCGCTTCAGATGAAGCGGCCGACATAGCGTCTGAGAGTTTTCAAATTCCCTCCGGAGAAACACTCTGGAATATTGCAGAAACCCAGCTCGGGGATGCGTACCTCTGGCCCATGATTTATGAACTGAACAAAGACCGGCTTTCCGATCCCAATCAGATTGCTGCCGGCAACAATTTGCAGATACCTATTCTGAATGATGCCGAGAATCTCGCTCCTCACGAGTCGGAGCTGGCTGCCCGCGGGTACTTGTCTGTTTACGAATGGACCCGCGTCAACGATCCGGATCAGTCGCGTTATTTTTTATGGGCGGCAGCTTCCTTTTCCGAAACTGTGCTCAACGACGCTGAGCAATCCGCGCCGGCATCCGACCTCGCCTTTGCCCGCCGCCAGCTGAATTAATCCCAACCTATCTAATCACCAACCTATGATTCGCCATATTGTAATGTGGAAACTAAAAGACCAGGCCTCCGGCGCCACCAAGGAGAAAAACGCCGAAAAATTGAAACTGATTCTGGAGGGACTGAGAACCAATATCGATGAGATAAAAGCGGTAGAGGTAGGCATTCAGATCAATCCTGATCATGATGACAGCCTGGATGTGGTGTTGATCTGCGACTTTGAGACGGAACTCGACTTTCAGATGTATACCCGCAATACCCATCACAAAAAAGCGGTAAAGTTTATCAGCGAAGTGGCCGAGCAGCGCTTTTATGTGGATTACAAGGTAGATATCTGAGATGAAAACCAGCTAAAACCATCTTTCTGCTTATTTGCATTAAAAAACCCCGACTCACCATGGTGAATCGGGGTTTTTTATAAGTACCCTACGTGAAATCCCGGATTAACTGCCGCCCAGTTGGCTTACACAATCACCGGCGCAGAGTTGCACACTTGGCAGGTTCAACACATCAACGCGCGGAAGCTGGGCATTAAATGTGCTTTCAATCACACGAATAAACTCGTTGGCCAAAATGGCATTTCCTCTCGCGTTCGGATGAACACCATCTGTGGAAAAAACGCCATTCGGTGAAAAATCGGGTTGCAGGCGTACCCCATTCACAACGACACCCAACTGACCATCCAAGGCACCAAACAGATCCAAAAAGGCACTTGGCGGCACATTCGTCCGATAAAGTCCCATCCGTGTTTCTGTTGCCGCTGCATTGAATGTGGATACGGTATTTTCAATAATTTGATTGAAACCCGCACGTCTCGTTTCAATATCCAGAATATTCTCGTTGGTAAGATGAAACTGCGGTTGCAATGGTACGACCACACCTCGCACGGATAATGGGTTTTGTGGGTCTGCCTGCGTACCGAGCACGTTGGCCGCACTCAGCAAAACCAGTTCACTTGGCTCCATCGGCCGAGCCTGTGTCCAGCCAAGCGCCACAAATTGATCTACGTCCTCCTGAGATAAATTGTCATCTAGCAGAGCCAGTTGCCGCATTTTATTTTCCACATCTTCCAGATTTGGATCGGTGATGAAAATCGGGTTGGCACCAAACTGGTACTGCACCTTACGCCGGTCGGCATCGTCCTGAGGATGGCCCGGAAATTGCACAATTCCGTCAAGAACGGCATTGAACCCGCCAAAAGCGGCATTCAACTGATTTACGGTCGCTTGGTCAACCGGGTCTTCATCATCGAACCCGATGGCGTTAAACGGTACCGCACGAAAAAACGGTATTGCCAATACGGGTGGGATATCAGCTACCACACCCTTTGCCGTGGTGTTATCCATCAACGCATTAACCGTAGCGCCAAAAAACTGCTGAAAGTTAGCCTCGCTGGTAAAGATCGCATCGTTGGTTGCACCCGACAGTGCATACCCCAAAATATCGTTACTGCCAATCCAGAGGCTGAAAAAGCTGGGCTGCGCAGAGAGAGCATCGCTCAGGATCGTGGATGATCCGGGAGAAGAGGCAAAACGCGCATAAAATGGATTGAACGCCGCTGTACCCGGGGTGCCGGTATCGGGGGTTAACAACTGGCCAACCTGTACGCCCGGTACACCGAAATTATTCAGTGAGCTGGTGAAACCGGTAAACGGCTGAATGGGGTCTCCTCCAATGACAGGCGAAGGACCCGGAATATTCGTATCGAGCTTAAAGCGGCCCAATACAGCTCCGGTTTGAGGGTCGGGGTTCGCCAGCGATGTGTTGAATCCATTGGCCGAGTTGATATCAGGTTGGTTGAACGTTGTGGTTCCACCAACGGCTACAAACTGCTCATTTATAAGCGCAGCTAATGAATTCTGTTGGCCCAGATTATAGAGGGCTGCATCCATAAACCCGGCTGTTAGCGAGTTGCCAATGGCTACATAGTTGGTAAAGTTCGCATCCCCTTCCGATACCTCCGTCGTTACAT
>JBLRWS010000050.1:0-17347 GCA_047921075.1 Balneolaceae bacterium | reverse complement strand
TTTGCTGTCCAGGGTTGGAATGAGCAGATAAAAAGAGCCCTGCCGGAAATACCCAGTGCCCAATAACTTACACTCAAAATCCGTATTTTACCGTCCTGTAACCGGAACCCTTTTGCCCGGAAAACCTTTCTTAATGGTGCACATGAAAACTTCTGCCCGACATATTTTACCATTTCTGCTATTCGCTTCCGGCTTTTTTCTGGCCATTCAGGATGTCGATCCGCCACAAGAGCCCGCTGTAGAGACATCACGCCAGGCGGGCACCGTTAGTGTGATTCGCGTAGAGGGCACCATCGGCCCCACTACTACTCAATACATTACGCGAAGCCTGCGCAAGTCGATCGAACGAAACGATGAGGCTCTGATTATGGAGCTCGACACGCCGGGTGGCTTGCTCGACTCTACGCAAGATATTGTTCAGGTGATGCTCGAGTCGCGTCACCCAATTGTGGTGTATGTTTCTCCCCGTGGTGCCAATGCGGGCAGTGCGGGCACATTTATTACGTTGGCAGCTCACATTGCAGCCATGGCGCCTGCTACCAATATCGGCGCGGCATCTCCGGTTACCATGGGGGGCGGAGAGATGGATACCGTGGCGCAGAAGAAAATTTTCAACTTCTCGGAGAGTTATATCGAATCGATAGCCGAAGAGCGGGGGCGCAATGCGGAATGGGCTAAAGAAGCGGTACGCGATGGCGCCTCCATCACGTCTGCGGAAGCGCTGGAGCTGAACGTGATCGACCTGATTGCCGATGATATGGATGATTTATTGGCTCAGATTGACGGAATGACGATCGACGGGCGTACGTTGCGGACGGATGGCGCGTCGCGAAATGAGATTCCGCAAAACCTGGCCGAAATTTTCTTCAGCTTTATTCTTCGCCCCGAAGTGATGCTCATCCTTACGCTGGTAGCCATTTACGGTATTATCGGGGAGGTGTCGAACCCGGGGGCTATTGTTCCGGGTGTGGCCGGTGTTATTGCGTTGATTTTACTCTTATATGGAGTGGCCGCGATGCCGATCAACATTGCCGGTTTTGTACTTATCTTTTTAGCCATTATACTCTTTGTTGCCGAAGCGTTTACACCGGCGTTTGGAATACTTATAACCGGAGGAGCCGTGTCTTTCTTTTTAGGAGCGTTAATGCTATTTCAGGATCTGCCCGAGGATATGCAGCTGTCGTGGTATTGGTTGATACCCGCCACCATTGTAACCGTACTCTTTTTTGCCTGGATTGTCTCATCCGGTATTAAAGCACAATTTACAGGCCACCGGATCGGCATGGAGTACGAGGTGGGCAAAGAAGCGGAAGTGACCGATCGAATCACCCCCGAAATTTCCGGGCGTATTTTCCATAACGGCGAATACTGGCACGCCGAGAGCGATGTTGTTTTGGAAGAAGGCGACCGCTGTATTATCAAACGTTTTGAAGGATTGAAGGCCATTGTAACAAAAAAACCAAACCAAACCATGGAGTCCACCAATGGATGATGTAGGAGCACTTTCAAATTTAATTGTATGGGTCATTACGATCGTCATATTTCTGTCGGTCTTTTTACCCCAAATGTTCAAAATTTTACGCGAGTACGAGCGGGGCGTCATTTTTCGACTCGGTAAATTCCAATCCACAAAAGGCCCCGGGTTTATCATTTTGATACCGTTCATTGATAAGATTGAACGGGTTGACCTCCGGGTGCTTACCATCAACGTGGATAAGCAGGAAGCCATCACCAAAGACAACGTTACGGTAAACGTTGATGCGATTACCTTTTTCCGCGTGATAGATGCCGAAAAGGCGGTTATTCAGGTAGAACGATATATTGCTGCAACATCCATGCTTGCCCAAACCACGCTTCGTAGCGTGATCGGCCAGTTCGAGTTGGATGAAATTCTTGCCGAGCGGGAAAAAATCAACAAAACGATTCAGGACATCATCGATCGGCAGACCGATCCATGGGGCGTGAAAGTGGTATCGGTTGAGGTTCGGGATGTTATTCTGCCCGAAAGCATGAAGCGGGCCATGGCGCGTCAAGCAGAATCGGAGCGGGATCGACGGGCGAAAATTATCAATGCACAGGGTGAATTTGAAGCCGCCGCGAAGCTGGTAGAAGCCGGACGTATGATTCAGGATGTGCCAACGGCGTTGCAGCTTCGTTATCTGCAAACAATGAACGAGATCAGTGAAGAGAATTCAACGTTTACATTCTTGCCTATCCCGATGGATTTTATGGAGTCGTTTCGTCCCAATAGGAAAAAAGAGGAATAGGGTATAGCACTCTTTTACGAACGATTGATAAAGCCCTGCCATACCGGCGGGGTTTTTTATTTTTTGGAGTTTCTGTGGTACCTTCATGAACTCACTGGTGCAATCGAAACTTGATTATAAAACGGTCTGTCATGTCTACACGTCTTCCCCTGCTTCTCTTTTTTGGTTTGTCACTTCTGTTCACTGCCTGCAACGAAGGCACCCAACCCTCAGCGGATGAACGGCCTGAATGGGCGGTTGCCTTGCATGGAGGCGCAGGAACCATTTCGCAGGATCTGCCCGACTCCATTCGCCAGCAGTATTATGATGGCTTGGAGCGCGCGCTGCGTGTAGGTGAGGTGGTGCTGCGCGATGGCGGCTCGGCACTGGACGCCGTGGAGCGAGTAGTGATGGAGTTGGAAGACAATCCGCTGTTCAATGCCGGTAAGGGATCGGTGTTTACAAGCGAAGGCACCCACGAGCTGGATGCGGCCATTATGGATGGGAGCACGCTTCAGGCCGGCGCTCTCACCGGTTTAACGACCGTTAAAAACCCGATCACATTGGCTCGTATCGTGATGGAAGAGTCTCGCCACATCTTTTTTTCGGGAGCGGGTGCAGAGCAGTATGCCGATCAAACCGATGTGGAGCGTGTTGAGAACGATCACTTTTTCACACAAAACAGATATGAACAGTGGCAGCGTGCGCAGGAAGAGTCTGCGGTTCTGCACACACCATCGGCAGAGTCGCACCACTGGATTGACGACAAAAAGTTCGGAACGGTCGGTGCCGTAGCGCTCGATCAAAACGGGAATCTTGCGGCGGCTACCTCCACCGGGGGCATGACCAACAAGCAGTTTGGCCGTGTGGGGGATGTGCCCATCATCGGGTCGGGCACGTTTGCCAATCACGTTGCGGCGGTTTCCGCCACCGGCTGGGGAGAGCGTATTATGGAGCAGATATCGGCCAATACCATTGCCAATTATATGGAGTTTAGCGGAGCCACACTCGACGAGGCGGTAACCTTTGTTCTTGAAGAGCGATTGCAGCCGGGGGACGCCGGATTTATTGCGGTGGATGCCAACGGCAATATCGTTACCGATATGAACACACCCGGCATGTTTCGGGCATCGGCCAATTCACTTGGTTTTCGGGATGTGAAAATCTGGCGGGAAGAGTAACCACTTGCCGGGGGGCAAAACATGAGAGCCGGTTAACGGAGGGTGGCCGGCCTATTCGATGCCAAACTGAAACCGGTCGCGCAACTCCTGAACATACACTCCGATGTCGTTTCGTATTTCGAACAGCCGCGAGTGAAAACCATAGTAGAGCGTGGGTGTGAGAAATGGCTCGTCTTTGATTTTGGCCAGAGAGAGAAGCCCCTCATTAGCGCTGTGCAGCGCCTTTTTGGTGTAGGCGATGTTGGCCCCCATTACATCCTGTTCGAACCCGAACGAGTAGCCGCCGGCCAGTTTCGCGCCAATTTTCAGCACATTACTTACAAAATCGTGCACATGCCGGTGCTGCAGGTTATGGGGGATGGATTCGCCCCACTTTAACACATCCACCGCCAGCTGAATGGCGTCGCGGTACACGGCCAGGTTTTCGATGTTGCCGTAGTCCGAGTAGGTAAAATCATCGCTCAGCTCTTTCCACTCTTCACCGTAGTCGAAATCGTCGTCATCGTCGTCGTCATCGTCCAAAAAAGGAAGCTCGTCGTCGCTGAAGAAAAAATCGTCATCAAACTCATCCTCATCATCTTCCCAGTCGTCATCATCGTCGGGGAAGTAGGCGTCATCCAGCAGAAGCTCCTCTTCGATAAACGCTTCCACAGCGTCCATTTCATCCAGGCTCTCTTCGAGCAGGGTAATCCATCTGGGCGTGTCGCGTTTCGGATCGGAAGTTATGAAGCGGCGTAACTGCTCGCTTCGTTTCTCGATTTCGTTGAGGTGAGCCTCCCACTGGAATTCATTCCAAATGGGATCCTGATCAAAACCGTCCTGATTCATGCAGTAATATTGCTAATGGTGGAAATCGTTGTGCCGATGAAACCGGTACAATCAATACACTAAAAAATACAACATTTTGCAAACAGAAAGTAGTGCATGTTCAGCCTATAACCGGCGCAGTGTCTCCATCATTACGCGCGTCATTTTTGGCTCGGCAATGGCAGCAGCTTCCAGAATGTCATCGATGTTTACCGGCTTCAGGGAGTCGGGCAGGCATTCGTCGGTAATAGCTGAAATACCAAGGACTTCCATGCCCATATGAATAGCGGTGATCACCTCCGGAACGGTGCTCATACCCACTACGTCGGCCCCAAGCAGGCGCAGGTAGCGGTATTCTGAACGTGTTTCGAGCATCGGCCCGCTTAGTGCAACATAAACGCCCTGATGCATGGCAACATTATTTTCAAGGGCTACGGTTTTGGCCAGTTCCATCAGCCGTTCGCTATAGGGCTCGCTCATGTCGGGAAAGCGCGGGCCCAGTTCATCATCATTCGGCCCCATCAGCGGGTTGTCGCCCAGCATGTTGATGTGGTCGTTAATGAGCATGATATCGCCCGGTGCGTAATTGGGGTTCATCCCGCCACAGGCGTTGCTTACAAATAGCGTGTCGGCCCCGTTGGCTTTCAGAACCCGTACCGGAAAGGCGATTTGCTGCATGGTATAACCTTCATAAAAATGAAAGCGCCCCTGCATGGCAACCACCTCTTTTCCGCCCAGTGTTCCAAAAAGGAGACGGCCTGCATGGCTCTCTACGGTGGACACAGGAAAGTGAGGAATTTGATCGTAGGGGATGGAGTCAACAATGTCCATCTCGTCGGCAAGTTGGCCGAGGCCGGTTCCCAAAATAATCATGTAATTGGGCCGCAGATCGGTTTCGTTTTGAATAAAAGCGAGGGCCTCTTTGCGCTTTTGGCGTTGTTCTTCTACCGTATCGTAACTCATGAAAAGATCGTCTTAAAAGGGTTAGTATGGTTAGTCTAATTCGTCGAGTATATCGTCCAGATTTTCGGTGCCGGGAGGGGCCGGCTGGTCGGCCGCATCTTTTTTGCGTTCTTCTTCTTCTTTTTTGCCGGCCGCTCGCTTTTTAACACTGGTATAGTCCAGGTCTTCGCCGGGAGCGGTATCCCCTTTCGGTATTTTAAAAAGCGCGGCTTCATCTTTACTGAAGTTCTGGAGGGAATCCTGCGCGATTTCAAGGTATGATTTCATCCCGCTGATGATCTCTTCCCGCCGGTCGAGCAGGCTCAGGATGCTTTGGCGAATCTGTTGCCGCTGCTGATTGGCTTCGCGAACAATTGATTCGGACTCCATCTCGGCTTTTTCAATAATATTTTGAGACTCTTTTTTAGCGTTGATCAGCTTCTGCTCGGCCGAGTCTTTCGCGGTTTGCAACGTTTCGTGCAGAGCTTGCTCCACGCGCTCATAATGTTTCAGCTTGTCCTCAAGCTGGTCGATCTTGCTTTCGAGCTCTTTGATTCGCCCCACCATGTGCTCCCATTCGCGTGACACCAAATTCAGGAACGCGTTTACCTCCGTCGTGTCGTACCCGCGGAGGGACTTTTCAAATTGCTGCTGTTTAATTTCGAGCGCTGTTAATTCCATGGAGCCGTAAATTTGGTGATTGGCAAAATATAAATGTTATTGGTTTAACATGTTGCGCAGATTGGAGCCGGGTGTGCCGCCCTCACTCGGTTTCTCTTCCTGCTCCAGTTCAATATCGATGGAGGAGGTTTGTTTCGATTTCAACTCTTTTTTTTGCGGCGCTTTGGGATGTTCGTCGGCTACGATCGACTCGAGTGCCGAAATTCGCCGGTCGGTTTTCTCTTTAAACTCTCTGAGGGCTTCTAAAAATTCACGGTTTTGAGACAGGTCGGTATTTTTGTGCTTTCGCTTGATCCACGAGTTGATGACGATGGCGGAAGTGATCGTAAATATAGCTGCAAAAACAAAGCCGAAAACGACAAGCATTTCAAAAAAAGCTGGAGACATGGCGACAGTGGTGTGTGTTTAAAATGGACGAAGGGAACATCTTACATTCAATGCCCTAATGATGCAGAAATAGAACCCGAAATGCAATTACACGAGCGGAAAGAGTCAATAGTTTCGATCTCCGAAAATTGCCGTTCCCACCCGTACCATGGTCGATCCCTCTTCAATAGCCACGTCCAGATCGTTGGTCATGCCCATGCTTAGCTCGTGTAGCTGCACAGCACCCTCGTTTAAATGCTGATGGTTCTCAAACAGCGTTCGCAAGGTACGGAATTCCGAGCGGACAAGGTCCATATCATCTGTAAACGTGGCCATCCCCATCAATCCGCACACACGAACGTGCTTCAGGCTCTGCCCGTACCGTAAAATGGGTTCGAGTTTGTCGGGGTCGCACCCGCTCTTCTGATCTTCATTGCTGATGTTTACCTGTATCAGCGTGTTAATGACGCGCCCCTCCGCACCCGCTCGCTTTTCCACCTCTTTGAGCGCTTTCTTTTTGTGGATGGAATCGATCCAGTTTACCCGCCCGGCCATGTATTTTATTTTATTGGTCTGCAGATTGCCGATAAAGTGCCAGATCAGATCGGGTTGATCGATCTCCTGCATTTTATCTTCCAGTTCTTTCGCTCTGTTTTCGCCGAAATGCAGCTGTCCGTCGCGCAGTGCTTCCAGAATGTGGCTGTTGGGTTTGGTTTTACTGACGGCTACCAGGGTAATTTCGTCAGGATTGCGCCCGCAGTTGTTACAAGCGTTCTCGATTCGGGTGCGAACAGCGTGTAAATTTTCGTGAATGGACATTTTGGATGCGTGATTTGAGGGTGAATAGGTGTAACAATTGCGGCCATGGCAGCATTTCGTTGCAAAAAGATAAATTTAAGAGGTTTAAAGCTTTCAATGGAAAAAAATGATTCGTATTTTTGGAGTCTGATACGATGATGAAAGTACTGCTACATTCGAAACATATCGGGATTCAGCCTAAATGGCGATCCACCCGGAACCAAGGCACTTCAAAGCCCGGGAGGAAATAGCAACTGTGAGCATCCAGGTACGGCATATCACAAACTTCATTCATCAGTGGGCACCTCCGGCCATCAAAATGAATTACGATAATGTCGGCCTGCTGGTGGGAGATCCCTCTGCACCTGTATCGCGGGTTCTGGTCTGCCTGGACGTGACCGAGCAAGTGGTAGATGAAGCGATGAAGAAAAAATGCGAGCTTATCGTATCGCACCATCCGCTTATTTTTCAAAAAATTGCCAGCATTAATCCTACCAACGAGCAGGGGCGAATCCTCTATAAGTTAATCCGTAACAATATTGCCCTGCTTTCGGCACACACCAATCTCGATGCCGCACTGGACGGGGTATCGTTTGTGCTGGCCAACAATCTTGGGCTCGATGACCTGCAATTTCTGGATAAAAGCTACGGTATCAGCCGCAATATTTCGCTCACCACCGATTTTGAAGATTCCGACTCGGTGCTGAAGCTTCTGAATTATCATTCGGCAGAGGAAGCGCACGTTTTTCCGGTAACCAGCCGAAAAGATGGCCAAAAACGGTACGAAGCCATTATTGACGAGCACAATCTTGGCAATTTGAAACGAGCGCTGGAAAAAGAAGGATTGCTCAGATCAGGAAGCTTTCAGATAACAGAAATTGCGAGCCCGTCGGATAATTTTGGAATGGGTGTGGTTGGATACTACCCCGACGAAGGCATTGCCATGGGTGAATTTTTACACCTGGTGTGTCGCGCTTTGGATGTACCCTCCATTCGATACAGCGGTGGGGCGGAGCGCATCAAAAAGGTAGCTGTTTGTGGGGGTGCCGGCATCTCCCTGAAACAGAAAGCGATACAGCGTGGGGCCGATGCGTTTGTTACGGCCGATGTGAAGTACCACGATTTTTTTATCGAAACAAAGAACTTTCTGCTCATCGACGCCGGTCACTACGAAAGCGAATTTCCTGTGGTGGAAGCCATTCGAAAAGAGCTATCCGAGGCGTTTGAGCAGCTTGCGGTTGAGGCAACCGAAACGGGAACCAACCCGATGAATATTTACGTGACAGAATTCGAAAATAAAACCATCTAAACGAGCATACATTTTATGGAAGAGGCTTTACAACAGCTTGCCAATTTGCAATATATCGACAGCAGAATAGACGAAATTCGGCAATTACGCGGAGATCTGCCCGAAGAGGTGCTTGACATTGAGATGGATATCAACCGATTCAATGCCAAGATTAACAAGCTTGAAGAGGAACAGAAAAACCTCACAGGAGAGAAGAAAGATCTTGAGCTGAAGATGGAAACGTCTGTGGAAAAGACGAAGAAGTACGAAGAGCAACAGCTTTCCGTTCGGAATAACCGTGAGTATGATGCGCTTACCAAAGAGATTGAGGCGCAGAAACAGTTCATGGAAAATGGCAAAATCCGGGTTGTAGAGATCGAAAAACGGCTTGAGGAGGTCGAAGGAGAACTGGAGGTAAACAAAGAGGGTCTCGCCAAAACAGAAAAGGTGTACGAAGAGAAAAAAGCCAACCTCGAGAAGGTTGTGAAAAGCACGGAGGATGAAGAGGAAAAGCTTCTCAAAACACGGAAAAAACTCGAAAAAGACCTCGATGATCGCTATGTGCGAAGCTACAAACGTCTGCGAGAGGGGCTCAGCAACGGTATTGCCGTGGTTGCGATGGACCGGGGAGCTGCACTGGGAATGGCCCTGCCGCCACAAACGCAGGTAGAAGTGCGCCGCAAAAACAAAGTTATCATCGACGAAAACAGCGGCCGCATTGTTGTGGATCAGTCGTTCTTTGATGAAGCCAAAAAGCAGCTAAAGGTCTAATTCCGGCCTCCGGCCAATCGGTGTCGGTACAGTCACTTCGAATACCTCCCTCATGGACAGGGTGATACGATTGGCTGCGAAAATCCGTATCTTACAATGATGCTTTCGGGCAATCGCGTCTCGTTTATTCGGGATGAGGAAAGTCCGAACACCAACGAACACCACGCCCCGGGAAACCGGGGGTTTTACGCGTTAAGGCGTAGAAACAGACAGTGCCACAGAAAACAGACTGCCCCGAAGGTTAGGGGTAACGGTGAAAAGGTGGGGTAAGAGCCCACCGGCCCGGCCGGCAACGCCCGGGCGCTCGGAAAACCTCGTGGGGTGCAAGTTCATGCAGGTTGTGTGCCGTTCGTCACTATACAGCCGGGTGGAACGCATAGATAAATGATTGCCATTCCGATTATTGTCGGAATACAGAATTCGGCTTACAGAGAGCATCACTTATATTACCAAAGAGCCCGGCCCAACAGGCCGGGCTTTTTGATTTTGGGTATAAAAAAGGGGATTTTAAATGAACATAATGTTCAACGACGAATAGAGTTATTGAATAGCATACTTACCAATCATAAAGATATATTCATGAATACATTTAAAATCGCGGCCACTTTCATCATCATTGCACTGCTTGGAGCAGGGCCGCTTTTCGCACAGGGACAAGCGGGCCAGCAGATGCCCGATCTACCGTCATCATCAGAGGTGAGCGACGACGAACTGGAGCGCTTTATTGATACACGAATTGAAATGGAGCCGGTTCAATTGCAGATGCAGAACGACATGCAGGAAGCGATTGAAGAAGAGATGGATATCGAACGCTTTCAGCAGCTGCTGATGGCGATGCAAAATCCACAGATGGCCGGCAACGTGCAGATGACCGATGAGGAGCAGCAAACCATTCAAGGCTTGCAGCCGGTGCTCATCCAGATTCAGATGGATGCACAGCCCGAACTGATCGAGATTATCGAAGACAACGGATTTGAGATAGAGCGTTTTGAAGTGCTGATGACCGCCATCCAGCAGGATGATGAGCTATTTTCACGCTTCCAGCAAAAAATTCAGGAAATTGATCAGGGATAATTTCTCTCTCTCATTTCTGAAAAAGTAATGACAAACCACATCCGGCCTCGGCCCGATGTGGTTTTTTTATGGCCGAAATCGCCTACATATTTACGCTGTAGGTACCCTTTATTTTTCGATCAAGCTCGCGCCGTGCGTCTTGCTCCTTGATCGAATCGCGCTTGTCGTACTGCTTTTTACCGCGCGCTGTACCGATAAGTACTTTGGCATACCCCCCCTTAAAGTAGATTTTTAAGGGAACCAGAGTGAATCCTTTTTGGGTAAGGTATTTGTCAATTTCCCGAATCTCTTTTCGCTTTAGCAGCAATTTCCGGTCGCGGCGCTCGTCGTGATTGTTGTGCGAGCCAAACTCGTACGGCTTGATGTACATATTCTTCAGCCAGATCTCCCCGTTGGAGATATAGGCAAAGCTCTCGTTCAGGCTCGCTTTGCCCGCACGGATCGATTTTACTTCCGTTCCTTTCAGGGCAATGCCCGCCTCGTAGGTCTCATCAATGAAATAATCGTGACGAGCCTTTCGGTTTTCGATGGTGGGAGGAGTATGGCCTTTTTTACTTTTTGTACTCACGATGGAGATACGGTTATTGGTTCAAAAAAAGAGTGCAGCAGGCAGCGTATAATCAGTAGGAATAGCCTACTTCCCGAAGCCCTTCAAGAACTTCTTCGTCCGGTCCGCGGTCGGGCATGGTGGCATACACATCCATAATCTGCTCAATCTGCTGGCGTGCCATCTGGTTGTTCGGATTGATGCGCAGCACTTCGGTAAACTGCACCAGGGCGTTGTTCATGCGCGTACGCATCTGGTTGGGGTCAAAGGTGCTCATGCTGTTCAGCCCGTAATTGAGATGGACTTTTTCGAACTGGCGCAGAATCTCTTGATCTTGCCGGTTCTCGCCCTCCAGAAGCGAGAGAGCTTGCTCGTACCGATCCTGAGCAATCAGAAAATCAACGCGTTCGGAAAGGGGCGCGTCGGCATCAGGCACAGCGGGGGCATCGGCTTGTTCCGAACAGGCAGCGGCCAGTAGAATTAGCACCGGAATGAGAATGAGAAGTTGGAAATAAGAACGATTCATGACAATTGATAAAGTTAATTAACCGATCACCTGAAATGGTGCCGGGCTGATGCAAAGTATAAAAATGGCCATCGATGCCCAGCCGAGAATCACGCGCCCTCTGCTAAGCGGTTGATTGTAGGTAACGGGGGGATGTTCCATCTTTACAAAATAAGCAAGAAAGAAACACCAAACGACCCAAATCAGCGAGCCGCCGGTTTCGAAATTGAACTGTCCGCCGGTTTGCAGATAGAGAATGGCCACAGATCCCATTAACGAACCTACAGCCGTAACAACCACCCACTGCTGTGCGTTCTGAAAGGCTTTTCGTAATAGCAAAAAAAGCACAAGAAGCCACAACAAAATGACGGTTATCAGGTGAACTGAAAACCAGGCGTTGAGCTGCATATAGAGAAAGGGAATCGCCTCGAGCCCGCCAAGCAGTGTAAGTGTCCCGAATGTGAGACGTGCAACCACAGCTTGCCGCTTTTGTCCGATCAGCGAAAAGAGGATGTGCCCTCCGTCGAGCTGGCCCACAGGCATCAGGTTTAATGCAGTAAAAAAGAGGCCAAGCCAACCTGCGAACAGAAACGGGTAGTGATACATCTCGTACATCGGCGGAACATCATCAAAAAAGGAGGCCATAAAGGAGTAGAGGATCGTATCTCCGATAATGATGAGTGCGCTGCCCTCTGAAAGTTCCGGTGGCGCTTCCGGGAAGGTACCGGTCTCTTGCACGTGGGCTATCACCTCGTCGTGTCCGGCAAAGTTTTCGATAAAATCAGGGCCGGGAAGCGTGGCAAAGCCATACAGTAGAATGGCAAGTGAAACGACAAAGCCGGCCACAGGGCCTGCCACACCAATATCGAACATTTTGGTGGTGGTACGTATTCGTTCGCGGATGCTGATGACCGCCCCCATCGTGCCGATACCAAGGGGTATGGGAATAAAGTAGGGCAGCGAAACGCGCACATTGTGGATAACGGCCGCATAATAGTGGCCAAACTCATGTGCAGCTAAAAAACCGAGGAGCAAGGCTGCAAACAAGATTCCGTCGCTCCACATCTCCATGAACGACTCTATGCCGGCACTTTGGCCAACAAAGAATACCCCGAAATACGACACACTCAAAAATGTGAGTATAAATAACCCGATATGTTTCAGTCGGGTTTTTAAGTCGGGTTGATTTTTTTGTTCCGGTTCCGAATCGTGTGATTCGTTCGCGGGCGTTCCGGGGTTGGGAAAAGACACGGAGCAGGTTGGTTTTTAGATTCGTAAAATGGGTTGCGTCATACAGCGGGCGCCGCCACGGCCCCGGCACAGTTCATGCCCCTGAAAGCTGATCGCGATTTTACCCTCTTTTTCGGGATGGAATCCATTCCGGCCGAATTCACCAATAAACTCAAATTGAGTCATCACCCGGTAGCCGTTTTTATGGAGTTCCTCGAAGGTATTCGTGTTTCGTTCGTAGCCCACAATAACGCCCGGCGCCAGTGCAAAGACGTTGGCGCCATCGGTCCACTGCTCGCGGTGCTGTGTGGTAGGATCATTGCCGCCGCAACGGATAAAATGAAAGGGATGGCCGTGCAACTCTTCCAGTGCTCCTTGTAACGATTTATGGCCCCGGCTTTGGATGGCCGACCCCGAACGAAACAGCTCTACCACATTATCGGTTTTCTGTTCGATGGCCGGCGGGTACACAATGCACTCGTCCTTATCGGCAAATGTAAAGATCGTATCGAGGTGCATGGAGGATCTTTTCTTGGGGATATCAACAGCAAGCACATGATCGATATCACCCTGCAGGAGCTGCTCGGCTACCGACATCAACCCGCTGAATGAGGTGCGCTCGCTCATGCCGATTAGCGCAACATGCTCCGACGCTACCAGTACATCACCCCCTTCTATCGATTGGTTGCTGCCGGGCTCAATGATTTTGGATGCACCCGAAAAGAGCGGATGGCAGCGAACAATCATTTTCATCAGCAGCGATTCGCGCGCACGCACAGCTTTGGCCGCTTTCGACACAATCACCTGCGTGCCGACCACAGCGGCGAGATCGCGGGTGAAAAGAATATTTGGAGTGGGGAGAAGAGTAAATTTCGAATCGTCCGATATCCGCCCGTGCACAATAAACCGAAGCAGCGCATCGGCATCCAGCTCTTTGAGATCGTTCTGTACGATGTGCAGATTTTCGTGAGTCAGTTCCCGCACCATCGTCTCCACAAAGTCGAGGCGCTGCTCGTCTACCGAGAGGCAGTCTCGTGCCAGATCTAAAATTTCAATAACTTCGCCATCTTTGGGCATGGCCGCTTTAAAAATGTCGAGCATATTCAGATGCTCTTCACGGGCATCCTCTTCAAAAATAATATCGTCGAACAGAAGCTCGTCTTTACACTCGGGACTAACCAGAGAGACTTCCCGCCCCGGTGTGTGGGTGATCACTTTGCGAAGCGGACTTGTTTCTGAAAAAATACCGATCTGCATAGGTCTGTTTCTCATTTTTAATGGTGGCGGAATATACGGTGATTTACGGTGCAATCGTACCGATGATTTGGCGGCAGGTGATGCAATGGTGGAGAAATCAGGTACAGTGAAAAGCATCTGCGTGGCATTTTCTCTATCTTTTGATCCGGCCGGTGGGAATCGCACCGGAAAATGATTTGTTTACCTATTGCATGACCAATCGATCTGAAATAGAATCTCTAATTTATCTGCTGGATGACCCGGACCCCACCGTGCAGCACGGGGTGAAAAACCGGTTTATGGAGCTTGGGGAACAAGCGGTGCCGCTGCTGGATCAGTTTCGCTGCGAAAGCGTAAACGAGCCGGAAAAGAAGGCCATCAATGAGCTGATTTATAACCTGACCTACGGCTCGGTAGTAGAGGATTTTTCGGATTTGGTGGAAGCGGGCATACAAGACCGCCGAGCCCTGGAGAAAGCCGTTTTTGGACTGGCCCGTTTTGGCAACCCGACACTGCGCATGCTCGATTATACCCGCAAGCTGGACCGCATGGCCGAAGAGATTGGCAGTGATGTAGCCTACACACCATCGCTGAAAGAGAAGATGCACATTGTGCTGCAGTACATTTTTCGTGAGCAGCGGTTTCGGGGCGACTCGAAGGCGTATCACAGCCCCGACAATGCGTTTATCGATCGGGTGATTGACCGACGCAAAGGGCTGCCGATTATGCTAAGCCTGGTGGTGATGTTTATCGGCCGGCGGCTTCACCTGCCGTTTCACGGTGTAAATATGCCGATCCACTTTATGCTGATGTATCAGACTCATAATCAGGAAATTCTGATCGATCCGTTCGACAGCGGCACGCTGGTTACGTACGATCAGTGCTGCTATTTTTTGAAAAAAAATGGCGTAGAGCCACGCCCCGAACACCTGCGAAAAGCGAATGAAGCCGACATCCTGGCGCGATGTATCCGCAATCTGATGCATAGCTTTGCCAAAGTGCATCAAGAGAAAAAGGTGGAAGACCTGAAAGCGTTGTTGCAGTTGTTGTAGGAAAAAGATCGCCTGCCTATTTCAACTCAAACGCCTCCTCATCGGGCTGAAAGCGCCCGGGGTTGAGCTGGCCTGCCATAGCCAGAAACGATTTGGCTTCGTCCTCATCGCCCTGAAGCCGATAGAGCTCCCCGGCCAAATGTAGCAAATCGGGACAGGCGGGGTAATCGGCCATCAGTTTTTGAAGCAGCTCTGAGGCCGTGTCGATCTCTTTGTCGGCTACGGCTATTTTGAGGCGATACATATCAAAAGCGGGATGGGCATCGCCCGCACGGCTCAGATAATGCCGGCAGCGGGAGTAGATATTTTTTTCGAAATAGAAGTGTACCATCAGCAGCAGAAAAACGGCCGGCAGCTCGGTGTCATCCAGACGGTCTTCAAGGGTGCGCATCAGGTCGCGCTGATTGGCCATAGCCAGTGACGATACGATGGTGATCAGCTCGTAGGGATCGTTGCAGTTGCGGAGAATGTCGGTTTTTACCTCGTCAGTCAGATAGTCGTTAACGGCGTCTATCCATGCCAATGGGGGATCTGCAGGATTGGTTGGTGCGCCAAATTGCTCGAACCGATCGGCCGGGCGTCCCTGATTGGGGAAGGAATCGTATTCCTGAGGGGACCACTTCTCTTCGAACCGCGCTCGGTTTTCCCATTTAAGCTGCGGGATCAGCCGAAGCCCCATCTGCCCCGTGGTCTGTCCGCTGTGGTGCTGTACGGTGGCATTGGGCGTGACCAGAATTTCTTTGCCGGCCTCCCGGATCTGCATGCAAAAATCGTCCATGTCCAGATTGGCCAATCCATACTGCTCATCAAACCGAATGGGGCACTCTTTTCGGATCATAAAGCAGCAGCTCTCGATAAAATCGACCGGGTGGCTGCGATCGGCACCATTCTCTTCGGTGCTTTGGGTCGTTTTTTGAGCCGCCTGTACGAGGGGTGCGGCCGCCACCGCATCAGGGCTGGAAGCCAGCGCTTCAGTCAATGCAGGAATGGTGTGCGGGTCAAGTTCTACATCGCTGTGAAGGATCAGAATGCGCTCTCCCGAAGCAGCCTCTATGCCCTGGTTTACCGATGCTCCAAAGCCCCGATTGGCCCGGTTGGTGATGGTGCGAATGTTCAGCAGATTATGTTCGCGCAGCTGTTCCAGATAGTCGAGGGTATCGTCAATGCAGGCGTTGTCAATAACAATGAGCTCGGTTTCCGTTTCATCTGCCAGCTCGGCCAGCTGTGCAACCGCCCGCTCCAGTGTAGGCTTGGCAATGGCTGCCACAGGAATCACGATGGAGAGGGAGATGGAAGGTGTGGTTTGCTCCGGCTCGTCTGAGCTGTTCTGTGCAATGTTGGCGGCCGGATCATCGCCCCCGCCCTTGAACAGCTCGGCCTGTTCGGTGAGAGTCGGATCGAGGGTTTTAAGTCGATGCTTCAGTTCGGTAGCCTCTACATGGCGGCGTAACTTTTCGAGGGTAGAGACTTTAAGGCGCAGCGCCTCGTGATGATCAGGGTGGTTTTTCAGAAACCGATTGATGGCATCGAGCGCCAGCCCGGCATCCCCGCGGTGAAGCTGCTTCCGCGCCTCTTTCAGTAACTCATCCACTTCGTATTGATGCTGCTCCGTAGAAACAGCGTTTTGCAACGTAGCCATCAGCTCCCCGCGCTGCTCGGGGTCGGCCTCGGTGCGCAGTGCCGAAAAGGTGAACTCCTGCAGATTATGGCCCGACAGCGGTTGCGAAAAATCGCGGTCTACCACAAAAAAGGGATCGGTGCGCCGCCAGGTGTTATCGGCGGAAAGGCGCAGCGCAAGCTCAGCGCCATGCAGTGCATGCAGAAAAGGGTTGAAGAAAAGAGAGTGAGCGTGCAGGACGGATCGGTTCCAGATAAAGCAGCTGTCGTCGGGCAGGTCGCCGGCGGCAGCACGGGCCACCCACTGCTCCGGGGTTTGCGCCAAATCGTGATCGAGAACCCAAAACGCGGCGGGGTCGGTACGGAAACGGCGCAGCACATCGTGAAGCAGATGTAGGTTGAACCGCTCGGCCCGGTGCGGCGCCCATACAAATGGGGCCGAGGCCATGGCCAGCGCCTCATTCAGGCAGTTGCCGCGTCCGGTGGGGTGGGCATGCTCAATAAAATAGAGAGCATCGCTGTTTGTGGACTCAATCTGGCTGCGGATAGACGACGAGACGGCTCCGCTGCTCGCATCATCAATCACGATCAATTCCGTGGCGGGAGCCTCCGGCCGCGTAAGGCTGTAAATCAGCTGCCCAATGGTTTCGGCCGGAACATGGGTGGTTAAGAGTACAGTGAACTGAAACGGATGTTGCTCCATGATCCTAAAGTTTTAAGGAATATACAGGATGCACGGCGATCTAAAAAGGTTCTATGTTGATTCGTGTGGGTAATGGACAAGCCTGCGTGTTATGCTTATGGTACTTTTGAACGGTCCCGATTCAAAAGCCGTCGGGACAGGCGGCAGTACCCAAAACCGCCGGACGGTTGATTTGCTCCGGCGGGCTCATTGGGGCACTTTGCGATGTAAAAACAATGGTCCATCACTTTTTGTCCATGTAAACTACGATCCGGCCGGTGTGTTTTTACAGGCATCGCATGCATACCCCAATGAGAAAACACC
>JBLRWS010000049.1:0-17387 GCA_047921075.1 Balneolaceae bacterium | reverse complement strand
TTTGAATGTGATAAGCCGGCCTTTGCACCTGCAAGGGACCGGCTTTTTTTATACCCATTTTTTAAAAAAAGCTACGGCAAATGGTGGTCCAGGCTCTCCAGAGGTGACGTAAATGTTTCGCCAAAAACTTCGAACGGCACCTCGTTGTTAACCACCTCTTTCACCTTGCTCTGTTCAATCACTTCCTGATAGGTTTCGTAGCAGTCCAGTGCGCTGTGGAAGCGCTCCATATCCTGCTCGGTGCATACTTCCGTAAAGGCAATCTCTTCGTGGGGCGTCGCTTCGAGGCGAAACTTTCCATCTGTTTTTACCTCTCCGGTTCGGGTATAGAGTGCCAGCCGTTTTGCATATGGCACACCATCGCGACGCAGCCGGCAAAATAGACTCTTCACCACGGCATGACTCACAAGATGATCATGGAACCCGCTTACCCCGTGCACCGCGTAGGTAACCAGCACATCCGGGCGCAGGCGATGCACCTGCTCTGCTATCGCCTCCTCAATTTCCAGAGGATCCATCTTCTTAAGCTCTCCATCCGGCAGGTCAAGAACTGTCATACCCGACAGGTCCAGTACCTTTTCTACACATTTCATCTCCCGATAGCGCACTTCGCCCATCTGTTTTTTATCAAGCCCGAGGCGAAACCGCTGCTTGGTGGCTTCGCCTTTGGTAAGTGTCAGTAAATATACCTCATGCCCCTGCCGGCGTTGCGCAGAAATGGCCGGAGCGGGGCCGAATGATTCATCATCGGGATGGGGAAAAATGTAAAGTATTCGGCTCATAACAGAATATGGTTTGATTAGAGACCGGTCGATATCCCAACGTGTACTTTGCCGTTCGAGATATCATCATCTGGAGAAATGGCATATGAGAAAGTAATCAACCCAAGCGGAGATTGAAACGTTAATCCGCCTCCGAAGGATTGTAAAGATTCGGTTCCGGAAAGCTGTGCAGTGGGTTCAGTGATGAGCTGTGGGCGCTCAAACAATCCATACGCGCCAAATAGAAACAGATAAGAGTTCCGTTCAATCATTCGGCGCACTTCAAAATCTCCCCACACAACCTGCGAGGCGCGAAACTGATCCTCACGATAGCCGCGCAGCGAACTCGCCCCACCAAACCGGAAAAGATCGGTGATCAGAAACTGAGGACTTTCAAGCACTTGTACCACGGCCCGGGGAGCCAGTATGGTTCGGCGGGTGACGGGAAGAAAACCGCGAACGGAACCGTTCAGTCTGGTTTGCCGGAAATTTCGATCGCGGGAATCATCAAAACGGGTGTCGGTGATGAAGCGCCGCCCGGTTTCGAGCAGTACCCGAAGATCGTATCCGCGGGTTGGCACCAGCACACGATCGAGCTGTCTCAGGCGAAACCCGCCACCAAAAAACGTAGCACGCGAATCGAACCCGGCCAGCTCCCGCCCCTGAACATCCGACACCGAACTGCGATCGGCGCGTATCGTACCGATCAATTCAAACCCGGTAAAGAGGCGATAGGCAGCCTGCAGGTCAAACGAACGGGTTAGGTAGGTCGAATCCTGCTGCACAAAATGGAGCCCGCCGCCGAGGCGTACCGGAAATCCACCGGCAATATCCTGTTCGGCCCGTACATCGAGCTTGGTCACAAATGGCTGCAACTGCTCGAAGCGGAGATTCAGACGGTTTCCATCGGCCAGTGCATTGCGTAGCAAGATGTCACCAAAACCGGCGAAACGGGCACTTCCACTTGCGTCGGGCACCAACCCAAACATTCCGTCAAAAAAGTTCATCTGCTGTTCCTGCACCTCGTACTGTACAGCCGGGTCGTCGTTCACAAACACCAGCTCCCCTTCTGAGACATCCTCGAAAAGCTCTGTATGGATCAGGTTTCGACGTCCCCGATCCATCAACGCGGGGGTGATGATCTCACCTGATCGAATGCCGGTAACCCGCTGCAGGTACTCCATACCGGTTCGTTCTGCACCTATAACACGTACACTTCCTGCTTCAAACGTGTCGCCCAGATCTATCGCAGCATGCAGATGAACCGAGCAAGAACCGGCGTGGCGTTCCACCGACTGCACCTCAAATGCCGCAAGCAGGTAGCCCTCCTCTTCTACGTCCTGCAGCAGTTCGGCAGCTATTGCGGGGATTAGATCGGCCGTAAAAGCAGTGCCCAGCCATCGGCCTTCCCGAAGCGTTAAACCGGGGTCGTCCTTAACTTGCAGCTGCAACGCTTCCAGTGTGTAGCGACAGCCTCTAACGGCGTATATGTGGCGGGTTTCGGTTCTATCGGAGACCGAATCAACCCGTGCATCCAGATAGCCTTGCGATGCAAACCACCGGACAACCGTTTCTGATTGGTCCATCGCCGAACCGGCGCTGCGCAACGATGTCTGCACAGAAGAAGGAAGAGAGAGTATACGCTCCTGGTCCAACACCACCGGCTGATTCGGTGTGAGCTGACGGGCTTCCAACCCGGCCGCAGCAACCAGCAACAGGACCAACGTGGCCGATATGAATCGTACCACACGCCTCACCGGTTATTCCACCAGCCGGGCAACAAAGTTGGGAAGTGCAAACGCGCCGGTATGAACATCACTATTATAATAATTGAGTTGTTGAAGCCATGCGGGTGCATCCTGAATGCGCTTCAGGGTGGCGTCCGAGAGCGGATCGGGGCCGAGCGACGCAAGCGCCATCGACCACATCCCCGCAGGATATAACGGAATATAACTCAAATACATTTTAGAGATGGGGAACAGCTCATCCAGAGCACCGAATACTTTTTTCATGCTGGGATGGTAGGCAGAAATCCACGGGCTTTCGGTCTGTGCCGTGAGAACGCCGTTTTCGGTCAGTGCCGCCTTGCAGTAGCTGTAAAACTCTTTTTCAAACAACCCCTCGGCCGGGCCTACCGGATCCGATCCGTCAATAATGATCACGTCGTATGGATCCTTTACATTTTTCACAAAAGCGATGCCATCTTCATACAGCACGGTCAGTTTTGGATTGTCAAAATCGCCAACGCCCGGGAAGTGTGCTTTGGATGCATCCACCACGGTTTTATCAATTTCTACCATGTCCACCTGCTCCACCGACCCGTGCTTCAGCACTTCGCGGGCGGTTCCCCCATCTCCTCCGCCGATTATAAGCACCCGCTTTGGCTCGGGATGGGTGAAGAGCGCTGTGTGTGCAATCATCTCGTGATAGACAAACTCGTCCTTCTCACTCAACATCACCATTCCGTCTATCGTCATCAAGTTGCCCCAGGTGTCGGTTTCATACACCTCTACAAGCTGAAACTCCGACTGTACAGAGAAAAGTAGTTTTTTCAGGCCGATGGTGAGGCCGGTCTGTTCGTTGTAATATTCGTTGTATTGAAGTGGCATGCGGATATGATTAAGAGAAAAAGATTAGATGCTGTTTATGCAGAATGAGCCGCAAAGACTCACTTCTACCAAATTGCATTGGAAATAAACAGGCTGTAAGAGCGACGAAAATCGGGGAAATTATTTGTACCAGAGCACCGCGGCGGCAAATACCGCTCCACAGGTTTCTACCTTGTGCTCGATGCCGTACGATTTGATCTCTTTGAGCTTTCGATTGCGGTAGGCGAAACCGTCCACCACCATCTGCCGCACGATCGACTCTACGGTTTGCAAATCGGCATGATCTTCGTATTCCATGATAACTCCCGGCTCCGATTCATCTTCGGGAATACCTACGGCAATAGCCGCTGATATGAGACGTCCCGGTGTCGTTCCATCAATGGTAGCATAGGCAAGAGGGATCAGCCCGCCTTTTGGAAGGTGAAGGTCCTGAACCTGAATCTGTTCGGCACCGGGCGGCAAAATCGAACTCATGCGCATCAGATTGGTATCACCCACACCGGCTTCGAGCAGGGCATTATCAAAAGCGTTGAGGCGAGTACGGCCTTCTGCCGATCCGCGAACAAGACAATACAAATTTGGCGTTGGAACCATCATAAGCGAAAAAACTGACTGATTTTTAGTTTGCGTGTTCAGCGGACGGTTTAAACAGGAGCCGCTGTCCTTCGGGAACTTTGAACATGCCTCGTTTCATCTCCATACTCGATACATTTTTCGAATCGAAATACTCTTTTAGGAGCTCTTGAATTTTCCAGGGATCGATCGTATCGCCGCAGGTAAAAATATCTACCGCAGCGTAGTTATATTCCGGCCAGGTGTGAATGGCCACGTGCGATTCGGCGATCACCACCACGCCGCTAACCCCATATGGACTAAACTTGTGAAAGTTGTGAGAGATGATGGTAGCACCTGACTCTTTGGTAGCCTGTATCAAGGCGTTTTCAATGTAGCTAACTTCGTTTATTTTTGATTGATCACAATCATAAAATTCAACAAGGATTTGCCGTCCAAGTGCTTCCATAAGGATATCCTCCAAAAAAATTGATTCGTTACGTTACCGTAAGATGGTGGTTAATAAATCGACGTTTGTTTTTGTACATGGCTCAGGTAACTTAATCGTGTAGAACTCGCTGGGGCCTTGTTTTTTTTGAGAAACGCATAAGTTAAGTACATTTTCGGTTTTTATGATACAGGCGCACAAAAAATTTTCCAAAAAAGATTCCCTGATCTTTTACAGACAACTTTTGCTACCCCGCTTGATTGAGCAGCGCATGCTTAATTTATTGCGGCAGAACAGGATCAGTAAGTGGTTCTCCGGCATCGGCCAGGAGGCTATTTCGGTAGGTGCTGTTACCGCCTTGCAACCGGATGACTGGGTGTTGCCGATGCACCGCAATCTTGGTGTGTTTACTACGAGGGAGGTACCCTTTTACCCGCTGTTCGCACAGCTGTTTGGCAAAGCGGATGGGTACACCGGCGGCCGCGACCGCTCCTTCCACTTCGGCATACCGGATCATCACATATTTGGGATGATCTCTCACCTGGCCGCCACAATGCCTGTAGCCTGTGGGCTTGCGCTGGCCCACGTATTGAAGAAAGAACAGCGCGTGGCACTCAGTTTTTGTGGAGATGGCGCCACCAGCGAGGGCGACTTCCACGAAGCACTCAATTTGGCGGGTGTATGGAAGCTGCCGGTTATTTTCATGATTGAAAACAACGGTTACGGACTCTCCACCCCGGTGTCGGAGCAATATGCCTGCGACAGCCTGGCCGATCGCGCTGCCGGATACGGGCTGGAGCGGATGAAGATCGACGGCAACGACTTTTTTGCTGTTCACGAGGCGGTTCGTAAAGCGCGAGCCCTGGCACTAAAAGGAAAACCGGTATTGATTGAGGCGGTCACATTTCGGATGCGCGGCCACGAAGAAGCCTCCGGTACGTTTTACATTGATGATGCCGAGTTTGAAAAATGGGAACGTAAAGACCCGATTCGGCGATACCAAACGTGGCTTTATGAACAGAAAATCGTAACCTCTGAACGTGAGCTCGATGATATTGAAGAAGAGCTAAAACAGGAGTTTGAGCCTGATCTGCAGCGTGCATTGGCAGCCGAAGATCCGGTCTTTGACGAACGGGTCGAACGTGAGCGTGCCGGGCTTTCTGCGTCTCCTTCAAAACAGCCATCAGCCGGCACTTCCGCATCATCTTCATCCGAAAAAAGGCCCATTGATGCCATTCATCTGGCCCAAAAACAAGCCTTTGAAGAAGATGAACAGTTTGTTCTCCTCGGGCAGGATGTTGCGGAATATGGCGGTGTATTTAAAGCCTCGGAGGGGTTCTATGAAGCGTTCGGGAAAGCACGCATTCGTAACACCCCCATTATCGAGTCGGGCGCCATCGGTGCGGCCATCGGGCTGGCCATGGAGGGATTCAAACCTGTGGTGGAGATGCAATTTGCCGATTTTATCTCCTGTGGCTTCAATCAGATTGTGAATAATCTGGCAAAGGGCCGCTACCGCTGGATGCCGGACCTGAATATTACCATTCGTGCGCCGCATGGTGCCGGTGTAGGAGCCGGGCCGTTTCACTCGCAATCGCCGGAGGGGTGGTTTATGAACCTGCCCGGCGTTCGGGTGGTGGTGCCATCTACTGTTGAGGATGCCCAGAATATGCTCTATTCCGCGCTCTACGATCCCAATCCGGTCCTCTTTTTTGAGCATAAGAAGCTCTATCGAAGCATTAAGGAGACAACACCGGATCGATGCACCTTTACCGATTTGAGTCGTGCACGGGTTGTTCATACCGGCAGTGACTGCACCCTCATCACCTACGGCTACGGCGTGCACTGGGCACTGGAAGAAGCAGCTCATTTTACAAAGCAGGGACACTCAATCGAGGTGGTAGATTTGCGCTCACTGGCGCCGATCGATTGGGACACAGTTATTCAGTCTGTGCAAAAAACGGGGCGGGTACTGCTACTCGAAGAGCCGACGGAAATACTTGGGCCAATGAGTGAAATTGCGGCCGGTATTTCGGAACGCCTGTTCGAACATTTGGATGCACCGGTTGTGCGCTGTTCATCGCTGCACACTCCCGTTCCCTTTAGTCGCGAACTCGAGCAGGGTTTTCTGGCCAATGCCCGCCTGCGCGAGAAGCTGGAGAGGATGTTGCGGTACTAGTACATTAGGATCTGTTTCTACTCGGACCAGCTGTAGAGAGAGGCTCCGTGATACCGGCCCGTATTATCGGCGTTATAAAAATGCTGGACGGCGGAGAACAAGACGATAAGCTCATTGCTGTAGATCCCGGATCGTTTTTTTACCCGGTGCATACCCTGGCAGATTTGCAGGAGATGTATCCCGGAGTTGTTGATATCCTTTCAACATGGCTCGAATTTTACAAACGAGATCTGCCGGTCTCCATTCAGTCTGTTGAAAACGAAACCGTTGCGATGGATATCCTTCATCGATCCATCGAAGCTTATCAAAACGAGTTTCCAAATCCCTAGCGAAACACGTTTTTACCTCCCTCGCCTTTCGTATTGCCATACCATCTATTACATTGTCGGTTTACTGCAAACCAACCGACCGAATGTATGTACAGATTACTCCCCATAGTTTCTCTCATGATGCTGCTTATCCTGAGTGTGGCAGCCGATGCCTTGTTGGCTCAAACCGGTATTGTACCGGATGATTACTATAAAACCGTTTTTGTAAGCCAGACCGAAATTTCGCCCGATGGCACGCTGCTTGCATTTACAAAAACCACAATCGACGAAGAAAATAACAGCCGCCACAGCGAAGTGTGGATGCAAAAGCTTCGGAATGGCCAGCCCGATGGAGAGCCCTTCCGGTTTACCGATCCGTCGGTACAATCCTCAAACCCCGCCTGGGCACCGAACGGCGAACTCTTGGCCATTCAATCGCGCAGGGGTGACGATTCGAACAGTGTTCGTTTCATGCGGGTAACCGCACCCGGTGGAGAAGCCTTTCAAATAGATGGAGTAGACAGCACCCCGGTCTGGTCGCCCGATGGCAGTAAAATTGCGTTTACCCGACGCCCCGGCGATTCAGAGCGGAAGCCGCGTGCCGGATGGATTGCGCCGGATGCCATCACATCAACCCTTGATTCGGCGCGATTCGACGGCCGTGTCATCACCCATATGCGGTATATGCGGGATGGCACCTCAGCTTTGTTACCGCATCCTTCTGTGTTTGAAAAACAGCAGCTTTTTGTAGTTTCGGCCGAGGGTGGAGAGCCTGAACAGCTCACCGATCTGCCTTACAATGTGGGCCAGATTGAATGGAGTGCCAATGGAAACCACATCTATTTTAGTGGTGACCCGGAAGAAGACGATGAACACAACCGTGATTTTACACGCAATCTGTATGTGGTTGATATTGCCTCAAAGAACGTAGAGCTGCTGCTTGAAATGGATGGGTCGCAATCATCTCCCGTGGTCTCACCCAACGGGCAGTACCTTGCCTTTCAACACGCACCCGAACGCGGGGCCGAAACGGATGTCTATGTAGGCCGCATTGCGCAGAATGGCGTGGGCCTGTCCGATATTCAAAATCTAACGCCAAACTGGAGCCTCAGCCCCGGCGGGTTGCATTGGATGCCCAATAACCAGGCCATCCGGTTCAATGCCCTGATTTCCGGTAATGCACATCTTTTTGAAGTAAACCGATCCGGCGGCGACGTTCAACAAGTAACTCTCGGCGACCGGCGACTCGGCTCCTTCAGCATGACTCAGAATGGCCGGCACATTGCCTACACCGCCACGGATGCGGTTACACCGGCCGAAGTGTTTGTAGCGCGGGCATCGGGCAACCCGGAAATTCAGGTCACCCGTTTCAATGAAGAGTGGATGAGTGAGCGAATTGTGAACCCGGCAGAGCGCATTACATGGACCGTAGAGGATGGAACCGAAATTGAAGGCTGGGTAATCAAGCCGGTGGGTTATCAGGAAGGGCAGTCGTACCCGCTGGTAATGAAAATTCACGGCGGGCCACATTCGGCCTATGGCAATACCTGGTTTCAGGCATTTCATACCCTCTCGGCATCGGGAATGTTCGTTTTTTATCCCAATCCAAGAGGATCTTCATCGTACGGAAACGACTTTATGTACGCTACCCTGGAACAGTGGGGTGTTCTCGATGAGGAGGATTTTATGACAGGGCTGGATACCGTTTTGGAAACCTACCCCGATATTGATTCTGAGCGTGTGGGTGTATCAGGCGGCAGCTATGGCGGATATATGACCAATTGGCTCACCGGCCGGTTTCCCGATCACTTCAAGGCAGCCGTCACAAGCCGGTCGATTTCGAACTGGTTTAGTTGGTATGGATCGAGCGATGCGCAGGGCCTCACCGAATTTGAGTTTGGCGGCTTTCCATGGGAACGGCAGGAACTTTACTGGGATCTCTCTCCCATCAAATACGTTCAACACGTAACAGCGCCTACACTCATCATTCACAGCGAAGAAGACTGGCGCACACCCATCACCGATGGCGAACAGTGGTACATCGCCCTGAAGAAACTGCAGGTTCCGGTTGAATTTGTACGCTATCCGCGCTCATCTCACGGTTTATCGCGAACGGGAGAGCCATGGCTGCTCGTAGACCGGCTCGAACGAAAGCGAAGCTGGTTCGATCACTGGCTCAACAACGACTAATTGTTTCGGGCAGAATTACAACACTGTACGCTGCATTGTAAACACGTTCTATAGATCATAAAAAAACGCCGCACTCATCAATAAGTGCGGCGTTTTTGTTTCCCTCTAAATCTCAGTATGGCTACACAATCCGATTCGGATCGCTGTAGTCGGGAATATCTCCTTTGTAACCGAAGATCCGTTTGATCCACTTTACCAGTGTGGCAGACTGATTTTTAATGTACCACTGATCGGCGGCACGCCGGGCTCCCAATCCGTACGAAGGGTACGGGTGAATGGTATCGGCAAAATCGCGCAGAGACACACCGTTTCGCATAGCCAGTGCATATTGCGAGATCATCTCTCCCGCATGTGCACCCAGCACCGAGGCGCCCAATATTTTACCGCTCCACTTCTTGGCATACACCTTGATCAATCCGGTTGTCTGCCCATCGGTAATGGCACGGTCAATTTTGGAAAACGGAAAACGGTACACTTCAAATTTTTCGCCGGCATCGCGCAGCTGCTTTTCCGTAGCCCCTACGTGCCCCAGTTCAGGTTCGGTAAAGGTAACCCAGGGCACATGCTTCTTGTCAATCTTCATCGGTATTTTGATGAGAGCATTGGAAGTGGCCACCTTGGCCATATGCTCGCTCATATGCGTAAACTGATAGCGGCCGGTCACATCGCCAACCGCGTAAATGTGGCGCTGATTGGTGCGGCATTTGTCATTCACGGTTACGCCGCGTTTATCAAACTCCACATCGGCTGCTTCGAGGTTCAGAGAGTCGATGTTCGCCCGGCGTCCTGTTGCCAGTAGAACACGATCGGCATCAATGGCCATCTCCTTCCCCTCTTTATCGATCAATACGCGAATGCCATTGTCGGTTTTCTGCACTTCTTTTACGCCGGCATTCAGATGGTACTGTATGCCCTCTTCCACAAGTTTATTCTTTAGGATATCGGTAAGCTCGGGATCGTCATTATTCAGAATGCCCGGTGTCATATCCACCGCGTGCACCTCTGTGCCGAGACGTACGAAACTCTGTGCCATCTCGGTTCCGATCGGCCCGCCGCCAACAATGACCAGCCGCTGTGGGAGGTTGTCGATCTCGAACAGTGATTCGTTGGTGAGGTAGTCCACCTCATCAAGTCCTTTAATGGGGGGCACAAACGCTTTGGCTCCGGTACAAATAAAGATATATCTACCGGTAATGGTTCGCTCGCTGCCGTCTTCATTTTTGATTTGAACCGTATGCGAATCCACAAAGCTGGCATCGCCACTCACCACGTCAATGCCCATATCTTCAAAGATTTTGGGATCGTCTGCATCTTCGTACACTTCGCGGCGTACATGATCTACATGCCGCATTATTTTGGCGGGGTTGAGATCTACCGAATTAATTTCAAGACCGTAATTTCCGGCCGTTTTTGCATTGTGCATAACCGAGGCTGCTTTTAGCAACGTCTTACTTGGTACACAACCGGTCCAGGTGCAATCGCCACCCAACTTTTCTTTTTCTATCATAATGGTTTTTGCACCGAAATTGGCTGCAATACCGGCAGATGTTAAACCGGCGGCTCCGCCGCCAATCACTACAGCATCATATTCGTACTTACCCATTCTCCAACCCCACTTCTTCCTTTATTTGTCCTTTTACTTTTTTATAGGTACTCCACCCGCCATAAACCACCATTGCGATAACGGCCGCATAGATCCACCAGGGAACATTCTCACCGGCAATCATCAGATAGAGATACGCCGATATAAAGAAAAATGAGGCTGCTAACACCGGTAAAACGATGGATAAACCTTTTCGATAGTTGCGAACCAACCACGCGATGGACAACGTAAAGAAAGGAATTGCCCCAACATAGATAGCCCCGAATACGATGGGATTCACGCCATACTCCTCGCCGAGCCCCATAAACCAGTTATATACGATTTCTAACCATTCCATAACT
This sequence comes from Balneolaceae bacterium, assembly GCA_047921075.1. Lineage (GTDB taxonomy): Bacteria > Bacteroidota > Rhodothermia > Balneolales > Balneolaceae > JBLRWS01. The sequence goes on along the minus strand of JBLRWS010000049.1, from coordinate 6,396 downwards.
ACTGTTTTTTGTTCTGTTTTATTTGTTTCGCCTAACAATACAGGTGTTTTTCCCGAAACCCATCACAGAACATTCACAAATAGTCGGCAATAGTGTAAATCGTAAAATTAGCCGTTTATCATATTTCTAAAATAGAAAAATAGAATAGACGGTTCATATAATAATTTTCCGGAAGCCCTTCTAATAAAATGTATGACTGATGAGCAAACAGATCTCTCAGCCATAAGTCAATGCCAACAACGTGCAACCGTCCCTTTTAGTCGACCAAAAAGAAGTTGTACTCCCCGCGTACTGGCCGCTCACCCGGTTCGTGCAGCATCGCCTCTCCCCTAAAGTCAATCACATCGCCACCGAGAAATGTGCGGGCGGCCCGGCGGGCAAGCCAGCCAAGCTCACCAAGAATGGACGATTTTTCCTGATCTTCAACGCGCGTAATACGGATTGATGAACCGCGATTGGTTTCGAGCTCAACAATACGATCAACGTTCATACCAAACGCTCTTCCGGGATGAATATCGGTGATACGCTGCACCGCAGAAAGCTGCACCTCCCCCCCTGTTTTTTGCAAGCGGTACCCCAATGTTTGGCGATCGCGGCTGCCATCGGGAAGCAGAAAGTAGAACACATCCCAGTTGTCCCGGTCGTTTAAAGATACAAACCGATACCCGCTGCGCATGAGCGAGGTGGTTGGAATGTCCTGCCAGGTATGATCCATATAAACCCGGCCGGTGACCTCCTCCCGCAGATCGTTCACCTGCACATACCCGGTTACCTCGGCATAGGGAATGTGTGTAACGATACCGATCTTTTCATCACCAATACGGAAGCGTCCGTCTCCCCACATATAGCCGGGCTCGATGTTGTGCAGGGTCAGCTCAATATCATATACATTCCCGTCTTTCTGTGTTCGAACCACTACCTGGTGTTCGTGAGGCAGTTCGCCTCTAAAAAACATATCCCGATCCGACCGCAGACGAAACTCATGATCTTCACGGTCCTGCACCAGCTCTTCGAGGGGATACTCCCGCGCAACCTGAAACTGCTCCCCTTTCAGGTTGATCACGCTCATACGCACACCATTTGCGGCCGATTTTAAACTTCCAAAATTGGCCACATTAAATACAACATAGAGCTTGGTGCCATTATCAAAATAGAACTGGTAATTCCAGAGCTCGTTAAAACGACTACCCTCCATAGTTTGCGCCCAAATCAGTTCAGGATCTGCTGGGCGCAGCTCCCCGGACGGATTGGCGATTTGAGCAGGAGCCGCTGTTGTTAGAAGCAATCCATAAAGCCCGATAAGTAATAGAGAAGCCAAAGCAGATTTTTTCATAGCCAATAATAACAATCGTTTCGCCTACAGTTCAATAAAAGGTGTCAATTATTTCTGAAGGTGCTGTATAGGCGAGTTTAACGCCCTGCTGCCTATAATTGTTTCCTGAGTCTACTTTTGTGATCTACCGTTAGCAACGTTGAGGCAAAAAAAAACTCCAGGAGTATTCCATCCCGGAGTTTATGCTTTAGGTTTCAGCATAGGAGTGACTAAATAACTAACCTTAGGGTAGGATTAGCTAATGCTGTATTGTAAAGAGTATATAAAAGGGTAATTGTTACACTTTTTTTTTCGTAGACTTAACAAATATTTTTTTGAAACCCTCGATAAACCTTACAAACCCATGATCTTCAATACGTTAAGACGAATACTTCTGATTTCCTTCTGGACTTTTTTATTGCTCGGCTTGCCGGCCATTTTGTTTGCTCAGATGGCCGACGCCCCCGATCGAGCCGAAGGTGAGGGGCCTTTTGAGCGGCTTCTCATCCGTGGTGTAACGATGATTGACGGGACCGGCTCCCCGGCTGTCGGTCCGGTAGATATTGTAATTGAAGGCAATCGCATCACCCGTATTCAAAACGTAGGCTGGCCGGGAGTACCGATTCAGGAAAACCGTCGGCCGGCGGTGCGCGAATCCGATCAGGTAATCGAAGCAGAAGGGATGTACGTGCTGCCCGGCTTTTTTGATATGCACGCCCACACCGGCGGCAATGCGCAAGGCACTACACCGGAGTACGTATACAAGCTATGGCTGGCTCATGGAATAACCTCCGTGAGGGAGCCGGGCTCTTTTAACGGGCTGGACTGGACCCTTCGCCATGCCGAGCGAAGCCGTGAGAATGAGATTACTGCGCCGCGTATTTTCACCTATGTTGGATTTGGCTCCGGGCACGACGGGCCTATCCTCACACCAGAACAAGCCCGAAACTGGGTTCAAACCATTCATGAGCGCGGAGCCCTCGGTATTAAATTTTTTGGTGCGCAGCCGGCTATTCTGCAAGCCACGTTTGATGAAGCCAACCAACGGGGCCTTGGAACGATGATGCATCACGCCCAAACACGGGTGGGTTACGCCAATGTGCACCATACAGCAGCCATGGGCTTGCGAGGCATGACCCACTGGTACGGCCTGCCGGAAGCCCTCTTCACGGATCGTGTACTGCAAAATTATCCGCTTGATTATAACTACAGCGATGAGCAACACCGGTTTGAAGAAGCGGGACGCTTGTGGAAGCAAGCTGCAGAACCCGGCAGCGAACGGTGGAATCAAATAATGAACCAGCTGCTGGATGCCAACTTCGAAATCAATCCAACCTTTACCATTTACGAAGCCAGCCGTGACCTGATGGCGCAGCGCCGGGCCGAATGGCACGAACGCTACACACTCCCCTCTTTATGGGAATTTTATAAGCCCGACCGCCGTGCACACGGCTCCTACTGGTTCGACTGGGGCACGGAACAAGAAGTGGCCTGGAAAGAGAATTACCGTCTTTGGATGCAGTTTGTAAACGAGTACAAAAACCGGGGTGGCACCGTTACGATTGGCTCTGATGCAGGCTATATCTACAAACTTTACGGATTTGCCTACATTCAGGAGATGGAGATGCTGAGAGAAGCCGGTTTCCATCCGCTCGAAATATTTCAATCGGCATCTATCCGCGCTGCTGAAGTATTAGGCGTAGATGATGAACTGGGCACCATCGAGGTTGGAAAACTGGCCGATCTTGTGTTGGTGGATGTGAATCCACAGGCCAACCTGAAGGTGCTCTACGGCACGGGAGCCATCCGTGTAAATGAGCAGAACGAAGCTGTGCGGGTCGGTGGTGTTCGGTATACCATAAAAGACGGTATCGTATTTGATGCAAAACAACTGCTGCGCGACGTTGAAAGAATCGTTGAAACCAAAAAAGAAGAATCGGGTTACAGTATTCGTCAACCTGGACTTTCTTACTAACCGCTACATAAAACCAAGTACCATGAAATCATCACTATCTGTACTATTACTCACTGTTTTTATGCTTACGGCCGTACCCGCTGTACAGGCTCAGAATTTCGGTACCGGTGTTGGTGCCACCATTGGCGAGCCAACCGGTATCAGCTTTAAATCGTGGTTAACCGACCGAAATGCGATATCAGGCGCACTTTCCTTCTCGATCAGTGATAACAACTCCACCTTTTACACCCATTTTGATTTTCATCGCCATACACGATTTGAACAACTCGGATGGGATGCCGGAGACCTATTTTTCTACTACGGCGCCGGGCTGCGCTATTTTTGGCGGGATGCCGGTATTAATGACAACTTCTGGGCTATACGTCTCCCTGTGGGAATCAATTTCCAGTTTCTGGACGCATCGGTCGACTTTTTTACCGAGCTAACACCCATGTTTGAGGTAGAGCCCGATTTCGAATTCAGTTTTGGCGGGGCGCTGGGCTTCCGTTATTTCTTCAATTAAAAAACTACCAGGTCCACCGATATAACCGGGGAAAGCGCTGCACCCAATGCGGTTTTCCCGGATATTGGATCCGCATATCTACCAATGGCCAAAATCGTTTGAAGTAAATACGGGATGGATAGATATACTCGCCAATGCCCGTGCACATCCGGCGGCTTCTTCCCTTTTCTACTTCTACCTGCTGCAAAGATCGCTGATAGAACGGGCCATCATCAAGTATTTGCCGTATCGTTGTATCGATTTGAATGTCCTCACAACGAATCGATAAACGGCTTGCTGAGGCTAAACCAAAGAGGTTGGTGATCGGCTCCATTCGCTGCACCGAGCACGAATACGGCCGAATTGTCTGTTCATCATCCCTCACTTCAAACACACGGCTATCCCAAACTCCCTGTTTGTTCATCAGATAATAAATAACCGTGGAGTCTGGCAGGTGAGCCCGCCCCCAATACCACTCCCTGAATGACTCCTTCATCGGCTCTCCCCCACTATTGTGATCGTGATAGCCGTTTCCCGTAAACGTTATGCTATGGTGATCGAGCCCCGAAATGCGAATCTCCCCGGTTACTCCGGCCTTTGGCTGCACCAGGTTCCAGCTGTGATCCAACTCATCAGCCGATCCGGCCGAAACAGGATCAAGATGAGCACGCCCTGAGTTGAAGTGCAACTCCGCTTCAATCCGATCGCCCGTTGCCACATGTTGATTCAGGTTCAGAACGTAGCGATACCCCCCGGCTGTCTCTTCCCCTCTAAAATGATTTTCACCCACGAAACCCGCCGGGCACTCCGTCTCAAAACCCGCACGTGTTGGTTCCACCTCCTCAAAACTGTAAAAAATAGGATCCCCATGTTTATAAACGGATATGCTGATAGCGGGGAATGCTTCCGGTCCCGCCGGCCGAGCCAACTGCTGATCCCGAATGTACGCCTTCGAAAAAGGGTTTCCCTCGTAAAAAATAATCACAAGAGAATAAACGCCATCCGCCGATAACGCATCAAAATACCACCACTCGTAACCTCCCGAGGGCTTCCCGGGTGTTACGGTATCCGTTATAAAGCGGCTATCAATCTTCATATCTTATAACTGCGCCCGTCGCACACTGTGTGAAAAAACTTCGCAACGAATCCAGAACCGTTCCTGTTCCACTTTTCTATGATATCATCCATTTTATTTTGGCTGCTTGCTTTTTCTCTGTTATATCTGATTGCAACGTCGGTGGTGTTGATTCGCAACCGTTTTGAGTTAACCCCCCTCCCATCTACAGCTACGACCGGCAGCCATCTGCCCAAGATATCAGTTTGCATTCCGGCCCGCAACGAAGAAGCGGTAATCGGCCGGCTTCTTCAATCTATCGTAGAACAGTCTTACCCCGCATTCGAAATACTTGTGCTTGACGACCAGTCGGAGGATCGTACCGGCAACATTATCGCGTCGTTTCAGGAGCGTTATCCCGGCCAAATCCGGCTGCTGAAAGGCCGTCCAAAACCGGCTGACTGGCTTGGAAAACCGTGGGCGTGCCAGCAACTTGGGGAAGCCGCTGAAGGTGATCTTCTTCTGTTTTTGGATGCCGACACACAGATGCACAGCCAGCTTCTTCCCGGTGTGGCCGCGGCATTTTCAGGCAGCTCACTTGATATGATCACCGTCTGGCCGCGACAGAAACTCTCTACCTTTTGGGAACAGACCGTTGTGCCGCTTATCTACTACGCATTGGTCACGCTGCTGCCTGCCGTGTATGTACAACGAAATCCGCGCTGGATGCCCCCGGTGATGGCCGAGCAATTTAAAAGCCGGTTTGCCGCGGCTTGCGGACAGTGCATCGCATTCCGGAAAGAGAGTTACAAAGCTATCGGTGGCCATGCGGCTGTAAAAGATCAGATTGTAGAAGACGTGGAACTCGCCAAAGTGATCAAATCAAGTGGAATGATGATGCGGATGTACGAGGGGACGGGCACCATCACCTGCCGTATGTACACCAGCAACCGAGAGATTTTTCAGGGGCTGCGAAAAAATTTCTTTATCGGCTTCAACCGGTCCCTGCCGCTCTTTGTGATGATGGCCCTGCTTCACCTAACGGTTTTCGTGCTGCCGGTTGCCGTTCTGTTGTATGCTATTGCGGTACCCAACGCCGCTCTTTTCTTTCTCTCCATCTCCTGCATTACGCTTGTATTGATGCATCGGTTGCTACTGGCGCGCTGGTTTGGTTGGAATCCCCTTTACGCATTCACACATCCGCTTGGGGTTCTGTGGTTCCAATGGCTGGGCATCACCACTTTATCCGATTTTATCCGCGGGAAATCGGTGACGTGGAAAGGACGCAGTATGCCATAAAAAAGCGTGAAAAACGTTTCTTTTTAGTTCCAGAAGCATCATATTACAGCCATGGAGCACGTGATTGGTAAATACTTGCGAACCCTGAAAATAGAGCGGAACGCCTCACCCCATACTATTCTCTCGTACGGAACCGATTTGCGTCAATTTCACGCCTTTTTAGTTGCCCGGAACGGTGCGGAAAATCCAGACCTGAACGATGTAGACAGGCTTGCGATCCGCCTTTGGCTGGGTGCACTGTCCGATGACGGGCTTGCGAAATCAACCATCGCCCG
>JBLRWS010000048.1:0-17820 GCA_047921075.1 Balneolaceae bacterium | reverse complement strand
ATACTCCCGGCATGGCGTGTGGTTTCTGAGCGGTTACTAAAAAGAGCAGAAACCGAAAGCATTGTTACAATATTTTTTTCGAAGAAAAGAAACAGGAGTGGGTATTTGTTTAAAAACAATAGGTTGGACGGAGGAAATAATCAGGGGATTTTCTAGGCAGGTTGTAAAAAATGGAGTCTGTATTGTTTTATTCTTTTTCCGGCTCCATTGTTCAATTTCCGTCTGTGCCCGAAAAACAGACCTCCGCGACAAAATGAAACCTCGCCGGAGAGATGCTCTCCGGATGCGAAAAAGGGCTTTCTCTCGTCCCTTATGCTGCGCAATAACCATCATCGAGAGGAGGTACTCCTGCAAACAGCCTCAATCGGTAAGGTCCACTTTCATATAAACCGAACCAAGATTAAAAAAGCTTGGCCACCTTTTCGCACACCGCTTCGCACAGCTCCCGAAGCTCCGGCGTAATGGCATCTTTGGTGTGCGAGTCGATATCAAGCTCCCCAATAAAGCGATCGCCCTTCATGATGGGAACCACAATTTCCGACTTCACATTTACGCTGCACGCCAGGTAGTTGTTGGCCTTCGACACATCCTGCACGACAAACGTTTCCAGTGTTTCGGCTGCCTGTCCGCAAATGCCCCGCCCAAACGGAATGCGCGTATGATCGGTCTCCTCACCTACATACGGGCCCAGTTCCAGCATGCGCTCTTCGGTTTCACTTGCCATGTAAAAGCCGGTCCAGTTAAACACAGAAACCTCCGCATCAAGCCGTTCGCAGATGGCCTGCAATTTTCCGGTTCTGGATGCATCGCTCCGTATAATTTCATCTACACTGCTGAGAATATCCTTCGTGTTCATGCCGAATTGTGCATTATTGGTTGATTTTATGTCGGCTTGAAAGGTACGAATTTTCGCAAAGCGGCATTGCATATTTATAAATCCTTAAAAGGTCTCTATCTTTGACGCATGTTTGAATTAATCTCGGATGTAACCTCCCCGGAAAGTTTTTTTGCCCTCGGTTCTGTCGCCCTTTTTGTAGCCAGCTTCACCTCCCTCTTTTCAGTGGTGAACCCGCTGGCAGCGATGCCGGTTTTTTTGACCCTGACCGGCCGCTATACGGATGCCGAGCGTACCAAAACGGCCCAAAAAGCAACCATTTACATGTTTTGCGTGTTGATTACCTTCCTTCTCATCGGCACGTATGTGCTTAGCTTTTTCGGTATCAGCCTGCCGGGTATCCGAATTGCAGGAGGGCTCATTATCATGCGCGCCGGCTACGCCATGCTCAACCCCAATGATTCGGGTAAAAAACTGACGGACGAAGACCATGAAGCTGCCATGGAGAAAGAGGATATCTCGTTTAGCCCACTGGCGCTCCCGCTGCTTTCAGGGCCCGGCAGTATTGCGGTGGTCATCGGGTTTGCTTCGCAAGCCGACGGCATGCTGGAATATGGCGTAAACGCACTCTCTATTTTGCTTGTGGTCATTTTTTCTTATCTACTGCTTCGCCTTGCACCCATTTCTGCCAAGTACATTGGCCATACCGGCCTGAACGTAATGACACGGCTGATGGGTTTCATTGTTCTGGCTATCAGCGTTCAATTTATATTAAGCGGTATTTCGCAATATTTTAACATTTCCATCTAAGCTCTTGAGATGACACACAGGCAGCAGCTGCAGCACTATTTTAATTTCGATCTCTGGAGCACGCGAAAGCTCGCTGATTGTTTGATGATGACCGACACATTCCCAAACAAACCGGCTTGTACCGCACTGCTCTCGCACACACTCAATATTCAGTTCGCCTGGCTGCATCGCATTGTGGATGCCCCCATCCCGCTGCCCGATCGGTGGGAAGAACACCGCCTGGAAGAGATCAAGCCGATAGCCAAAGATGCTGCATCGTACTGGATCAACCTGGTGGGCGATCATGACGTAGACCTGTCGGTAGATGTCTACTGGCAAACGGAGGATGGCATGCAGCGTACCGCACCCATCCATCAGATTTGCCGGCATGTGATCGATCACGGCCAGTTTCACCGGGCACAAATCGAGCTGATGCTTCATCGCGGGCACTGCACCGTGCCCGAAACCGATTATCACCACTACGCGGTTCGGCTGCCCGATCAGGGTCTGCAGAAAGGACCTTCATACGAAACGGAAATCAACCCTTCGACTCTTGGAAACGCTTGAACAAATCCTCGCCGCTTTTTCCTCGTTCATGTGGGGCAACCCCATGGTTTTTCTCCTCGTTGGAGGAGGTGTGTTTTTCGCAATCTTCTCGCGGTTTAGCCCCTATCTTTATTTTAAGCACTCTATTCAACTGCTTCAGGGTAAATACGACGATCCGGACGACCCCGGTGATATCAACCATTTTCAGGCGCTTTCGAGTGCACTGGCCGCAACCGTAGGCCTTGGAAACATCAGCGGTGTGGCCGTCGCCATTTTCATGGGCGGGCCGGGCGCCCTTTTCTGGATGTGGGTGAGCGCCGTGCTGGGTGTGGCTACCAAGTTTTTTACCTGTACTCTTTCCATTCTTTATCGCGGTAAAGATTCACGCGGCGACTTACAGGGCGGGCCGATGTACGTAATTATGGAAGGGCTCGGCAAAAAGTGGAAAGGGCTGGCCGTGCTCTTTGCCCTGGGCGGCCTGTTTGGCCCCCTCCCCATTTTTCAGGCTAACCAGCTTACGCAAATTTTACGGGATGTGGTCTATGCACCCATGGGCTTCGGTGCCGACGGCAGTTTCTTCACCGTAAACCTGATTACCGGTATTGTGCTGGCTATTTTGGTTTCGCTGGTCATCTTTGGCGGCATCAAACGAATCGGGCATGTTGCAGCACGCCTGGTTCCGTTTATGGTGGTTGTATACGTGGTGAGTGTGCTCTACATCCTGGCCGTACACATCACAGATATTCCCTATTATTTTATGCTGGTCTTTACCGATGCCTTTACCGCCCAAGCTGCCCTTGGAGGGGCCGTTGCCGAAATTATCCGCACCGGTATTCAGCGCGGGGCGTTTTCAAATGAAGCTGGAATCGGTACCGAATCGCTCGCGCACGGCGCGGCCAAAACCAAAGAGCCGGTTCGCGAAGGCCTGGTAGCCATGATGGGTCCGGTAATCGATACGATTGTTATTTGCACCATGACCGCCATGGCTATTCTGGTTACCGATGTCTGGCGCGGCTCAGAAGACAACGGCATTACCATGACGTTGATGGCATTTATGGAAGTCTATGGCCCAATGGGAGCCTATGTGCTCGTTTTTAGCGTATTTATATTCGCGATCAGCTCCATGCTTACCTACTCCTATTTTGGCACCAAATGCCTCGGTTTTCTGATTGGAGCGGAACGCCAGCACTACTACAACTACTTCTATGTGGTTACCATCATATTTGGGGCGCTGGTGTCGATCGATGCCGTCATCAATTTGATTGATGGCATGTTTGCCGTGATGGCCATTCCCACCATGACCTCCGCCCTGTTGCTGGCACCGAAAGTTCGCGCTGCTGCAAAAGATTACTTTTCACGAATGCAGGATTTTGAGCCGTTTAAGTAATCGGTGAGTCATACGTTATGTTCATAATAATCTCGAAGTCGGCACTTTCTGCTCCCGATTTTTGATGGCGGCGGCAATCCTATGCACACCCGCCAAAAATTCCGCCATACGGCTTCGGTTTCCGACCCATCATCAGGCGTGCTGCTGCAGAAACAGGAAAAGGAATTTTAGCACATCTACTTAAATTAATTTTGTCTAATCCCCGAATATTAGGGTAAAAGCTTTAATTAATTGAAATTTTTAGCCGATTTAACTTAATATTTAAAATATTCCGGATTTACTTTTTAAGTGCAAATCAATCCGGTGATTTACTTTTTCTGTATCGGTTAAATACCCCTTAAAAAGTGAAACCTTCCGTATCTTTAAAACGTTATAAAAATCGAGTTTAGAGGCCGGATAAACAATTCAACATCTCCCTGTAATAAAAACCCGGCATAACAAAAATAAGTCAGGAAAACGTTTAAAAATAAATCCATGAAGTACCTATCACTTAGTATTATGATTGTGCTTTTTCTCTCTTTGACGGTAGTACCTGATAGTATCGGAAAGAGCCAAACAGACACCGACATTGAACTTGCCGAGAACTTAATCGAAGCGGTTCAAAATATCGACTACATTAGCATCAACGTGCTGCTGGCAGAAGGCGCAACGGTTGACACCGTAGACGCACAAGGAAACACGCCACTCATGATTGCCTCTAAAATTGGCAACCCCCGACTGGTAAATATCCTGTTGCTGCAAGAGCCTTCTATCAATGCCACAAACAACCGTGGTGAAACGGCCCTTATGATCGCTGCCCGTGGCGGTGTCATGCAGGTTGTGGATCAGCTGATTGAAAACGGCGCCAATTCAACATTGAAAAACAACGATGGATTGACGTCTGCACAGATCGCCCTGCGACACGGCCATGCAGCTATTGCATCCAAATTGAGCGAGGAAAGCATTCTCCCATTCAGCCGATAATATCGAGTTGATGTTTTGGTTAGCCCGAAGTTGCGCAAGCAGCTTCGGGTTTTTTTATGCCGTTGTTTCCCCCACTGATCAAATCTCCCTTCCTTCGTATCAATTTCATACATTAACCGTGGAAACCGAAAAGCCGCTGATACGCGGTTTACTGTATGAACTCAAATCCGATACGATGCGAATCTTCTTTTTTCTCACGTCACTTCTTGTTTTTTTCGCCACACAAATTACACACTCAAATGCTCAGTCCATTGAACAAACAACGGACGGCATGGAGCTTTACGAAGGGTTTTTCAATTTTTGGTGGGATGATCATACCGGCAGCGTCTGGCTGGAGGTGAATCGGGTTGGCGAAGAGTTTATTTACGTAAACGCCCTTGCGGCGGGTCTCGGCTCCAACGATGTGGGCCTCGACCGGAGTCAGCTGGGCGATACCCGTGTGGTCTACTTTCAAAAAACCGGGCCGCGCCTCTATCTTGTACAGCCCAACTATAGCTTTCGGGCTTCTTCCAATAATCCTCTTGAACAAAAATCGGTACAAGAAGCCTTTGCACAATCCATTCTCTGGGGATTTGATATCGAAGTGTCTGATAACGGCCGCCACCTCATCAACATCACCGACTTTCTGCTGCGCGATGCGCACGGGGTCGTTCAGCGGCTGCAATCGCGAGGGCAGGGTTCGTTTTCACCCGATAAAAGCCGGTCGGCCATCCATCTTCCCGGCACCTTCAACTTTCCAAAAAATTCGGAGTTTGAAGCATCCATCACCTATGCCGGCAACAATCCGGGCGGCGAAGTACGTTCGGTAACACCTACGCCTGAGGCGGTGACCCTGCGGCAGCACCACTCGTTTGTAGAGCTTCCCGACGATGGCTACAAACCCAGAATATTTGACCCGCGCGCCGGTTACTTCGGTATCTCGTATCAGGATTACAGTTCCCCCATCGGCGAACCGCTCACGCAGCGGTATATTGCCCGTCATCGGCTCGAAAAAGTAGATCCCACAGCAGATATCAGCGAAGCGAAAGAGCCGATTATCTTCTATCTGGACAACGGTACACCCGAGCCGGTACGGACCGCTCTGCTTGAAGGCGCCCGCTGGTGGAAAGATGCTTTTGAGGCCATCGGGTACAAAGATGCCTACCGCGTGGAAATTCTACCCGATGATGCGCATCCGCTCGATATCCGCTACAACGTGATTAACTGGGTTCATCGCTCCACACGGGGCTGGTCGTACGGCTCATCGGTCATCGATCCGCGTACGGGAGAGATCATCAAGGGGAACGTACTGCTCGGCTCGCTTCGCGTACGTCAGGATTATATGATTGCCGAAGGACTTCTGGCACCGTACGAAAGTGGCGAGGAGCCCGATCCTGAAATGCTGGAGATGGCACTGGATCGCATCCGTCAGCTTTCGGCACATGAGGTGGGACACACTCTGGGAATTGCTCACAATTTTGCAGCCAGCACCAATGATCTCGCCTCCGTGATGGATTACCCCCACCCGATGGCTTCCATCAATCCCGACGGCACCCTAAGCCTCGAAAATGCCTACGATATCGGAATTGGCGAGTGGGATAAGCGTGCCGTGGCCTACGGCTATCAGGATTTTCCGGATGGTGCCAACGAAGCGGAAGAGCTTGAAGCGATCTTACGAGAAACGGTGGCGATGGGCCTGCGATTTATTTCTGACGAAGCGGCACGGCCGGCCGGCGGAGCACACCCCTATGCGCACCTTTGGGATTACGGAACCGACACCGCCAATCAGCTGTCTCACATTATGGATATACGGCGGGCGGCGCTAAACCAATTTGGCGAGCGTACCATCCGTATGGGACGCCCTATGTCCGACTTACAGGATGTGCTGGTGCCGGTTTACCTGTTTCACCGCTACCAAACCGAAGCCGCCGTTAAGTGGCTGGGCGGTGTGGAGTACGCCTACACGGTTCGGGGTGATGGACGGCACGGGCCGCGGCCGGTTCCCGCAGCCGATCAACAGCGGGCGCTCGAAGCCCTGCTGCAGACATTAACGGCACGGGAGCTTGCCCTGCCGGAGCACCTTCTTGAACAGATCCCCCCGCAACCTGCACGGATTCCCCGCACGCGGGAGCACTTCAGGGGGTACACCGATCCCATACTGGATCCTGTAGCGATGGCAGAGTCCGCAGCCGGCCTTACGGCTTCTCTTCTGTTCAACGAAAACCGTGCGGCCCGACTGGCACTGCAGCACGCACGAAACAGTTCCTTTCCGGGGTTGCACCAGGTAACCGATCGTGTGTTTAATGAAACGGTTTTTCGGCCACTTGCCGATGGCTACCACGGTGCCGTAGAACGGGCCATCAATGTGGCGGTGGTTCGTAATGCGCTGCAGTTGGCACATCAAACCAACACTGCACCCGATGTGCAGGCTCTGCTTCGCGAATTATTAAGCGGCTATGAGCAACGATTGTTTGAGATGGCAGACGCTGAAACCGAACAGATGAATCGGGCGCACTACCGAATGCTGGGCAGCTGGATCGGCGATCATCTGTTTGATCCCGACAGCCTGCAGCTGCCGTCTGCCCCGTACACACCGCCGGGCTCCCCGATTGGCAGCGGTGGATTTATGGATATGGAGAACCTCCATCTGCACTGCTCGTTTTGACGATCGTTCAGAAAGCTTATGATTGCGGATCGGAGCCCTCTGTGGTTCTCTGCGTCTCCTGTTCCGCCTTCACACCGGCCCATTCCAGATAGCGGTTCCGAATCGCTTCAATGTGGCCGGGCAGGTCTTCCACTGTCCAGTCCGAGGTATCGATCGGCTCGTGGATGTAGGCCGTGCAGGTGCCCGGTTTCGCAAAAAGGGAATCGCCGTGGCTTAGCACGCGGTTCCCCTCAAAATAGACCGGCACAATGGGGTAGCCAAGGTCCATCGCCATTCGAAAGGGGCCTTTTTTGAATGTACCAATCACGCCCTCATGCCTTCGCGATCCTTCCGGGGCGGCAAAAATAGAGAGCTTCTGCCGTTTGATGCGCGCGTACGCTTTCTGAAGGGTTTGCACCGCTTTTTTACTGTCTTGCCGCCGGATGAAAATCTGGCCGGTCAGCCGCCCGATGATTAAAAAAAGCGGGTTATACTGAAACTCCCACTTGGCGATGAACCGGATATTTGGCAATCCCAGAGCCATAATTGTAAACATATCGAGGGTTGAACTGTGGTTCGAGATGTACACCGCCGGTGCCGGGCGTTCGTCGGGATATTGTACCGTTTCAAAATTGATCCCCACAATTTTAAAAACCACCCAGGCAAGAAACGGGGCGATGTACTCCACCGCCACAAAGTTAAGCCGGCCAAACGAGATGATGATCAACAGCAGAACCACCGGTATAACCAGCAGGATCAGCGAAAAAAAAACCACCAGTGCCAGAATGGTCCGAAACATTTGCAACGGAGTCGGTTTCATGCGAAGCGGGGCTGGGTTAGCGGAAGGCGTCTTCGAAATGGGAAATATCGGGGGCTTTGCCGTTTTGCTGAACAATCGATACAATATCAAAGCGAACCAGCGCGGTTTCCATCTTTCGTTCGTAAATCCACGCCTCGGCGGCTTTTTTGATATTCTTCTCCTTGTCGGGGGTCACATACTCCTCGGGGTGTCCAAAATAGGTTGTGGCCCTCGCTTTCACTTCTACAAAAATCACCTGCTTGTGATCGAACGCCACAATGTCGATTTCTGCGCGCTCGAATCGGTAGTTTCGGTCCAGAATCAAATACTCCTTCGATTCGAGATAGGCAGCAGCAATCTCTTCGGCTTCCTGCCCCTTTTGTGTGGTGCTTTTACTCATTCTCCTCTCCCGGCGCCACAGAATCACCCGGCTTGTCACCCTTTAGGGTTTGGTGTGCTTCAGCAAGCTTCACCAACTGCTTCAAAAACTTCAGGTTCTTTTTGTTGATGTAGGGGAGCAGCGCCTTGGTGAATCGATCGAACATCTCCAGAAATTCGATGAAGTTCTCGATCCGCTCTTTAAACGCTGCTTCTTCATCCGACAACTCTCCCTGCTCGTTGATCGTTTCCACACACTGAATCAGGTTTTGATGGATGGGAGCAATCTCACGCTGCTGCCGCTCCTTCACAATCATCGCTACAATATTCCAGACATCTTTCTCCGCGGTATAAAAATCTTTCCGCTGCCCTTTAAAGTGTACTTTGTGCACCAGCTGCCATTGTGTTAACCCCCGCAGGTTCAGGTTGGCATTCCCGCGGCTGATATCGAGGCGCTCCATGATGGTATCGGTGTCCAGCGGCTCTGCCTCGGCGTAGAGCAGTGCGTGGATTTGCGCCATGGTTTTGTTGATGCCCCAGGCCGAAGCCATTTCTCCCCATAGCAGTACAAACTGTTCGGTGGCTTCCATGTATGCATCGGTCGGATGATCGGACATAAATTGTGGATCAGGAGTCGCTTTTGTCGTTGGTTGCGGTGCTTTTTGTTTCGGCCCCAGCCGTTTCTTCTTTTGGCGCAGCGGGTGCTCCGTTGTTGCCGCCATTCTTATAATCTGTAACATACCAGCCGGAACCTTTGTACACAACTCCCCCACCACCGGAAATAATCCGCTTTACCGGCTGGCCCGTGGTTGGGCAAGTGGTCAATGCGTCGTCACTCATGGCTTGAAAATACTCAAACGTGGTTCCGTCTTCTCGTCTGTATTCGTACGTTGGCATAGTCTAAAAATAATTACGTTTTCGGAGTGTATTCAGATCTGACACAGCATAAAATGTGCCAAACGGAAAGATGATTCAAACTGTCAGTTTATTGAAGGCTTTCAAACCCGTTTCTCAGGCGGATCATCGCCTCGCGAAGCTGCTCTTCGGATGCCGCGTAGCTGATGCGCAATCCTCCACCTTCACCAAAGGCGTCGCCGGGCACGGTGGCAACGCCGTGCTTTTCAAGCAGATAGATGCAAAGGTCGGTGGAGCTCTTCACCACATCGCCATCGGGCGTTTTCTTACCTAAAAAGAGCCGGATATTTGGAAACACATAAAATGCGCCGGCGGGCATAAAGCAATCCACCCCATCAATCGAGCGAAGCTCGTTTACAACCATATTCCGGCGTTTCTTAAACGCGGCGCACATATCGGTTACCGGCTTCATACTGCCGGTGTAAGCGGCCAGGCCGGCCTTTTGCGATATGGATGAGGGAGCCGATGTTTCCTGGCTTTGGATTTTCGCCACCGCACGGCTGATCGATTCCGGTGCTGCAATATAGCCGAGCCGCCAGCCGGTCATGGCAAATCCTTTTGAGAAGCCGTTTACCAGCACGGTACGGTCGGCCAGTTCCGGCACAGCGTTCAGGATTCCTACATGTTCTGCATCAAACACAATGTACTCGTAAATTTCATCGGAGTAGATCACCACATCGGGATGAGCCTGCAGCACCTCGCCCAGCTCTTTCAACTCCTGCCGGGTATAGCAGGCACCGGTCGGGTTGGAGGGCGAGCAGAGAATGCAGCCTCGGGTTTTATCCGTGATCGCCTCTTCGAGCTGCTCGGGTGTCATTTTGTAGTTATTGGCAAACGATGTTTGCACCACCACCGGTTTGCCGCCGGCCAATTTCACCATTTCGGGATACGACACCCAATACGGCGCGGGAATAATCACCTCGTCACCCGGATTGATGGTGGCCAGGATCGAAAAGCCGATCGACTGTTTGGCACCGTTCGAAACCACAATCTGCGAGGGATCGTACGCGAGATGATTGTCGCGCTTTAGCTTGGCACAGATCGCTTCCCGTAGCTCCGGCATGCCGGTATTCATCGTGTAGCCGTGAAAACCTTCGGTGATTGCCTCGATTGCAGCGTTGCAGATATGGGCCGGTGTTTTAAAGTCGGGCTCACCGGCGCTCAGCGAAATAACCGAGATGCCCTGCCGTGCCATCTCTTTCGCTTTGGCGGTAATTTTAAGTGTTTCGGACGGCGCTACATGTTCTGCACGTGATGAGATCATAGTCAGGAATCGTTTTGGCTTGATTCAAATTTTTTTCGAAGTGCAGCGGCCACATTATCCGGTACAAAGCTGCTGAGGTCGCCCCCCCACGCGGCCACCTCTTTTACGACTGTGGCAGAGATAAACGTCAACTGCTCATCAGGCATCAAAAAAACCGTATCCACTTCGGGGGCGAGGCGGCGGTTGGTCAGAGCCATTCGAAATTCATACTCAAAATCGGAGATTTGACGAACTCCGCGCAACAGAATCTGAACATCCCGTTTGCGGGCATAATCAATCAACAAGCCTGTAAATTGATCCACCTCTACCCGACTACTCCATTCGTGACCGGCAATGGCTTCTCTGATCAGCTCTACTCGTTCATCGCCTGTAAATACACCCTCTTTACGATTATTCACGGCTACTGTAACAATCACTTTGTCGAAGAGCTCGGTTGCACGTTGCAAAATGTCGAGATGCCCGTTGGTTAGCGGGTCGAAGGATCCGGGATACAAGGCTGCTTTACTCATACTGTCAAATTGTCCGTTAACGGCAAATTCAGATGCCCCATAAGATACAACTTCGGCGCCACTATTGTGAGCGGGTTCCGATCTTAAAATTGATCGGGTTTGGCCGCAAAGATGGTGGCAATAGTGCGGCCGTATGCCTTGGTGTACACGGCATGGGCATGCGCTGAAAAATCGTGGCGTTTGTCATGTTCCAAAATCAGCAGGCCGTCGGCTGTAAGCCACTCCTGCTCCAACACGGTATCCATGATCTCGTCCATGGCAGGGTAGTCGTAGGGAGGGTCGGCAAAAATCAGATCGGCCGGTAGCACAGGGCCGTTCAAGAGCTCCATCACTTCAGCGGTTCGGGTTACACACTGTGCAGCTACATCCAGCTGCTCTGCAGTGTGGCGGATGTGTTCGATGTGGCGGGGGTTCATATCCACAAATAGCACCTGCTTCGCCCCGCGCGAAAGGGCCTCAAAACCGAGGTTTCCACTTCCGGCAAAAAGGTCGAGAACCGTGAGGCCGTCAAAGTAGCGACGGGCGGCGATGGCTGAGAAAATTCCCTCCTTGGCACGATCGGATGTCGGCCTCAGTTCTCCGGTATCGGGTACATCAATGATGCGCCCTTTCAGTTTACCCGTTATGATTCGCATGGACATCCTCTTGTTTGTCTGATGCATTCAGGCTCAGCAGCACCGCCGGAAATGCGCTCTCCAGCGGAAATCCGTAGGTCTCCTCTTCGGAGGTTACACTCATCGTTTCCAGATTATTCATGATAAACACATCGCCGGTATCGTCCCAAAAAGGACGCAGTGCTTCGGTTGCCCGGCGGGCGTAATTGCCGTGTACGTACACCTGTTCATGAATGCCGCGCATCCAGGTAAGCGTATTGGCGTACATCGCCCACAAGTAAGGTAAGTCGGTTCGGCTTTCGAATCGGATAACGGTGCTTCCCCGCAACTTGCCCAGCACGTGCGAGGAAACCGAAAGGTAGTTGCGCCGGCAATAAACAAAAAGAAAGGAGCCGCTGGCGTTGGTATGGTGCTGCCACTCGTTGCCAATTTCAAATTCAGCGACAAATTCGGCAAAGCTAAAGGAGCCCAGCAACTTCTGAAACCCTTTCATCGCCTCTGTTCGGCGAATGAGCAGTTGGCGGTGATCGATATTGCTTAGGGGAAACCAGGTGGTTTCGAGCTCTTGCCGGCTCACCCCTTTCATCAGCAGTTGAACGTGGGCTTCGCGTTCGGCAGTATCTTCGTATACGGTGCGCGGCACACTGGCCCAGCACTCTTCGGTAGCGGGAGAAAGAATACGCACCGATTGGCAATCGTATTTCTGGCGCAGTTCGTTCAAGGAAGCTTTGAGGCCGATAAACTGCTGATCGTCGCCATAGAGCACGGCACGATCTACATCAAAATTAAAATCGTAACTGCCGATGTGCCGAAGGCTGCCCGGTGTGTCGGGATCATTCACCGAATAGTAAAGATGGTTATCCGCATAACAGACCCCAAGGCAAACCCCATCGGCCGGCATGCTAATTCCAGTTTGGTGCGTTCAGCATATTGGTTCGTTCCAAGTCGCCGATGCGGTCGTTTGATCCGGGATTGGTAAGAAGATAGAGCTGTGGGCGAATGGTATCATTCAGCGTATACTCAAACCGGGTGTGTGGAGGGCGCGGAGAAAAGACCAGCGAATCGGGATTGTACTCCGATGGCGGCATAAATGCGAACAGATCGTCGCCACGCTCTACCATCAGTGTGTCGGTCTTCAGGAACTGAATCAGACTATCCAGCCCGCCTTCGGTTGGCGGGAAATTTCCTCGACGGGTACGATACTGTACAAGCACATCACGCACACGTTCCATACGGTGCCGTTCACGCTCTACCATCTCCCGTTCTTGCAATACTTCCTGGTATGGGTCTACCAATGAGCGGTACAGAATGTAACTAAACACAAGAATAAGAACCCCAAGCCCAATCGTGATTAAATTATTGCGAGTTTGTAAATCCATAAGAGATGGTAATAAATGAGTTGGTTTCGGCGTAAACGTTTGGAACGAGAAGGAAAATAAACGCAGGTTGCCTGATATGCAACTACCAAAATCAAAACATCCCGATCCCTTTGTTACGGCTCTTACGAAGGTGATGAAAGTTTGTAAAAGTGTTCATAGATCGGATCTTTTAACCCCCTGGCTTGAAATTTAGGGAAGGACGACGGTTCAATTACCCGGCTATACATCTCTTCAAAGTGCCACTGTTTACCGAACAGCCGGCTCAGTTCATCATTCTCTACACTGAAAGGCGGTCCGGGCATTTGTTCCTGCGGGTAAATAAAGTGATGCAGAAGCAGCACAGTCTCTTTAGAGCGAAGGGTTTTCAGCTTTTCGGCGTAGCGTGATCGCATATCCGGAGGTAGTGCTACCAGCGATGCCTTATCGTAGATCCAGTCAAAAGGGCCTTCAGACTGTGGGAAGGAGAAAAAATCGCCGCACCATAACGTGATGGAGCCGCTGCGATAAAGCGTAAACCGGCCACGGGTCGAACGTTCGGCGGGAAGCCCCTGCTCCTCAAAAAATTGCTGCACGGCCTTTTCCGACAACTCTACGCCGGTAACCCGGTGGCCTTGCTCTGCGAGCCACACCATATCGATCGACTTGCCGCAAAGCGGAACGAGCACGTGACGGTTTTTTTGCGCCGGCAGTTGCTCAAGAGCCTGCCGGAGCCCCTCGTACACCTCCGGGCTGTGAAACCCGATTTTACCCTGGTTCCAGCGGCTTCTCCAATAACTCAATTCCATATTCTCTGTTTTTTTGTGATGGGTACCTCTTCCACACGCTGTAATCGGCTCATTATTGCCTCGTGTTTTTGTATTTTCTTCCGGCAAACCGCTTACTAAAATAGTACCTATTCTTTGAATAAACAGATTCTGCGACTGGCCATCCCCAATGTGATCAGCAACCTCTCGGTGCCGCTGCTGGGTGTGGTAGATACCGCACTGGTGGGGCATTTGGAGGAGGTCTACTACCTCGGCGCACTGGCTGTGGGCAGCATGATCTTCAATTTTCTCTTTTGGGGGTTCGGCTTTTTACGGATGGGCACCACCGGGCTTACCGCTCAGGAGTATGGCCAGCGCGACCGCACAGCTATGATTATGACACTACTGCGGGTACAGCTGGTTGCTTTCACGTTGGGAATGTTGATTCTTTTGTTCCGCGAACCGATTGCCAGGCTCTGCTTTGCCCTCATCGACAGCAGCGCGGAGGTGGAGGCGTTTACGCTGATTTATTACGACATCCGCGTGTATACCGCACCTGCAGTACTCGCTCTGTATGGGCTGAACGGCTGGTTTTTGGGGATGCAAAATGCACGCAACCCCATGATCATCACCATCTTCCTGAACCTGCTCAACATTGTGTTGAATGTCTGGTTCATCTACGGACTTGGCATGACCGTTGATGGCGTGGCGTACGGTACTCTGATCGCTACCTGGCTGGCGCTGCTACTGGGTATTGGCCTGTTTTTGTGGCAATACCGCCGGTATATCGGCCACATCATACCAACAGAGCTGCGCAACGTGCACGAGCTCAAACGGTTTTTTGGGGTTAACCGCGACATCTTTATCCGCACGCTCTGCCTCATTTTTACCTTCTCGTTTTTTACGGCCAAGTCGGCCGAACAGGGCGACATTATTCTGGCTGCCAACACGATTCTTCTGCAGCTCTGGATGGTAGCCTCGTACGGCATTGATGGCTTTGCCTACGCGGCGGAGAGTCTGGTTGGCAAATTCAAAGGGGCGGCGAATCGTGTGAAATTAAAAAAAGCTGTACGATACAACGTTGCCTGGGGGCTGGGCCTCGGGGCGGCCGGGTCGCTGGTGTATGGTGTTTTCGACAGCGCCATCCTGGCCATTTTTACCGATAAACAGGAAGTGATTGCGGTGGCAATGGTGGTGGTTTGGTGGACCGTCTTTGCCCCGCTGGTCAGCAGCATCTGCTATATACTGGACGGCGTTTTTATAGGAGCCACGGAAACCGCCCCACTTCGTAACACCATGATTATTGCATCGTTTGGTGTATTTCTGCCTGCCTATTATGCGGGCACCTGGTTGATAGGAATCCACGGGCTTTGGCTGGCAATGATTCTGTTTATGGCCGTTCGGGGTGTGATGCTTAGTGGATTTCTGGGAAGCCGGATTTATAAGAATTGATGGCACAGAGGGCGGAAACCGGTGGCTTTGATTAGCATAAGCAGGCCAATCAATCTGTACTTCCCGTAGTCCATTATAGAACTGCGTTCACTGCACCGCGCCGAACTCCACCATTCTCAGCATCACCACGCCCGAACCTGTAAATCCAAATCCCGACCTGCCCGGTGCAAGTTCCCCGGCGTGGGTGTGCACAACGGTGTTCTGGTTTTGATACCCATAAAAATGCTGCCCCGCAGCGGTTACCCGAACGGTAATCCATCCGTCACCGGCCAGGCGGCCCGAGCCGAGCACATTGTCGGTACCACCCACCATCTGCCCCTGCTGCAACACACCATCCGTCAACCGGATATATTGATAATTTTCACGGTCCAGATAATGGTGAACCAGTAAGAAATCCCCATCCAACTCGCTCACGTTGATCTCCGCCCTGCCATCCACAGCCGGCAAATTACCTCCTGTGATCACGAAAACCGGTTCATCGGAAGCGATCAACTCCAGGTGGTTTCGCCCATCCTCTCGCCCAACAGCTGCCTGAACCCGGTCAGCTCCATCAAGTGTGAACGACTCGGCCAACGCTTCGTCCGCTCCGGGTACAATGCGCCAGATCCAGGAGCCATCGTCCTGCAATTCCGGGCCCGCTTCTTCGCGAAAAGCGGCCAGACGCTGTTCCAGATTTTCTATCTGCTCACTCAGCCGGCTTGTTTCAGCCACTGCCACACCATGTTTGTAAACCAATTCGGCGCCAAGCTCTCCGGTGTGCCAGAGCATGCCGGTACCGATCAGGGCGGGCAGCATGAGTGCCGGGCGCAGCCAGCCTTTATCGAGCTCTTGCCACCAGACCCACAGGCGGATGGCCGTAAATATGCCAAAAAAAATGAGCGTATAAAGCGCCCAATCTTCGTGAGAGGTTACCACCGGTACGGCGTCCCCGAATACGGCTACGGTTTGAACCGCCTGGCGGCCCGACCAAAATGCAGCCCCCAGCCCGATGGTGCCGATGGTGTAGAGGGCGATGACGGCATTGTGCAGCCAGCTCTGTTCTCTGAACCAAAGCCGGGACAGATCGAACAGGACGGCAACAACGAGCAGAGCAATGGGAAAGTGAACAACGAAGGGGTGTATGTTGGGAATCCAGTCGGGGAGCATTTTTTGGAAAATAATTGGTTTATACTTGTAGTCTCTAAAAGATTAAATCCCCTCCTTCTTAAAGAGGAGATAGGGGTGGTAAGATCAAATATTATACATTCAGAAATTACTACATCACCCTTTCTCTTTGTACCAAAGGTAATTATCGTAAAACAGAATGACGATCTAAATCGCAATCTCGCACTTATTTTGCTGATTTCGCAAAGCAGAAAATTGCTCTATATGTTGTTGATAACCTTTCGCAACAGGTCGCGAACCTGGGTTGCAACTTCTGCCAAATCCTCATTTTCTACAGCTTGCATGGAAGCCATGGGATCAACCGCTGAAACTTCAACCGTGCCATCGTCATGTTCTTCGACAATTACATTGCATGGCAGCATGGTTCCGATTTTGTCCTCTTTTTGCAGCGCCTGATAGGCCATGTTCGGATTACAGGCTCCAAGAATTCTGTACTTTTTAAAATCGACATCGAGTTTTTTCTTCAGGGTTTCTTTAATGTCAATTTCCGTTAGTACGCCAAACCCCTCTTTTTTCAGCTCTTCGGTTGTTTTATCGATGGCTTCATCGAACGTTCCGTTGTAAGTCGTTGTGATATGGTAGCTCATACTATCTGGATTTAGTGAAGTGCACAGAAATCTGTACACATTGTAATTCTATTGATTAGGCCTGGAAGACCAGTGCACCGCGGCAACCTTCCAGCCATCGTCTGTGTGTTGAAAAACCATTAATTGCATACTGTTCAGGTCATAGGCCTGATCTCTGAATGTTCCCTGAAAACGGGTAATCGACGTTATCCATGCGGTTTCTCCATGAACGGTTACATCCTGAGAAATCAAATCACGATTCATGCTTGAAAGAAACCTTCCATCGGAGAAAAAGTGTCCGGAAAGGTATTGCTCTTTGGTTTCAACTCTGCCCTCAAGGATGAGTACATCATCGTGCAAAAGATAAGCTGCTTTTACAGAATCGCTTTCAACAATAGCTGTTTCAAACTCCTGTAAAGTCCTTAAAACGTCGGCTTTATTCTGATCTGATTGTGCATAAACGGCAAAACCAATCAACATTATGAGGGTGGTAGTAACTGTTTTTTTCATTGGATTAATCATTGAACTCTTAGTGGGTTTGGTTGAAAGATACTTTTTTAAGGGTTACCAAAAAGTTTAACGCCGGATCCCTGAAATTGGCGGTTTTAACGTAATCCCAATTGTCATCAATGAAGGAGTTTAGGTAATTGAGAACATGGCTCAAAGCAATAAATTCTGAAACGATTGATTTTTTCCCTGGGGCAGGCTTGCCACCGAATACAACGGATCTCAACGTATGACCGGAAGGAAGTTCTGCTTTTCCAGTTTGATTGAATCTATCGTAAAAAGACTGAAACTCCTCCGGCGAACAACACCCGAAACGAACCAGCACGGACCGTAAAGCCTCTCTCCGAAACATGTTTTGGTTTTCTTTGGCGTATCCTTCTTTTACTT
>JBLRWS010000047.1:0-18296 GCA_047921075.1 Balneolaceae bacterium | reverse complement strand
CTTCGTTGCCTTGTACATTCAAAAACCCTTTTAAGATATACTCGCGCTTAGCGAAGGAGATATCGGACAATTCGTCAACAAACGATGCAGAAGGCTCACCGGATGGAAAATCAATAACCTTGGTGTTGGTGCCTTGAAGAATTTTATTTGATGAGATCTCGTAAAATGCGATAAACGGATGGCCCACATCCCATGAAATGAGAAGTGAATGGTCCGGCTCATTAAACTGATACTCAATAGATTCCGGAATTTGCAGTACAAGTTCTGCGGCTTTACTCTCAAGAATTATCGGCTCATCTTCGATGGGCGACAGGTTAGACAAAACCCGGTAATTGGTGTTTGCTGTTACGACACCGGTAGAATCGACAAATTCAGTGGCAGGAAACGCAATTTCACCAAATGGCCTAAAATCGGTGGTATCTCGTAGGGATTTTTCAATGATGAACGATTGAATACCATCACTATCACTATCCCAATTCAAAACAACATGTCCGTTGGATTGAATGGTTAGTTGAAGGTCATTGGTTTTCTCCGGCACAAAGTTGTCCGAAATGGGATCAGCCGCATTTCTCGCCCGGTCTAACCCTCCCGAAGGACTATCACAGGCAGCCAGTAAAAAGGCTGTGGTTAAGGCCATAAAGGTGGATGTTCTAAATGACAACACAGGGATGGGATTAAAAATTTTGGTTTATCCGAACGGAGGGAATCGGATCGCTGCCATGAATGTCCAGGTAAGGATCAAAAGAGAACCGGGTGGTTCGATATCCTACAGAGGGAGTGCGGTTTCCATCAATCACGTTGTACAGGTACAGAACTGACGCCCCGATCAGAACCCGATTTCGGTTGCGAGATGCGCGTTGTGATTCACGAAATAGAGCATCCGCTTCATTGCCAAGCCTGAAAACTTCAGATGGATCCGCTGCTCTATTATATAATTGCCGGGTCGTAGTGAACTCACTCCATCTACTTTGGAAGGTGTTCTCGTAGTTAATGGCTAAAAATACGGCAGCGGCTGCAACGGCTGAAATCGATATGGCTTTGATGGTTTGGCCTTTGTAGGCCTGGCTTGCGCCCGGCAGAAGGGATAGTGCCCGAACCCTGCTCTTTTTTAAACCAAATGAATGTTCATATACATTAAAACGACCGGTTTTGTCTAAGGTTGAGTACGTTCTGGTAAATCGTTCTCCTGAATCGGTTATGCCGGTAACAGTAAAGTTACCCACCGTGTCGATTACAGCATATTCCGTTCCGATATACTCGTCATCGATGTATAAGTCGGTTCCCGGGTCCGACAAGATAAAATTCTCTCCACCCCAAAAGACTTTGGGATAACTGCTTCGGCTTTGTACTTCCCATGAAGGTCGGGTAAGGGGCAAAATGTTCGTAACAAGATGATTTGTACGGTTCTCTTCAATTCTTCTGAAGAGAAAAATATCTGCATACGAGCGCTGAAAAATTCGCACCTGATTTCTGCCGGCGACGATTTTTAAACTATCACCGCTGCTTACCGAATAGATGGTTTCGAAATCTTCATTCACGACCACATAAAATGAGTCGAGATTGGTAACGGTTATTTTGATGAAGCCATACGAGGTGGTGTCCGGCTCTGTCACCGTATGCTCTTGGGCATGTGACGTATTGCAAAGGCCCAACAAAGCTACAAATAGCACAAGAAAAGAAGTGTAGAATCGAATCATCTAATAAATAAAATTTATGTAGGATTGGAGAATCTACACCATTTATCCATTCTTTAAAAATTGAAGAAGTGTGTTGACAGAGTTTTGCAAAGTCAGTTTCATGGCGAAGCTCTGCAGACGAAGTGCAGCTTTTTGTTACAGAATAATCCAGTCAACAAAGATCAACAGCCAGATGAGCGGCAGGTAGGCAAACGAAGAGAACATTACCAGCTTGGCGGTTTTGATATCTCGCGAAATGGCAAAGCGGATGCTGTACCAGATGAAGCCTGCTGTAACAAGCAGTGACCCTGCCAGGAAGATCAGGCCCAGGTAGTCCATCGTGTAGAGCTTGATCATGCTGGGTATCAGTAAAATGGCCGGCAACAGAACCCAGGTTGCTGCTTTGTATCCATGTGGGTCGTTCTTCGGCAGCATCTGGAAACCGGCGTGTTCGTAATCTTTCCGGGTCACCCACGCAATGGCAATCACATGTGGAATCTGCCAGCAGAACACGATGCCAAATAAAATCCACATTCCGTGCTCAAAAACGGTGCCGGTGGCGGCTGCCCATCCGCCTACAACAGGCAGTGCTCCCGGAACAGCACCTACAAAAACGTTCAGTGCAGAGATTCGTTTTAGCGGCGTATAGGCAAACAGATAGATTACTGTGGTGGCGAGTGACACAATTCCGGCCACAACATTTACCACCGACAGCAAATACGCCAATCCCCCAAAAATGAGGATTGTGGAAAACCATGCGCTCTCCGCAGAGCTGAGGCGGGAGGCAGGCAGCGGCCGCTGGTTGGTGCGGTGCATCAGCCCGTCGAGGCGGCGCTCCAGAAACATATTGTGTGCAGCGGTTCCCGCAGCAATCAAATAGGTGCCGATAATGGCATGTGCCATCAGTATCAAATCCAGCGATGCGGCCGACCCAAGCAAAAAACCCACCAGCATGCTGGCAACCACACTGAGTGTAATGCCCGGCTTGGTGAGCTCGTAATAGCTGGCTGCTTTGGATAGCAAAACCGAAGGATATGGTTGTGTGTCTGAATGCTGTTGCATGGGAGTTCGTTAATCGAACAAAAATACGCCTTTTAAACGGGAGTTGTTACCTTAACACCCAATTCAAAATGAACATCTATCTTGCCGCGGGTAGTTTGTTAAATGGATAAAAAATCAACCTTTTTTGTGAACAACGCATGAACCTGAATCTCTATCAAAAAACGGCGATTGCCACCGTTATCGCAACGTTGGTGTTGATCTTTATAGGCGGCCTGGTGCGTGCCGCGGGCGCCGGGCTTGGCTGTCCCGACTGGCCGCAATGTTTCGGCATGTGGATACCGCCCACCACCGCCGCGGAGCTGCCGCCGCAGTATGATGCGTCTCAATTCAACGCCCTGCACACCTGGCTGGAGTATGTGAACCGGCTGGTGGGTGTACTCATCGGTTTTCTTATTACCCTTACATTTCTCTTCTCCTTTCGCTACCGGAAAACAGACCCGCTCATTACGGTGGTATCGGGCTTGGCGTTTGTACTGGTTTTGGTGCAGGGCTGGCTGGGCGGACAGGTGGTACGCTCGGGATTAAGTGCCGGTATGATTACCGTACACATGGTATTGGCCATGATCATCGTCAATGTACTGCTCTTTGGTGCATTCCGGGCTATGAACTCGTACCTCAACTTTAGCCTGAACGCTGCGCATCGCAAGGTGCTCCTCTGGGTTTCGGGTGTGATTCTGTTTCTGACGCTGGCCCAGCTGGTGATGGGTACACAGGTTCGGGAAACCGTTGATGTGGCTAAAAATGTACTTGAACTGCCGCGCGAGCAGTGGCTTGACCAAACCGGCATCCTGTACGAAATACACCGGAGCTTCTCCTGGCTGGTGATTATTGCCGGAGGGGTACTTCTCTATTACAACCGGGCCTTTGCTGTGCCATCCATCCTGAAAAAGCTGGGCATTACCATTGTGGCGCTCATTGTACTGCAGATGTTTCTTGGGCTGGGTATGGAGAGGATGGGCATGCCGGGACTGTTTCAGCTGCTGCACCTGGTCAGTGTGGCTATTCTGATCTGCGCCGAATTTTTGTATATGCTGATGGTGGGCTTTTCGGGGCGCAGCACAGTGGAAGAACCGGCTACCGCTTTATAACTTTTTGGCAAGATCTTCCAGAAAAAGGCGCATCTCCTTCAGATCTTTTTGAACGGAAGGGGGCAGCGGTGCCGGGGCTTCATCCCGCGGATCAATGCCCTCTTCAATAATTTTCTTGGCACCGGCGGTGCTGTATTTTTTATCCTGTATCAACTCTTTTAGCTGCAAAATCAGCGTTACGTCGGCTTCTTTGTAGGTGCGGTTACCGCCTCTGTTTTTACCGGGATTCAGATCGTCGAAAATGGTTTCCCAATACCGAATCACGTGCGGTTCAATCCCGGTAATTTTGCTCACTTCCCCAATCGAGTAATACAATTTCTTCATGGCACTGAAATGCGTTATTTTTGCAACTCTGTAGCTGAGAATCTCACTATTCTAACGAATATGCAAGTCATTGGCCGAACAAAAACGTAGATCGCACGCTTATCCTGCTGATGCTGCCCCCGAGGTAAGCATTGTCATCCCTCTTTATAACGAGCAGGAATCACTGCCGGAGCTGGCACGCCGTATTCACGAAGCACTGGCGGGTACAAGCCTCGAAATTCTGTTTGTAGATGATGGATCAGATGATGGTTCGTGGCAGGAAATTCAAAACCTGGTCGATCAGGAGGCCACGGTGCGGGGCATTCGTCTGCGCAAAAACAGCGGCAAAAGTACAGCCCTGCAGGCCGGGTTTGATGAAGCACTCGGCCAATTCATCGTAACGATGGACGCCGACTTGCAGGACGATCCCTTCGAAGTGCCGGCCATGCTTGAAAAACTGAAAAACGGCAGCGATCTGGTAAGTGGCTGGAAAAAGAAACGCCACGACCCGATCTCTAAAACGGTACCGTCGCGGTTTTTTAACGCGGTAACACGCTGGGCAACCGGCATTCAGCTGCACGATTTCAATTGCGGCCTCAAAGCGTATCGGCGGGAAGTTATCGACCATATCAGCTTGTACGGCGAGCTGCACCGTTACGTTCCGCTTCTGGCCAAATGGCAGGGCTTTGGAAAGATCGAAGAGCAGGAGGTGAAACATCACCCCCGGAAATTTGGCAAGACCAAATTTGGACTCTCACGGTTCATGAATGGATTTTTAGACCTGATAACCCTGCTCTTTGTGAACCGGTATATGCAGCGCCCCATGCACTTTTTCGGCTCCATCGGGGTGGTGTTGTCGGTGGCAGGTATTCTCATCAACGCATATATCGCGGCGCTGAAACTCTTCTTCGGGGAACCGATTGGCAACCGTCCGCTCTTTTTCCTCGGTATTTTACTGGTAGTGGTAGGGGTGCAATTTTTCTCTATTGGGTTTTTGGGAGAACTCATCAACAGCCGCGCCAAAAAGTTTGAACCTCCCATAGCAGAAATAATCGGCCAATGAGCACCATTGCCTACGATCCGGTTAAGGATAAATTTTCAGCAATCATCAGGGGCTCGAAATGGCTTCGGCGGATGTTCTATTTTTTATTGGATCTTTTTTTTCTTAGAAGCTGGCATGTTCGCAGGCTGTTAAAGAGAACCGGACGGGAATACGATAAAAAAGGGGGGTGGCAGATGCTGGATGCCGGAAGCGGATTCGGGCAGTACGACCGGTTTATCCTCAGAAGGTTTAAAAATGTACACCTGCATGCCGTTGATGTAAAAGCCGGCTACCTGGAAGATTGCCGCCACTATTTTGAAAATGATATTGAGAACGGCCGTGTACGGTTTGATGAGGCCGATTTGCTGGAATTAAATACCGGGCAAACATACCACGGCATTCTCTGCGTGGATGTTTTGGAGCATATCGAAGATGATGTGCAGGTGATTAAAAACCTGGCAAATCATTTAAAAAAAGGGGGGTTTTTGCTGATGCACTCTCCATCGCACTACTCCGAAGAGGATGGCGATGAAGAGGATACATTTGTTGGCGAACACGCCCGTGCAGGCTATTCTAAAAAGGATATCCGGGATAAAATGGAGCAGGCCGGTTTGGATGTGGAGCTGGTCCATTACACGTACGGATTCTGGGGACACAAAGCCTGGATACTATCCGTAAAATGGCCGATGATCTGGTTTAATAAACTGGGCCTTTTTGCAGCACTGCCATTAGTGATCTACTACCCGGTTGTGATGCCGTTCTGCCTGCTGATGAATTTTGCCGATCTCTATACCCGGAACAAGAAAGGCAACGGGATTTATGCCCTTGGAGTTTTGAGGTGAGGTGAGAGAAGTGAGTCTTGAGAAGTGAGGGTAATTTTTTACTCTTTATCTTCCCATGGATTGATGACGATAATTCCGCAGTCATCAAAATCCTTTTTATTTCTGGTGACTAAGGAAGCCGCACGGGATTTGGAAATAGCAGCTATTTGAGCATCAAATTGACTTATGGGCTGCCCGATTAATTTTCTGCTGGCTGATATGGATGCAAAAAAAGAAGCTGCTTGTGAATCAAATGGTATTACGCGGCCTTTTAAATCCTCGGTGAAAATTTTGGTTGCTGCGTTCATTAACGCTGATTTTCTATTTCCTTTTTCTATAATGGATAGCCCGTATAAAATTTCTGCTTCAGTAATCGAGGTAGTGAAAAGTGACATTTTTGGATGTCTCGCAATCCAATCCATTACTTTTTGATTCGGTGACGGTTTCATTAGTTCGGAAAGTATGTTTGTATCGAGAACAAACATGACCTAAAAATCGAGACGTCTTTTCATTTTCTCTCTTGGTATTTCAGGTAACTCTACACCACCAAATGGAGCAAAACGTTTTTGAACAGCCTCCGCGAAATTATCTTCTTGCGGATTTTCAGTTGCCACAGCAGACTTCAAAATATTGCGTACTTCCTCTTCCATGGACCTGCCATGTTTTGCAGCCCTTATTTTTAACTGCGATTTTAAGTTTTTATCCAGGTTTCTTATTGTGATACTTGCCATACAATATAATTTGATTTCAATGAAATCAACGAATGCATTGATTGCAATATTATAAAAAAATATTCCAGCCTCCTAATGTTTTGTTCTCGATAAAATACCGGATTGACATGTTACAACCTCTCAAGACTCAAGACTCAAGACTCACGACTATAAACAACCTCCCCGTCCACAATGGTGTAAAGTACCTCTACATCGGGCAGATCCATCGGGTCCGTTTCAAATAACGATCGATCCAACACGGTGATATCGGCCAGCTTACCGGGTGTAATGCTTCCTTTGATGTGATCTTCAAAATTGGCGTAGGCCGTTCCCAAAGTATACGCGCGAATGGCCTCTTCCATAGAGATACGCTCATCGGGAAACCAGCCTCCCTCCGGCTCTCCGGTCATCGTTTTGCGCGTTACCGCCGCGTACAATCCGTACATTGGGCTGATGTGATACTCTGCCGCTGCCGTGCCGGGCCAGTCGGTTCCGAAGCTCAGAACGGCTCCGCTATCCAGAATACTGCGGAAGGCGTACGCTCCCGCCGATCGATCGGTGCCGATTCGCTCCTCCATCCATCGCATGTCATCACTGGCATGAATCGGCTGCACCTCGGCCACCACACCAAGCTCTCCGAGTCGGGCAATATCCTCATCGTTCATCACCTGAGCATGCACCAGGCGAAAGCGGCGGTCTTTTTCGCCGTTCTCCTCAATCAGCCGCTCCAGCATGTTAAGCAACAGGTGATTGGCCTCATCACCGATGGCGTGGATGGTAAGCTGCAATCCGGCATCATCCGCCCCTTTCATGTAGCTGTAAAATCGCTCGGGATCGTACCCGCCATCCTCATCCACCATTAGCCGCCGCCAGCTGCCGCGTTCATCGGGCTGATGATCGTACGGCTCGAAAAAACGGGCGGTGCTGTTCCCCATAATCCCGTCGATATGGCCCTTCAGGGATCCAAAGCGCAGCCACGGGGAACCGGTACCGATCTCCATTCCCTGCCCGGCAAGCTCTTCCCATCGCTCCAGATGGTAGCGGTAATGGATGCGGGCGGTCAGCTCTCCCTTTCGGAGGAGGTCGCGGTAAATATCAACCTGCGTATCATCCGACATATCGCTCACATTGGTTACACCATGCTTGCGAATTTCGGCCAGTGCGTTGCGCGTTTGCTGAAGCCGCCGTTCGTAGCTGAACGACTCGGGAATAAAATTGCGAAAGAAGGAGGCCACGCCGTTGCCACGCACAATGCCGGTAAGCTCGCCATTGGCATCGCGGTCAAAGAGCAGGCCGTCGGCTTGGGGTTGGTCGGGGTCGAGTCCGGCGGCTTCCAGAGCGGCGCGGTTTACCCCGTACTCCGAGCGGTCGAACCGGTGGATGAACATCGGGTTATTCGGCGTTAGCTCGTTTACCCGGCGAAGGTCGGGCGTAAAGCGCTGGCCGCCCGAACCCCCGGGGCTACCAAACTGCCAGTCGTCATACGCACCCCACAAACCGCCCAGAATCCACTCCCCGTCGTCAAGTCGGTTCACCACATCTTCTACGCGCTCCACAAACTCCGCCTGGGAAGAAGCTCGCATAATATTGAACTCCAAAAAGCGGGCGGCACTGGCAAAGTGGACGTGGTTGTCGTTAAATCCCGGCACGACAAACGCGCCATCAAGATCGATCACGTGGGTGTTGACGTCGGCCATGGCGGAGATCTCTTCAGTGGTGCCAACGGCTACGATTTCGGTGCCGGCAATGGCAATGGCCCCGGCCGTGGGGCGATCGCTGTCTACCGTCCACACCTCGGCGTTGATAAGCAAGAGATTGGGTTGAGGTTCAGAACTGCAGGATAAAGAGACGAGAACAAGAATCAGAAAAGAGAGAACACGAGCGAAGGTACGCATAAGCCAACAAGTTTGTTATTGTGTGGATTCAGAATAACAGATTTTTAAACAGGGGTCAACCCGTTGCAAAATAAGCAGATAACACAGATCGGAATCCAAAAATCCCCACTTGACTGCGTGACGGAAAAAGCTCACTTTCTGATATGGAAAAGCAGAGCAAAAAAGAAATTATAGACATTCACCGCTTTTTTGAAGCGTGGCTGAACGGCCGTATGCCCAAATCGGGGGACGAGCTTTCGGCATTGGATTGCCGGCTTGATGACCGTTTTTTGATGGTGAGCCCATCGGGCCGTATCTCCGATAAAGCCGGCCTGATGGAAAATCTGATGCAGGCGCACGGCAGTTGGAGCGGTGAAGAGATTTGGATCGAAAACATGGAGTGCCGTTACAACGAAGGCGGTTTATGCCTCATGATGTACGAGGAGTGGCAGGGCCGGCGCGATGGCGAAAAGAGAGGCCGCCTTAGCACCGTTCTGTTTCGGGTAGACGGCGGCACGCCCATCTGGGTGCATCTGCACGAAGTGTGGCTGCCCGATAAAACGTAATCAGGAGGGGAGGGGATGGATCTCAACGAACAGGATATAAACACCTACAGTCCGGCCGATTCCCGGCTTTCCACGATGCGGACGATCCTCAGTTACGAGATAGGCGGTGGGGTACTGTTAACAGTATCCCATCTCTGGTTTTTTACCATCTTTATCATTATTGGGGCCGCCGTTTTATTTACCCCTTTTTTACTGTTTGTACTTTACGAACAGCGGCGTTACGGATGGATTACCTCTTTTTTGTTGATTGTGCTGGCTCTGCCGCTTGCCATTGCACTGAATGTGCCGGATGCAACGAGTGGTTTTGGACTGACGCTCTTAATGATAATGTTTCCCTTTTACGCATACTGCGGTGCACTTCGGTACGGTTCAAGAAACTGGATCTAAAGAGAGAACATCGAAAAGCGTACAGCCGTACAGCAAGTGGGCAACGTGTCGAGTTTCATTTCAAATCACTGGTTATTCAAAGAGTGAATGAGTAGTAAATAGGTTCGTGCCCCCTGAATCTGGTGGCACGTGCACCAACTATATTAACGATTTCTAATGTAACAGTTTAGGCAGGAGATACTCTTTGTAGTGGGAGGAGTAAAAAACGAATGGAAGAGTTTCATGGAAAACAAGGATCCGTCAAGCTATGAAGAGGCGCTTAAGAGATTGTCTGTAACGGAAACAAGAGTTTTAGATCTTGTGGAACAAGGATTGACCAGCATTGAAATCGCAAAAAAGCTGGGTAATTCACCACGAACCATCCAAACGCACAGAAATAATATCTGCCGGAAATTGGGTGTGGATGGTAGAATTGGGCTGATAAAATGGCTCTGGATGGTCAGAAATGTGAAAAACGGGGGGTAGATATGCCAATGGGCCTACGCACATGTACTTAAAATAATACGCACATGTGCGTATTGATACAATATCATTCAATGAGTAGGATGGTTTTGGTGCTTAACTTTAATTAATGTAGATGACATGGAAACAATACTTAAAGTACTAATTACATTAACGGTAATGGTTGCATTTCTATTCGCAGGGGTGTCTATTGGAAGCGCAACAGATCCTGGTGGCGATAATTTTAATGGTTATGCCTGTACTTCTTCGCCAGGATATTGCCAGCCGACAGAAGCTCAAACATGCTGTACATGGGCTCCTTGGGGGTGTGGAGAATCGCATTGTGCGTCAGAAGTTGGAGAGAATTAAAGTTTTTATAAATGTAGCCCGATCAACACGGCCCTAAGCGTTGGGCGCTTAGGGCTTTAACTTTGTATCAATCATTTAGCTCAATGCTTTACAACAGATCAAAGATATTTTTTATTTCCGTTTTAATCTTTTCATGTTCATCGGAACCTGAAATTTACCCCGACAATGTGACTGCCGATGGCATGGCTCCGTATGATGAAGAATTTATCCCGCATCCTATTCCGAGGTTTATGCCACATTCCGATGTAGATGCTATTGAATTAGAACTGCGAGATGCGGCGGATATTCTCGACAGTTTACCTGAAAATTTACAGCTGCTCTACCGTTTTCTCAACGATGAAAGCCAAGTTTTTAATGAAAAAGAGCTGTCACTAATTGTATCCAATTCCGACGAAATTGGCGTAGCGTCTTTAGACGAAACCTCGCTGCTTTTTCTGGACAAGTATGATAATCGATTTTTTCAATATGACTTGCTTGAAGACAAGTATGTTAGCCTGGCACCGCAAGGACGCGGCCCGGGAGATATTTTTTTTACGCAGGAAATGCAGGTTTATAATAAGCGCGCCTATGTTGCCATGGAAGGGTTTAGAATTTCTGTGTTTGATTGTCAGTTGGGTAAGTGTATGTACGAATCTACGATAAGCACGGAATGGAGTGGCAATTATTCAATAGCCCCTTTGGGTGATAAATTAATGGCCTTGGGGCGTCCGGGATTCAGTTCTGATCTGAGTGTTGACTCTGAAGGCATAGAACATACCATATACCAATTGAACAGCGATGGTGAAGTTGTACAATCCTTTGGCCAGCCTTACCAATACTGGCACCCGGTTGTTGGCAGGGCCATCCATTCTTATAGCACGGTACGCTCATTTCCCAAATATGAATTTCATGCCGTAGTATTCAATTTCTTTCCCTACATCTATCTGTATAATTTTGAAGGGGAATTAGCCGGGAAATACAGGGTACCCGGCTATTTGCAGGGATATTACGACTTGAAAGAAGGCCCCGGAAATCGCTACATGGGTCGGTACAGGCATAACGATAACTCAGGTTTATCTGCTACCATTGCTATTGATGACCAATGGCTGCTTATCCAGAAAAAGGAACGAAGAGATATGCAATGGGAATTAGGTAGGGCTGAAGGTAGTGAGTGGTCTTCGTATTATCTTTTTAATGTTGGTAGTCATGAGCTGTACGACCTTGGCACAGATAGTATCCGTGAAATAAATAGTGCAAGGGCAATCAGCGTTGTTGACAACGGACTGGTAGTCAACGAGCAGGGAACACTCTACTGGGTGGGTAGTGAACGTTTAATTGAATAAACCGTACCGGAGAAGACTATGAACGTAGAACGGATTTTATACCTTGCCTGCATAGCTATATTACTTTTTATAATTGGTATTTTTTATGGAAGTGACGGGCACCCTTTCAATAAGAGAGTTACAGAACCCACCATTGATCTTTCAGGTGGTTCGTATCTGCGCTTTGTGTTTATCGGCTCATCTACTTGTCCGTTTTCAAATAATGATGACACGCATAAAATGGTAACCTATATTTAAAGACGAGTTAAATACGGTGCTTTCGGCGAATTCAATAAATTTTATTGCAACCGGAATATCGGCGGATGTTTCTGGAAATACCGGCAGGAGATACCTTGATCATACAGGTCCTTACAATGAACTGATTACCGGCGGTGGAACGTTCAATCTTGGGGTTATTAATTATGCATCAGGAGCCGCATCTACACCACAACTGCTGTTAATTCGTGAAGAGCATGAAACAAGCTTAATAGGTTTAAACATAAGCAATATGAAAAATTCTCAAACCCTTATTGAAAAGATAACCGGACAGTTTGAGATTCAAGAGTTTTATGAATTTGTGAAAAATTCCCCGGCAGAAGAGGTGTTAGAAAGAATGGGGTATAATTCTTCAATTGAATAAGAAATGTATTTTGATACACTTGATGGGTGGAATTCTGCCCGAATGGTGGCGGTTTGTACCCTGATCATAGGGTGGCAGGGCAACGCCCGCCTCATTATCAGTCAGAATAGATGCTGACAGGAACTCCGCAATTAGAGCGGAGTACGCTGTCAGATCTCATTTAATTTCTGAATGTATTTTTTAATGCCCATTCACATGATGCCCATCCGCATCGGCTTCAATAATCGCGTGCCAGTCGAACTGCTCGCTGTACCCTTCGCGCTCCCACCAGAAGGGCATCCGTTCTCGCGGATGATGACCGATTTCGTTCATGGTTGATGCATCATAAAGACGTCCGTTCATCATGGTGTACACCACATTTTCGGTGTCAAAGATATCGTCAAGCGGATTGCCGTCAATCACGATCAGATCGGCCAGTTTACCGGGTTCCAGAGAGCCGAAGTGATCGCCCATGCCAATGTAAGTGGCCGGATTAATGGTGGCTGTCCGGAGGGCGTCATGGTTGCTCATACCACCCTGCGTAAACATCCATATTTCCCAGTGTGCAGCAAGCCCCTGAAGCTGTCCGTGCCCGCCGATGTTTACGGTGATCCCCCGATCGTGCAGTTCTTTTGCTGCTGCAGCGCTTTGGAAGTGGCCGATTTCATACTCCTCATACGGCACCATGGTTCTGTGGCGTGATCTGGAATCTACAATACCGCGTGGCGTGAACGTGAGCAGCCGCTCTTTCTCCCAGATGTTGGTGTGCTGGTACCAGTAGTACTCGCCGCTCATACTTCCGTAATTTACAGAAAGGGTAGGGGTGTATCCCACATCGCTGGCGCTCCAGAGCGTCAGTACATCGTTGTAGAGCGGGTAGATCGGTACGTTATGCTCGATACCGGTATGACCGTCCAGAATCATATTCATGTTGTGAAAAAAGGTGGATCCGCCCTCGGGCACTACGTTTACACCCAATTCACGAGCGGCCTGCAGAACCTGCTGGCGCTGTTCGCGGCGCGGCTGGTTGTAGCTCTTTACCGAGGTGGCGCCAAACGCCTTGGTACGGCGAATGGCCGAGCGGGCATCCTCCAGATTGTTGATCACGGTTTTCTGCACGTTTTCGGCGCCATACAGAATCCGCCCGGTTGAGAAAATACGGGGGCCGGTCATGTTGCCGGATCGTATCATCTCTGCTTGTGAAAAGATCATTTCGGTGTTTGATGACGGATCGTGAACGGAGGTTACGCCGTATCCAAGATTCGCAAAATACTCCCACTGCTGGTTCGGGCTCAGCCCTTCGCGGAAGTTGCCGATATGGGCGTGCGCATCTACCAGGCCGGGCATAATCGTGTGGCCGGTTGCATCTACCACAAATGCACCGCCCGGCACGGATACTTGTCCGGTTCGCCCAATCGACTCAATACGGTTATCGCGCACCACCACCGTTCCGTTTTCAATGACCTCATCGCCGTTCATGGTAATGATGCGGGCATTGGTGAATGCCACTACGCCGGAGGGCTTATCGGTTTCAAGCTCCAGGCCGATCCGGATGCCTTCGTTGCTGCCCAGGGGCAGCTCGTCGTTCAGATCCCCATTTAGAAACTCAAAGGCCTCGTTCAGCTCTACGGAAAAATACTCCTCGCCCAGGGTCCAGTGCAGTTTGCTGCCATCGCCCGACCAGTGCAGGTTGTACCCGGCATCGCGGGCCACATGGGTAACCGGTATGGCGCGGGTGTTTGCGCTTAGTGAGATGTTGGAGCCTACCTGCGGCATCGGTGCGATGTACACCTTATAGAGCTCGTGAAAGGCGATCCAGCGGTTGTCGGGGCTGGGCGTAAAGCCGAGCGCATATTGCGAACGGAAGTGGTGCCGCTCATCCTGGCCGTTCAGGTCCATACTGCGAAAATTGGTTCGTGCCTGATAGAAAATGCGATTTCCATCCGCCGTAAATACGGGTGTGCTTCCACCATCGCGGAGTTTTTTCATCTCCCCGCCGGCGGCCGGCATGGTAAAAATTCCGGTGTTTTGAGTGTGGGCATGGCCCTGATGGTTATTGCCCGATTCGCGCCGGAAGACGATGGTCTCTCCGTTGGGCGAGAAAGAGGGCTGGCGATAGATTCCTTTTTCCGTGGTGATCGTCTGCGGCCGTGCATTCCGCCGGTCGAGACGCAGGGTTTTGATCGCTCCAAATTCTTCGTCGCTCCAGGTTACGTACGCCAGCAGATTGCCATTGGGAGAAAAGGCGGGTTCAAATTCCAGGTTGGCCTCTTCGGTAAGCCGCTGCGGTGTTCCGTTGGGAAGGTCTTTCTTCCACAGATAGCCTGCAGCGTTAAAGACCAAGATGCGGCCATCGGGTGAGGTGACGGCATGCCGGATGGCCTGGGCCGTAAACGTGTCGGGTGCGGGGTCAAATTCAAAATGGACCACATCCGCAATGGTGTGATTCACCGTAGCCGTGAACGGAATCTCCTGAACTTCGTAGGTGTCGGTGTTTAGCCGGTGGATGCCGCCCTGCGCCCAGAAAACGAGGTGGTTTCCGTCGGGTGTCCAGCTCATGTTGGTATAGGGGCCAAAAATAGCCCAGGCCTGCTGCTGATCAGGGCTCATATTGTCGAACACCGGCCGTTCGACGCCGGTTTCCAGGTCGCGGATGTAGAGCACCGATTTTGTGCGTACCCGCTTCACAAATGCGAGTTTATTGCCGTCGGGTGACAGGGTGGGGGAGATGGCGCCGCCCGGCCCTCCGGTTACGCGCTCAATCGATCCTTCGTCGCGGTCGTACCGGTTGATGACATAAATTTGGCTGTTGGGATCTTTGTTATACTGAAAAAAGCCACCGGGATAGACATCCTGGCTGTAGTAAACGTAACGGCCGTCGGGTGAGACGAACGGCTGGCCTTTATCCTGCTGATCGTTGGGGCGTTCGGTGAGCTGAATGCCCGAACCGCCGGTAATGTGATACATCCAAATCTCGCCGGCACCGAGCGAACGGGCCGAGGTAAAATGTTTGCGGGCAACCAGATAGTTGCCATCGGGCGTCCAGAAGGCGTTGTTCAGCAGGCGAAAACTTTCGTTGGTTACCTGCCGGGCATCGGAACCGTCGCGGTTCATCACCCAGATGTTATCGCCTCCGCCGGCATCACTGGTAAACGATATTTTGGTGCCATCAGGGCTAAAGCGTGGCTGAACATCATAGGAAAGGCCCTCACGAAGAATCGTGGCCTCACCTCCCGATAGCGGCATCAGATAGATATTGCCGAGCAGGTCGAACACAATCTCGCGTCCGTCGGGGCTTACATCCACATTCATCCAGGTGCCTTCGCTGGTTTCAAAGCTGAGTTCGGTAAAATCGGCACGATGCTGGGTTACATCCCATTTATCATCGCCGTTCTGTGCTGCAAGTGGCAGGGTGAGTATCAGGGAAAGAGCAAGTAAAGAGAGAGATTTCATACGGTTGGATCACATGATTTAATGGTAGAGCCCCTATGGTACCAAAAGTTGTTGAGAATCGGGAAACGAAATTGTAAGAAATTATGAAAAAGGCCCGCATCGTCTGCCGCGCTGTGCTATGATTTTCAGTCGGTATTTGCTATCGTTCGGGCGCTACACCCCGATGCCGGGGCACCTCATCCGGCCAATACTAACCGATTACGCAACATGCTTGATATTCAGAAACGGCTCTCCAATTCATTTTACGCGCTGCTTGCCTTGCCTGCCACGGCGATGGGGTTTGCCCTCTCCGTGCAGATTGCCGCACTCAGTTGGCTGCTGACGTTCCAGTACGGGCTCGACATTGCCGATGTGGGGCTGGTCTGGGCTACCGGGCCAATTGCCGGAATTCTGGGGCAGGTAATCATCGGTATTATCAGTGATAACGTCTGGGTGATGAACGGCCGGCGCCGGGTATTTATCGTGGTGGGCGGGGTGCTCGCATCGCTGATGCTGCTGGCGCTGCCCAACATCGGGGTGATCCAGGCCGGAATGGGGCTCGAAACGGTGCTGGGCATCGCCATTCTGATCTCTATGGTGCTCGATCTTTCGATCAATGTTTCGTTTAATCCCACCCGCTCCATCATTGCCGATGTGACACCGGAAGGGCGTGAGCGTACCAAAGGGTACACCTGGATGCAGACCATTTCGGGATCGTTCGGTGTGCTCTCGTACGCAATCGGGGCAACGCTGGGCAATATTTTTCTGATCTATTTCGGGGTGGTGCTGGTTTTTCTCTTCTCCGTCATACCTCCGCTGTTCATCAAAGAGCCGAAATACCTTGGCCGGTACGGCGAAAGCGAAGATGATATTGCCAAAAGCCTGAGTGGGGAGCAGAATTCCGATACGCCGCCCAGTGTAAACGACGCCTCCTTGATGCAAATTCTGCGCAGTATCCGTCCACTATGGGGATTTTTGATGTACGGCATCTACGCCATCATCAAGCGGCTGGCCGGCCTGGAATTTCCCGGGTATTGGTTCGAGGGATTCGCTTTTGCGCTTTCGGTGCTGTTAATTGCACAGGCACTGCTAAAGTCGGAAGCGGGAAAATCGAAAGAGGAAGCGGGAAAAATCGGTTTTCAAAAAGTACTGGCGGCACACTCGTTCAGCTGGATCGGGGTGCAGAGTATGTTCATCTATTTTTTCGCGTTTGTGAACGATCGTATGCCCGGCCTTACCGATGTGCAGGTGGGCGACACGGTAAACTGGAGCTTCTTTTCGCTGAACCTGATTGCCGCTATTATTCCGGTGCTGGCGCTGGAGCCGCTGGCCGCCCGCTTCGGCCGGGTGCGCACCCACGCTTCCGCGCTGGGCATCATGACGGTGGGGTACACCTCCATCTACTTTATGGGTGAGTCGCCCTGGGTACTCTACGTGTTGATGGCCGTTGTGGGCATCGGCTGGGCCTCCATCATCAGCCTGCCGTTTGCCATCATGTCTCAAAAAATTGCGCAGAACCAGATGGGCCTCTACATGGGGCTGTTCAACCTGTCCGTAGTGCTGCCGCAGCTGGTGTCGAGCTTTGCGATTGGGGATTTGATGACCGCCGTGGATAACAAATCGATCCTGTTTGTGGTATGCGCCGTTACCGTTGGCCTCTCGGCCATTTCGTGGGCGTTGGTGAGAGAGCCGGTGGATGAACAGACGGAGAATCCGGTGATATTGGATGAAAAGTTAGATGAAAAGATAGAGGAATGAGAGGGAGATTTAGATACAATCTCGTTGTTGTAGTCGTTTTGTCATGCGTTTTCCTCTCTATACCTTATTTTTTGGTAGAGGTGCATCCACTGGTACCGATCTGGAGAACGCATATCTGATCCATCCTGTCGAACAAGTGACACCCACCAGAAACTGGCACGAGATCGAATTCGTCCAAACCGGAATATCGGCAGAATATATCGCTTCCAATCATATCCGTTTCGGGGTAGATGGCTACATCTATCTCGATAATCAAGATCTCTCCGTTATTCAGAAATATAATACCGAAGCTGTATTGGTAAATACCTATGGATCGGGCAGAGAACGGGGCCCCGGCGAATTTTCCGCGATTGTAGATGTTGTTCAGGAAGTGACATCCGGAAATGTATGGGTACTTGATGATGTAAATAATCGGGTAACGATTATGAACCCTGAAGATGCAGAGGATAAGACAATTATTCCCATGCCCGAAGTAGCGTGGCGAGCCATTCCCGTTGGTAATGGACATTACGTATTCGAAAATCGGTTTAATCATCAACTAAAAAAATATTCACTATCCGGTGAACTGCTCGGGATGTTTCCACCCATAACAGATGATCCATTTTTGTGGGCGTATGTATTTGAAAATAAATACTCGATTTCACCCGATCATAGCGTCGTTTTTGTATTCGTATATCTGAACACGTTTTTGCGAATGTCAGCTTCCGGAGAGGTGCTGTTTTTTCGTGAACCGATAATGCCACCCGGCCCGGCCCCAATTGTCCCATATTACCAAAACACCCTGGAAGCACGAATTCATACGCTTGATCTGGATATGTTGCCTCAGTACTCCAAAGCGGTACGTGTT
>JBLRWS010000046.1:0-18914 GCA_047921075.1 Balneolaceae bacterium | reverse complement strand
GCGGTTAAACCCTAAGTGATTTCACTCCAAAAACTCCCTACCTTACACCCGGGTTTTTAAACGGGAATTAATCGTATTCTATGATTCAGACTGTCCTTGCTCAATCAGCGTCGTTAACCGAATGGCTGCTCCATATGCTTCCGGAGGAGATGCAAACCCCGGCAGGGGAGGCCGCCATCGGCCTGGCCATGATTTTTCTGCTGGCCGGGTTTGTCCATTTTGTGATTCGCGTGTGGATTGTGCGCCTGCTCCAGAAACTGGATGAGCGCACCCAAACCGAGTGGTATGCGGTACTGCTGCAGCACAAACTACCGCAGCGCGCCCTGTTCATGATTCCGCTCATCATCATCTACAACGGCCTCGATTTGGTGCCGTCGTTTCATGAAGAGCTGACCGATTTTATCACCCGCATTACCGCGGCCACGATGATTTTGGTCGGTGCCCGTGTGTTTGATGCGTTTCTCTCGTCGGTTCACACCCTCTACCTGATGCGGCCCGAGGTCGGGAACGCCCCCATCAAAAGTTATATTCAGCTGGGCAAGGTGATTGTCTATATCCTCTCCGGATTTTTTATCATCTCCAGCCTGGCCGACAAATCGCCGTGGTATTTCCTGAGTGGAATCGGCGCCATCATGGCGATCATCCTGCTGCTTTTCCGCGATACGCTGCTCTCGCTGGTGGCCAGTGTACAGCTTACCAACAACGATCTGATTCGCGTGGGCGACTGGATCGAAATGCCGCAGTTTAATGCCGACGGGGATGTGATCGATATCGCCCTGAATACCGTCCGCGTGCAGAACTGGGATAAAACGATTACGGTGATACCCACGCACAAGTTCCTGGAGCACAGCTTCCGAAACTGGCGGGGCATGCAGGAGTCGGGCGGGCGGCGTATTATGCGCTCCATTTCGATCGATATCTCTTCGGTGCGGTTTCTGAAACTGAGCGAAATTGAACGGCTGAAGAGCTCCCGGCTGCTCAAGGAGTATATCCACGAAAAAATGGAAGAGGTGCACGCCTATAACAAAGAGCACATGCAAACCGGTGCCAGCATCATCACCAACGGCCGGTGGCTTACCAATATCGGCACATTTCGGGCCTACATTATTGAGTATCTGAAGAGCCATCCGCGATCCAATAAAGAGCTGTTTATGTTGGTGCGTCAGCTCGAGCCCACGTCTAAAGGGTTGCCTTTACAGATCTATGTATTTACCGACACCACGGCCTGGGGGGAGTACGAGGCGATTCAGTCGGACATTTTTGATCACCTGATGGCCGTAGCTTCCGAATTTGGCCTCCGCATTTACCAGGAGCCAACCGGTAGCGATCTGCGTGAAGCGGGATGGGTGCGAACGACGTAAAGTTGGAGGCAGTGGCCGCCACCGAAACCGGGCTGCCCATGGCGATCTGTTTCTTTGCAAATACCACCGCTTGGGCTAAGCGGGAGGGTATCTATCCGGATGAACTCACATCAGCCGCTTCCGCTTATTCAGGTAGGCAAGCAGGGCGCGGTCGAACGGTTCCAGTGTATCCATCTGCTCAAAACCGACACGGATATTGCTGCAGGCAATGGTGAACGCTTTGGTGTACTCGGCCACTTTTTGCTGATAGGCGTGCTTCACCTGACTTGGCATAACCTCCATGCGGTCTCCGGTTTCCATATCTTCAAAAAGCATGTTTCCGCTGTCAAAATCGAGATCGCGTTCGCTTTTACTCTCAACCACATTAAACAGCAGCACCTCATGTTTTTGATGGCGCAGGTGGCGCAGTGCAGA
The DNA here is from genome assembly GCA_047921075.1 of Balneolaceae bacterium. Classification (GTDB taxonomy): domain Bacteria; phylum Bacteroidota; class Rhodothermia; order Balneolales; family Balneolaceae; genus JBLRWS01. Next base: position 17,139 of record JBLRWS010000046.1, on the reverse strand, counting down.
GATGAGTGCATCGTGATTCTGTACATTCTCGAACAGGTCGGTAATAACAATGACCAGGCTGCGCCGCTTTAGCCGTTCGGCCAGGGTGTGCAGTGCATCGGCTGTGGCCGTTTTACGCTGTAACCGGGCACCCTCCTTCTCCTGGTCCAGTAATTTCTCGAGCTTACTGAGCAGCAGTTGCAGATGCTGATAGGTCGCTTTTTCGGGAAATTGTTCGCGGATCGAATCGTCGAACAGGGTAAGTCCGGTGGCATCGCGCTGCTTGTTCATCATATACATCATGGCCGCCGCAAAGTGCACGGCAAAGCGCAGTTTGCTCCAGTCGGCAAAATGCCGGAAATACATCGAGCTGCTAATGTCCAGCGCAATGTGTGCCCGCAGGTTGGTTTCGGCTTCGTACCGCTTTACGTAGAACCGTTCCGATTTTCCATACGCCTTCCAGTCGATGTGCTTAAAATCGTCGCCCCGGTTGTAGGGACGATGCTCGGCAAACTCCACGCTAAATCCCTGATACGGGCTTTTGTGCAATCCGGTGATGAACCCCTCCACAATGGAACGGGCTTTTATTTCGAGAGGGGCAAGTCGGTTTAGAAGATCGGATTGGAGCAGCATGGGGAATGGATCGGGGGAATGTGTGATGATAACTGTTCTCGGCGAAACAGATTGCACCAACCTATCATTTTTTTTACTATTGTTCACCTTTCATGCGTCGCAATACGACGGCTAATTTCAACACTTTGTGGTTTCGCAATGTCTCAGATTATCACCAACATCAACGATCTCGATTTTAAACCGAACACATTGCCCGCTATGCCTGTGCCGTGCCAAGTGTTACTGGTGGCGCCTACCCATTTTGATGTGGAGTATGTGATTAATCCCCATATGAAGGATCAGGTTGGGGCGGTAGATAAAATGCAGGCTCAAAATGAGTGGGAACATCTGCGTAATTTTTATGATGAGCTTGGTTTGCAGGTGCATGTTTTAAACGGCCATGATGGGTTACCCGATATGGTGTTTTGTGCCAACCAAAGCCTGCCCGATATCGACGAGAACGGTGCATGCCGGGTGGTAATGAGCAACATGCACGCCGGGCAGCGCAAGCCGGAAGTGGCCCCCGTTGAGGCGTTTTACCGCGAGCAGGGGTACGAAGTTTTACACCTGAACAGTGATGATGAGTTGAGCTTTGAGGGAATGGGTGATGCGATCTGGCATTTCAAACGTCGGCTGCTCTGGGGCGGATACGGCTTTCGGACGTCCAAAGAGGTATATCGCCAGATCAGCGACCTGCTGGACGTACCCATCATACTCCTCGAACTTGTAGATGATCGCTATTACCATCTCGACACCTGCTTCTGCATGCTAAACGAACACTCGGTGTTGATCTACCCCGATGCATTTACCAAAGAGGGACGGGAGCTGATATATGCCATGTTCGATACGGTTATTGAAGCCACCTCGTACGAGGCTGAAAAACTCTTTGCTGTAAACGCGGTCTGCCCCGACGGGAAGAACGTGATGATACAACAGGGGTGTACCGATGTGAACCAAAAACTGCATGATGCCGGCTTTTCGGTACATGAGTTCAGCACGTTTGAGTTCATAAAAAGCGGCGGCAGTGTTTTCTGTATGAAGATGCTTTTTTGGTGAGCCTTGCCCACTGTTCATACAGGCTCCATTAAACAACGTTATCCATCATGATCCTCTACCTGCTGCTTGTGCGCCACTGGGCGCTGGAAACGATCCGCACCGTTGCGCTGGAGCGGCGAATCGTGGAGTGGACCTTTGTCGCGTTTGTGATATTGGTTGTGGGGGCCAACCTGATCGTGCTGGGTGTGTTACTTCCGCGGGGAGTGGAGTGGTTTACAGGTGAGGAGCCTCTGCAGGGCGTGCAGTGGCTATTGCTCTACTATTTCTGCGGGGAGGCGATGCTGCGCTTATTGGTACAAAAACAGCCGGTTATTGAGCCCTCCCGGTATCTGCATCTGCCGATACCCCGCCTGGTGCTGGCTCGCTTTTTAGCGTTCCGGTCCATCGTGTCTCTGCTAACCCTTGTTCCGTTGATTCTTTTCGGATTGTACACGGTGCAGGTAGCACCCGGTACTCTGCAGGCGTGGCAGGCGGTGCTTTGGGTCGTCACCATTTGGCTGTTTAGCAGTGTGCTTCACTGGGTGGTCTTTCGTGTAAAACCGGTATTCAACCAACGCCCAATGTTGTTTTTGATCGCTCTGCTTCTGCTCTTGTTGCCGCTTGTGCATCTCTACTATTTCGGGCCTGTGCTTGGGGGGCTTGTGGCGCCTTTCTTTCAGGCCGGACTCGACTCACCGCTTCCGGCAGCCGGATTACTGCTGCTTTCCGGGGCCTTGTTTTTGCATGCCACCTCATCCTTTTCGCGCCGTTTAACCGTCGACAACCCTCCGTCTGAAAAATCGTCGCTGCTGGAGCGGATATATGTCAACCCGTTTGCCCGATTCGGTTTGGCCGGAACCATGGCCAATGTTGAGCTGAAACTCATTCTGCGACATAAAAAAAGCCGGTCGTATCTGTTTCTTTCTCTCTTCTTTCTGCTGTACGGATACTATTTTATTGGGCCGGGTAGCACTTTTCCGATGCAAACCGCCTCCTTTTTTATTTTCCTGTTCGTGACGGGTGGATTTGTCATGAATTACGGCCAGTTTTTGATTAGCTGGAACGGCTCCTTTTTCGATTTTTATCTGACACAGCACGGCGGTATTCAGGCCCTGTTGTATTCAAAATTTCTGGTTTTAAGCGGTATCTCCATTCTTCTCTTTCTGCTTTCTATCCCAATTGCGCTGCTCTTTGGTGCAGAGCTTTTGCTCTCTCTTACGGCGGCGCTGCTCTATGTGATAGGTATCGGGGTGCATGTCATTACCTATTTTGCGTTATGGTCACCCAAGCCAATGGATATCAATAAAAAAGCGATGTTTAATTACGAGGGGTTGGGCGCCTCCCAATTTCTGATGGGGTTTCCCTTTTTACTGCTGCCCGTTGTGGTGTATGTTCCCATACTCCTCATTTGGAATACGACGGCAGCGCTGGTGGCTGTGGCCATAGCCGGCAGTGTCGGGCTTTTGTTTTGGAAGGCGTTGCTGGAGAAGTCGGTCCGCCGGCTTAGAGACGATCGCTACGCCATTGGATCAACCTTCAGACAAGAATCATGATTAGCATACAGTCCGTTACCAAAATGTACAACGCCGAAACGGTTCTGGATGTACCGGAACTCTCCATTCCTGCCGATCTCTGTTTTGGCCTGGTGGGAAATAACGGGGCGGGTAAAACCACGCTGTTTCGCATTCTGCTCGACCTGATCAAACCGACCACCGGCCATGTGCAGATCAACGGAGAGATTGTCAGCGAGCATGAATCGTGGAAACAGACGACCGGCGCTTATCTTGATGAGCACATGCTGCTGCCGTTTTTAACTCCGGAGGAGTATTTCGAAACTCTCCAGAAAATCCATCACCTCACGGAGGCAGAGGTAGCGCTGCGGCTGGAGCAGTTTGCCCCGCTCTTTAACGGCGAAATAATGGGCGGAAATAAAAAGATTCGCGAACTCTCGAAAGGAAACATCAAAAAAACGGGCATTGCCGCTGCGATGCTTCATCAGCCGGACGTGGTGGTACTCGATGAGCCCTTTGAAAGCCTCGATCCCACATCGCAAACGCGGCTAAAGCGGATTATCCAACAGGAACGCGAACAGCGCGGCACTCTTTTTCTTATCTCCAGCCACGACCTGATTCACGTCATCGACATCTGCGATCGAATACTTCTGCTCGAAAAAGGGACCATCCAAAAAGACCTGCAGGCGAGCCGAGAGGAGATGGATGCCGAGCTGCGGAGCTATTTTGATCGCTGACAGCCCGTTTCCATCGTCAATCTCGAACAGTGGCGTTACTTGAGGTGCTTTTCAAAGAAATTAAAAATGCGCAGATACTCATCATACCAGGAGTTGGGGCTGGTAAATCCGTGGCGCTCGGTGGGGTACATCATCATTTCAAAATTTTCATGGCGCGATTGGATCAGCGCTTCGGCATACTGTACGGCATCCTGAAAGCCCACATTGTCGTCGATCAGTCCGTGGAGCAAAATAACGGGATGCTGAAGTTCATCGGCATAGGTTAGCGGCGAGCTTCGATCGTAGTGTTCGGGCACTTCATCGGGGTCGCCCAGCCGCGGCAGGGTGTACCACGGATTGGCATAATAGTAATTGCGCCAGTTCGTCACTTTTCGGAGGGCGGCACCGGCATGGAATCGCTCCGGTTCGGCCGTGAGCGCGTAGAGCGCCATAAAGCCGCCGTAGCTACCGCCGTAAATTCCCACCCGGCCAAGATCGAGTGCGCCGCCGGTGTGCTCCTGCAGCCAGTCGAGGCCGTCCACGATATCTTCGGTTTCGTAGCGGCCCATCCAGTCGGTTACATCTTCGCGAAAGGCGCGTCCGTAGCCGGTACTATGCCGAAAATCGACCTCCACCACAATGTAATCGTGATAGGTGAGGTATTGGTGAAACATGTATTCGCGCCAGTAGTTGTTGGACCACCCTTTGTACACATTCTGAAGCGACCCGGCACCGTGAGCAAATACCACCACCGGATATTGCCGCTCCGGGTTGTAATCCTCCGGGTAGAGTACCGACATCGCGAGTCCGGTTTCTCCGTCGCGGCCGGTAAAGCGCACATATTGTTCCGTTTGCCAGTAGTGATCATGAAACCGATCGGGCACGGAATGTGTGAGCTGTAGCTCCTCGCCGGGGTTGGCCAGATCGATCATGAAGAGATCGTACGGCTCGTTAAAGTAGGTTTTGGCGTAGACCAGCGTGGAGCGGTCGGGGCTGAGGCTGAACTGGTATCGATACGCTTCGTCGGCGGTTAATTGCCGGTGCGAATCCGATTGCAGATCGTACAGGAAAAGATGCCGCTCGCCATAGTCCGCCTGATTATTTGCATATACAATGGTTTGATCATCTACCCAATCGGCCCACGTTATTTCGTACTCACCGCTCGTAATTTGTGTGACTTGCTGGCGGGGAAAGTCGAGTAGATAGAGGTGATTCCAGCCTGACTGTTCCGATAAAAGAAATGCCCGGTCGGTACGTGGGGCGGTGCGAAGGGCTGTGCCGTGCAGCCATCCTTCGGTTTGATCGTCAAAAAGAATCGACTCGCTATCGTTGCGGGTATCGAACAGGTGAACACGGCGTTCTTTTAAAGCGGCATCGGAATAATCCAGGAGAATGTAATTGCCGCTATGGGTGGCCGCGGGCGAGGTACGCTGTACCCCCGCGCTCAGTGTGTCTAATGGCGAACCATCCAGATGGGCCGTGAAAAATGTGACGTGCGGAATGCCGCGCCTTGTAGTGCCGGGAGTAACGAACTCATCGGCATAGGTTGGAAAGTAGATGGTGCGGGCGTCAGAATTATCCGTTTGACTTACGATCAGCCGCTCGTTGCCGGCCCATCCGCGAAGTGTAAACGAGGGGCCGTTGTTACCGCGCCGGGTTACCTGCACAATCTCGGGCCGGGTGGTGTGGGTTACCCAAACATCTCCGTCGCGCATAAACGCAAGCATGCGACCGTTGGGTGACCATTGGGGATTAAACTCGGACGATTGGGAAGCGACAATCCGCTGTTCGCCGGTTCCGTCTGTGTGTGACAGATAGAGATCCCCATCTTTTGTATATGCAATTCTTCGGTTGTCAGGTGAGTGTACAACCCGTGGCGGGGTCTCTTCCAGTGGCTCGGGTTCGCCCCCCGACAGTGAGAGCGAGTAAATTCCGGTGTCGAAATAGGAGGAGTCGTTCCAGGAGTAGTAAATGGCGCTGCCGTCGGGAGAGAACGACCGAAGAGAAGGGCGAATGCCGGGAATTACCGGTTCCAGAAAGATCGACTCGAGGGTAAGGCGCTCCGAGTCGGCCGGAATCGTAAAGTCTGTGGTTTGTGCCGCCGACCATTCGGCCGCGGCGAAGATAAAGAGGGTGGCGAGAATCAGTTGCTGGCGTAATTTCATCATTGGGTTATAAAGCGTTGGGTTTGCTGAAAGATACTTCCCGAACAGAAACAGGCCGGTAAAAAAGTGTTAAAATAACAACTACACCGACAGCTCTTCGATTCGGCTGCCCTCGTACACCAGCTCCTTAATTGCTTCAAAGCCGTCCAGTGTCCGGCTAATGTGTTCGGGCGTGTGTGACGCTGTGGGAATCAGCCGAATGAGCACCATACCGCGCGGCACCACCGGATAAGCCACTCCGCTCACAAAAATGCCGTGCTCTTCGCGAAGTGTGTACATGATTTCCTGGCAGAGCTTGGTGCTGCCTTTTGTAAGCACCGGTGTAACCGGGCTTTCTGACGGCAACACGTTGTAACCAATTTCCATCAACCCTTCTCGGAGAGCGGTAGCATTGGCCCAAAGTTTTTCTCGCAATTCGGGATGGTCCTTGATAAGCTGAAGCCGCTTTTGAGCTGACTGAACCAGTGCGAGCGGCAGGGTTTTTGCGAAAATCTGGCTGCGAACGTTGGCTCGCAAAAATTTAATCACACGCGGCTCGGAGGCCACAAAAGCGCCGATCATCGCCATCGCTTTGGCAAACGTTCCGAAATAGATGTCGATGCCGTCGTGGCAGCCGAGTTGGGTGCCTGCACCGGATCCATCGCTGCCGAGCGTACCAAAGCCATGGGCATCATCTACCAACAGGCGAAAATCATACCTCTCCTTAAGTGCAATAATCTCTTTGAGGCGGCCAAGGTCGCCGGTCATGCCAAACACCCCTTCGGTTATCACCAGTGTGGATGATCCCGGTTTCTGATGTGCCTGCGCCCGTTTCAGCTGCTTTTCCAGGCTGTCGATATCGTTGTGCTTAAATACCGATTTGTCGGCCATGGCCAGCTGTTTGCCATCCACAATACAGGCGTGGCTAAGCTCGTCGTAAATGAGGCAGTCGTTGCGGTCAACCAGTGCATGAATAATGCTCATAATGCCCTGATAGCCGTAATTGAGCAGCAGCGCTTCGGGCTTGTGGATGAATGCTGCAAGCTCCCGCTCCAACGCTTCGTGCTGATCGGAATTGCCGGTCATTAGCCGCGCACCCATCGGGGCACTAAATCCGTGTTGTTGAGCCGCTTCAACATCCGCCTGTTTTACATCGGGATGGCTGGCCAGCCCCAAATAATCGTTCACACTCCAAACAACAACGTTTTTCCCGTTAAAGGACATTTCCGGTCCGATAGGGCCTTCGAGCTTTGGATAGGTGTAGTAGCCGTAACCGTCTGATGTAAATTCTCCCAACGGGCCGGGTCGGGTTTCTAATTTATCAAATAGATCCATTCTGTAGATGCAGGTGTTAACATAACAATAGATAACGGCAAAGCTACTCTTTTCTGTTGATATTTACACATGCTTTACGAGTATCAAAAACAGAATGCAGCCGAATCAGTCAAACAGGGGTAGATTTCATGGTTAAGGTGGGCTGTTTGTATGGCGTAACTATGAGGAATACGGCGTCAAATAACAGGAAAACCTCAATTCATCAATGCTTCGGCGTCGCGTGCCAGCGAGAGCACGGCATCGGTGTAGAGCTGGCTCGGATTGTATCGAAAAACGGATCGCTCCAAACTGCCGGTACGCTCTTTAAAGTAGGCCAGGTAGTTGCCTACCGACATGATGTTGTTATTCATGTCGAAGATATCATCCCCCACAAACCACTTGTTTAACGAGTACGGAATGAATTGCGCAAAAGTCATGGCTCCCGCATAGCTCGATTTGAGCTCAAAGACATCAATACCGTGGCGGTTTACAAATTCCATCAATTCGGTAAGCTGTGCCTCGGCAAATTCTGCGCGATAATTTACAGCCACCATCGAGGCGTAGGCATTAAAGGGGTTGTGCCGGCCGATATTTTTGCCAAAGTCCGATTCGATACCGATAATGGCGGCGATGACGTATCGGGGAATGCCGTAGGTCTCCTCGGCTTCGGAAAGTTTCGCTTCGTGCGTTTTCAGAAAGCCGGTAATATTGGCTTTTTTGGCATCGTAGCCGAGCACGCGTTTGTACTCATCGAGCGTGAGTGTGCGGCGTTCGGCGGAATTTCGGAAGCGATCGCCAATGCCTTCATACAGCTCAAAACGGGAGTCGTTCAGGTGAGATTTGATGTCTACCCCCTTGCCGGCAAACCGTTCGGCCAACTCGGCGAGTCGCTGCTGCTGATCGTTTCGCTCGGGATCAGCATCACCTGTAATGGCATGAGCAGCAGCGGGATAAGCGGCAAAAAGAAGGATTAAAACTGCGAATAGATGTGTGTGAAACCGGGCAATGCTCATAACGTGACTCCGTCTGTATCTGTGGGGTGTTTTCTGCTTAACGCATTCCGGGGGAGAATACGTATCGATGACAAGTACAATTTGATTGATTTATGATCATCAGTCAAGAGCAACGCGCAGAGTTTACATCCTTTTTAGAGATAAGGTTGCTCTTGCTGCGAAAAAGTGATTTTTTATCGACTCCAATTCAGATCAGCGCAACAAAATGTCGACCGATACCTCCCGCTACCTTCAGAAATTTGCCGACCCCAAGACCCGACAACGCATTCTCTTCGGGTTCTTTGCGGCATTGGTGATTGCCGGCATATACTTTCAGGGCGATTTTCCGGAAAAAAACGGCCATTTTGGCTGGTGGTCGGTTACGCCGCCGCTGGTGGCGATTGTCTTGGCATTCTGGACCCGCGAAGTGGTAAGTGCACTCTTTACCGGCATCTGCCTCGGCGGGGTGATTGCCGGGGACCTGAACGTAGTACAGGCATTTCTGATTCCCTCTATCGGCACCGAAAGCTTTGCGATGATTTTGCTGGTGTATCTCTGGGCACTGGGCGGGTTGATTGGCATCTGGACCCGAACCGGCGGTGCAGAGACGTTTGCCCGATGGGCCAGCAATAAAATGGTGCAGGGCCCAAGAACGGCGAAATTTTTTACATGGATAATGGGCCTGGTTTTTCATCAGGGCGGTACCATCAGTACGGTGCTTACCGGTGCCACGGTGCGGCCGGTGGCCGATAAACATAATGTGTCGCACGAGGAGCTGGCCTATATGGTCGATTCTACCGCATCGCCCGCAGCCACGTTGATTCCCTTTAACGTGTGGCCGTTTTATGTGGGCGGGCTGGTCATCGGCACCATTCCGATGTTTGAGACGCAACAGGACGGGGTTAATTTTTTCTTTTCGTCGGTGGCGGTCAATTTTTACGCCATTTTTGCCATTCTTATTACGCTGATGTTTGCGTGGGAAAAACTACCGTGGGTGCCCGGCAAAAAAATGCGGGCGGCGATCAAGCGGTCGCGGGAAACCGGCCAATTGAACCGAAAAGGAGCTACACCCATGGCCGCCGAGGAGCTCACCCAGCGTAAAGTGCCAAAGAATTACAACTCAGGACTGATTGACTTTTTTGGCCCGATTGGGGCGTTGTTGGGGGTGGCGATCATTCCGTTTTTCTACACCTATTTTTATTTGGGCCGTACCGATTCGCCCACGCTGCTGATTGCGGAAGCGTTTGTATTGGCGGTGCTTGCCGGTATTACCATTGCACTGGCCAAGGGAATGAAGTTGCAGGAGGCGATTGATGGCTTTATTGATGGCTGCAAGGGGGTAACCATTGGCGCGGTGATTCTGGCACTGGCCGTTTCTCTGAAGGAGGTAGCCGATGCCGTGGGAACCGCCGCGTTTGTGGTGGAGATGGTAGGCGATATTGTAGCGCCGGCGGCACTGCCCGGTATTTTAATGGTACTCTGTATGCTCATTGCGTTCTCGACCGGGACATCGTGGGGAACCTATGCGGTGGTATTTCCGGTAGCCGTGCCACTGGCCTGGGCGGTGATACCCGATCCGTTTTTTCTGATGCTCTGCTTTTCGGCAGTGATCGGTGGTTCGGTATTCGGGGATCAGTGTTCGCCTATATCCGATACCACCATCCTTAGCTCCCTCTCAACCGGCTGCGATTTAATGGATCATGTAACCACGCAATTTCCGCTGGCCATTCTTGCCGGAACGCTGGCGGCTATTATGTACGCCGTTATGGTAGTGGCTTTTGTTTAAAATACGCACGGTCCATTCTTTATCCTGAACAAACAAAACACTCCGGGAAACCGGAGGAAGAACCAATCATCGACTTCTCATGAAACCCTTTATCATACTGCTCACCCTGCCTTTTCTGGTAACCCTGCAACTGTCCGCTAACACAGATGCCGTGTCGGATACCCCCGCTTTCTCATTTCCGGTTGTTCAGGAAGCAGTGGTGATTTCGGAATTCGGGCCTCGCACACACCCTGTGCTAAAAACGGAACATCCACACAGTGGCGTCGACTTTCAGGTGGCAATCGGGGATTTCGTGGTAGCCTCTGCTGCCGGAGTGGTACACGCTGTTGATGGAAGGGGAACGTATGGTAAGAGGATCGACATTGAGCATCCGGGCGGGTACATTACCCGATATGCACATTTATCTGAGTTTTATGGCGATATAAAAGCCGGGGATGTTGTGGAGGCCGGTCAGCTCATCGCTTTCGCAGGTAATACCGGCATGGTTGCTGAACCGGTTCTACACTTCGAATTGTTGAAAGAGGGCGCGGCGTTGGACCCGCTTCGATACCTACAATGATTGTGCGTTGCACTCTTCAGAAATCTGCACTAAAAAACACCCCGGTTACGCATCACCGGATTTCTTTACAGAAGCCGCCGCCGTTTGTTATCTTGATGAACATTGAACAGCTACGTGTATGACTGAAAAAGAAAAAGAAGAACTTCATTCCATCATCGAAGAGCAGGTGCGGTCTATCCGTGAAGAGATTGAAGAGCTGAAAGAGCTAACGAAACCGGTTTCGCTCGATGCCTCCATCGGCCGGTTGTCGCGGATGGATGCCATCAACAACAAAGCGATCAACGATAAAGCGCTGCGCGACAAAAAGCAGACATTGCAAAAGCTGGAGAGGGCGCTGGAGCGGTACCGGGAAGATACACTCGGCACTTGCCTGAAGTGCGGAGAGGAGATCCCCTTTGGCCGGCTCAAATTTATGCCTTACACCACCCGCTGCGTGCGTTGTGCGGGCCGTTGAATAAATCTTACCCGCCTTCGACACGCCGGTGTTGCTCCCACTCAAAATGGATGCGCTGCTTTACGGCATCGGCAATGAAGCAGACACCGGCGTTGACCGACGCGATGCCTGCCAGGCCAAGCCAAAACCACTGCGCCATATATCCAAAGGTGGGGTCAGCGGGGCTGTTTGCTTTGATGATGGAAGCTTCTGCCACAAAATTGATTCCAAGCCCGATGAAGGTGACTCCCAACACCGAAAAAGCCCACCATTTCTTTTTGTAATCCATAGCCGTTGTTGTCTATTTGTGAGAGGTATGTTTGAATAAATGGAACATCGGAAATATGTAGCAAGAACGGCTTTATTTGCGGATTTAATTCCATAATTTCGACTCCGTACTCTAAAAAACCGTTTAAAAAGACAGCTCTATGGTTCACGTTCTTCACATTGGTATCGGCGCACTTGGTAAGCAGGTGCTCAGTTATTTGGCGCAACGCGACGGCATTCGTGTAGTGGGCGCGGTGGATTTGAATCCGGCCCTGCAGGGAAAATATCTGCATGAGGTGGCACAGGTTGCCGAAAGCCGCGTGCGGGTCTCCGCATCCATTCAGGAAGCGATTGAAAACGCCGAGGTGAAGCCGGAGGTTGCGGTGCTTACCACGGTCTCCTCCGTAGAAGCGCTGGTGCCGCAGGTAGAAGAGGCGGCGGCTGCCGGGCTACATATTGTATCGACCTGCGAAGAGCTGCTCTTTCCGTACAAGCAGCATCCCGAGGCGGCCAATGCGATAGATGATGCCTGCAAGAAGCACGGCGTGGCCTGCCTGGGCACCGGTATCAACCCCGGGTTTTTGATGGATTACCTGCCCTCGGTACTTACCTCTGTCTGCCAGCGGGTGGATTCCGTAACGGTAGAGCGTATTCAGGATGCAGCCCCGCGCCGGGTGCCGTTTCAGAAAAAAATCGGCGCAGGCCTCACGATGGATCAATTCAACGAAGAGAAGGAGAAAGGAACCTTGCGCCATGTGGGGCTGCCGGAATCGGTGGATCTGATTGCCCATGCGCTGGGGTGGGAACTTGACGAAAACCGGGAAACCCTGGAGCCGGTGCTTGCGGCGGAGGATATCTCATCCGGATACAAACCGATTAAAAAGGGAACGCCGTCCGGCGTGCAACAAGTTGGGACGGGCATTGTGGGCGGCCGGGAAAAAATTCGCCTGCTGTTTCGCGCGGCGGTGGGTGAGCCGAAATCGTACGATAAGATCATCATCAAGGGGCTGCCCAACATCACCTCTAACATTGACGGCGGTGTAAACGGCGATGTGGCTACCTGCTCCATCACGGTAAATGCCGTTCGTTCAATCAAGCGTTGTAACCCGGGATTGCATACCATGCTCGATGTGCCGGTAGCAAGCTGGTTTGGCTAAGCGGGTTCTGCCGACGACGCGTTCGGCTCCGGGCCGGGTTGCGGTGAGGTGGGTTCAAAAATAGAGATCATCTGCGCCCGCAACTTTTCGGCCAGCAGCTTCCGGTCGGTGTCGCAAACAGTCTCCTCATGAAAGCGGAGTGTGCAATCAATTCGTGTTGTTTTGGCAAATTTCCAAACGTGGGTGGTAAACGACTCCCGATTCCCAAAAAAGCAGATGCTGTGCAGGGCGTGTTGATCACGCGGTGCCGTTTTGTAGTGGAGTGTGGCCACGTGCACCGGGTGTCCGGAGGTGGCCGGCAGCTGCAGCAGTGATGAGTGAAACGGCAAAACCTCTCTTCCGGCTGAGGAGGTTCCCTCCGGAAACAGAATCATCCCCTGTCGGCTGTTCAGTGATTTAGACATCAGCCGGTTTACACGGGCTACATCGGTTCGCCGCTCGCGATTTACGAAGATTACGCCAACCATTTTCACCATAAACCCGAGAAACGGCCAGCTCTGCACATCCTGTTTGGCCACAAAAGTGGTTTTTAAAAACCGGTTCAGCACCACGATATCCACATAGCTCAGGTGGTTCGATACCAGAAAAAAGGGCGGCTTGGGTACAGGGCCTTCCAGCCGGACCCGGATATTAAACAGAAAGCACACCGTACGAGCCCAATTTCGCATAAAGAGATTTCGCCACGGCTCGGTGGGGATGCGAAGTAAACGCAGTGGGAGCAATACGATAAAATAGATCAGGAAGGTGGTTCCCGTGTAGAGAATCAGAGCCAGAAGCCGAAATATGCCCAACAGTGCCCGCATGATGATTGAGTGCGTAATGATAGGTTAAATGCAGAAAAGAAATATCGCAATTTTTTTGGGAGTCTGCATCTCGCCTATCCGAAGAACATACGGCGTACAGCGGGTGAAATGGTATGTACATCCAGATACACCATCACATGGAGCAGATTCAGATGGCTTACATAGGCCGGGCCGCTGCAAATACAGCAGCCGATGTCGAGATAATTTTGCAGTAAAGGTGGGGGTACTGCAGGGTCGACCTCTGTTTCTCCTGACTGTTCATTGAGACGATACGTCGGTTTTACTTCGCATTGGATGGTTGGATGCAGAAAGCCGTTGTCTTTAAAATGTTGATAGGTGCGAAGGGCCATGGCCGGAGAGTTCGCCGGCACGCCAAAACTCCCAAACAGATATCGTTTGTTGTATGTCTGAAGGTAGGCGGCAAACCCTTTCCATAGCAGAAAAAGCACCCGGCCGTTGCGATGGTCGGGATGAATGCAGGCGCGGCCAACTTCAATCGCTTTGGGAAAAATATCGTCGTGCAGCGGCGACAGGTCATAATAGGTGGAGGAGTAAAAACCGGTACCGCCGGCCAGCTGTTCAGCCGTAAGCATACGGTAGGTGCCAATCACCTCGTTCGAATCGGTGGTGAGAATGAGCAGGTGATGGCAGAGATCGTCAAACTCATCGCGATCGTGGGTCGCGTCCTCATCAAATGTTCGCCCCAGTTCCTGATAAAAAATTTGGTATCGTAACTGCAGGGCTTTCTCAAGCTCCTCTTCCGTCTCAGCCAGCTTTGCCTTGTAGCGGCTGTTGATGATCGGCGATAAGCTGTTTTTTTCTGCCAACAAGAGAATAGAGCCCGATTAATTATTAATTTATGACTTACGCTGAATGTAAATACAATCTTGCTTCAAAGAAACCGAGATAATCAACCTTCCTTGAATTCGTCAGGCACGCCGCTTCTTCGCGACTCCAATCTATACGCTATTTTTGGCATTACCCTTACCTCGGTAATGGGTGTGGCCAGTGTTGCTCCCGCGTTGCCGGCCATCGCAAAAACACTGGATGTGGCTACCGACCAAATTGGTCTGGTGATCACCTTTTACACCCTGCCCGGCCTTATTTTGATACCGATTCTCGGTGTTCTGGCCGATCGGTTCAGCCGTAAACTGATCTTAATCCCGTCACTGCTGGTATTCGGCATTGCCGGTGTTGCCTGCGTGTTTGCGGAGACATTCCAGCAACTGCTTTTTTTTCGTGCCCTGCAAGGGGGAGGGAGTGCCGCGCTGGGCGTGCTGAACCTGACCCTGCTCGGTGATCTGTATGCCGGCAATCGCCGTGCTACCGCGATGGGATACAATGGCAGTGTGCTTAGTGTGGGTACTGCCATATATCCGGCCATTGGGGGCGCTCTTGCACTGTTTGCGTGGTATTACCCGTTTTACCTGACGCTGCTGGCCATCCCAACGGCCATTTATGCCACCATCTGGCTCGATGCCGGATCGAGCGAAAACGGCCTGGAGCTTAACGTCTATTTCAGTAAAATTAAAACCGCCATTCTTAACGCCCGCGTGATCGCGCTGCTTGTGGGCATCTTTCTAACGTTTATTATTCTCTATGGCGGATACTTAACCTTTTTCACCATCCTGCTCGACGAAAAATTTGGCAAGAGTACACTGGTTATCGGGTTGATGCTCTCCGGCTCGTCGCTGGTAACGGCGGTTGCCGCATCACAGCTGGGGCGGCTCACTCAGATTGCCAACGAGAGCACACTTATACTGATCGCCTCGGTGCTGTACACGCTCATTTTTTTGATGATTCCGTTCATCGACAATGTGTGGTGGTTTATTCCCCCCATTTTGCTTTTTGGTGCAGCACAGGGGATCAATATTCCCAGCATTCTGAATCTGCTTACCGGCGCAGCCCCCAAAGAGTACCGGGCGGCTTTTCTGTCGGTTAACTGGGTGGTGATGCGTTCGGCACAGGCGTTGGGCCCGTATCTGCTCGGGTTGATCTATCTCTACTACTCGCTCGACGGTACGTTCTACTTTACGGCAGCCGTGGGAGGGCTGTTTATTTTGGTGAACCTGATTCTGCTCCGCCCCACCGGATGACCCGTTACGGCTGGTTCATCACGTAGACCAGCAGATTCACACCAAATTCCAGCGCACGTTGGGTAAGATGTTCGGGATTGTCGTGCTCGTCGTATGCCCAGCCATCGGCCGGGTTCGATTCATAGGTATAGAGCAGTACCATGCGTCCCTGATGGTACACGGCAAACGCCTGGGGTGGCTGGTTGTCGTGCTCGTGCACTTTGGGCGGGCGGCCGTCAGGGAAGTGAAACACATTCCGGTAGATGGGATGATCGCCCGGCAGTTCAAAAAAAGGCTCGTCGGGGAAGAGATCCTGCAACACAGGCCGTACATACTGATCGAAGCCGTAATCATCATCCACATACAAAAACCCGCCATTTTCGAGATAGCGCCGCAGGTTGGCTTTCTCGGTATCGTTTACGGCAATGTTTCCGTGCCCGGTCATGTAGAGCATGGGGTAGTTAAAAATTTCGCGGCTGCCGAGCTGCACATTGTCGTTGCGAGCGGCCAGTGAGAGCGGGATCTGCTCATTGGCAAACCGAACCAGATTGGGCAGCGACGTAGGAGAGCTGTACCAATCACCCCCGCCGCGATACTGAACCCGGGCAATGGTAAAGGTGTCGTTGTCCTGCGCTGCAGCAACGGGAATCAAAACCATCGGCAAAAGAAAAAGAATCAGACTGAGTATGTACTTCATGGCTCAAAAATAGGCGTTCGTGGATGCAAAAACGAGAACAGAACCAAACTGTTGCCGCGTTCAGGCAAATTCGTCCAGATCTTTTCGTTTGTTGGCCCCTTTCAAAATGGCGTGCACTTCGTCGTGGGCGTCGTGTGGCTCCAGATGAAGGGTGATGACCGCATCGGCGTCGAGCGCATCCATCATGCGGCGTTCCAAAAAAGTGGCCTCTTCGTGCGCCTTGTTCAGGGAGATGTGGTCATCAAACACCAGGTGCAGCTCTATCCAGGTGGTGGTGCCGGAGGTTCGGTGACGAAGGTGGTGCCACTCTTTAATGGATGGCGGAAGATCTCCGTGCAGCACCTCTTTCAGCGCGTTATCAACCGTGGCAGAACGGGTATCCATCAGCCCGCGCACCGAATAGCGGAGCAGTTTATACGCTTCGTAGATGATATAAGCCGCAATCATCAGGCTGACAACCACATCAATAAAAAGCCAGCCGGTGTAGTGGATAAGAGCGAGCGCCACGACCACTCCGCCGCTGGTCCAGACGTCGGTAAGGGTATGCTTGCCGTTGCTTACCGCAATCATGTTGTTTTCGCGCCGGCCCACGCGCAGTACGTAGGTACCCAAAATCAGGTTAATCAGCGCGGCACTGACAAGAAGCCAGATACCGGTACCCATATTCTCTATTTCAATTCCGGTAATAGCGCTAACCAGCGCGTGGTAGACGATGGTAATCCCCGCAACGATAATGATGGTCCCTTCGGCACCCACCGAAAGAAATTCGATACGCTCGTGCCCGTAGTGGTGGTCATCGTCTGCCGGTTTTTGACTCAGGTAGTACCCGTACACCACAAACATCACCGCAAAGATGTGCACCACCGATTCGGCCGCATCCGACAGGGCCGCGGTTGACCCGGTTACAACATAGGCCGCAATTTTTACCGACAGGCTGATTGCGGAGACAATCAGGCTGATCAGCAGCGCTTTCCGAACGGGATTCTTGTTCATGGGTATGGGTGAAAGGGCGATTTGGAGGCTTTATAAAAGTACTTTTATCTTGGAGTAATAAAAAAC
>JBLRWS010000045.1:0-19686 GCA_047921075.1 Balneolaceae bacterium | reverse complement strand
GCAATGATTCGAACGCCGGAGGGAAGAAGCTACCTGAATGTGCCGGTGCGTACCGAAGATCGTAAAAAACCGATCGGTGACGTGCGGATGGATCACGCTCAGCCGTGGATCGATACGTTTCTGCGGACGATCGAATACAACTATCGAAACAGTGTCTATTATGATTTTTACGAGCCGGAGATCAACGCGTTAGTTCGGGATGCGGCAGATACAGACTACCTCGTAGAGTGGAGCGAAAATCTGCGCTCGGCTATTCTCTCGTTTATGGATCTGGAGTGTCCGGAACAGCGCCGGTGCAGCAACGGTGACTGGTGTGTATCGGACAATCCCGATGAGATAGCGAATGCATTGGGCGCATCAGAGTATGTGCAAGAGCCGGGATCGAAGCATTATATGCGGCAGGGGAAGAAGGCGGAACCCTGTACGGTGGAGCATCCGGTTTACAGACAGCACTTTGATGGGTTTGAGCCGGGATGTTGCGTGCTCGACCTGCTGCTGCAGTACGGCCCCGAAAGTTTTCGGGTGATCGACCAGCTTTTCGATAACGCATAAAAAAACCCGGCTGCCAAAACAGCCGGGCTGCGCTTTACCCAAACGTCACCACAGGTGACCAAAACAAACGTTAGAAAATCCAGCGATACGTGGCGGTAAAGCTGCGAGCGGGCATCGGGAAGTCGCGATCTTCGATGCGAGACAGGTGATCGCGGTATGTTACGTTGAACAAGTTGTCAATCCTCGTGGAGAGAATATGTCGACCGGATGCGGTAAATCGAAGTCCGGCTTCCAGTCCAACCAGTTCGTAGGCTCCGGTTTCCTCTTCGCCGATGGCAACACGATCTTGCCGGTCAACGAGTTGAAGAGTTCCGCCGGCCCACCAGTTGTGTGTGTTGTAGGTGAGGCCAAGCCGGGTTTTAAGCGGTGGCATAAATGGCAGCGGTTCGCTGTTTCCGTTAACCCGCGATCCTCGAACATAATCCAGAGCACCTTTTGCCTGCAGGCGGGGTGTAATCAGATAGCTGGCCTGCAGCTCGGCACCGTAGAGGTCGGCATCTTGCTGTGTAAGAACCACGACCGGAAATCCTGAGCCGGGGTCCACAGCACCCGTAGGCTGGCGGAAGATGAAATCGTTCACGCGATTGTAGAACCCGGAAGCGGATAGTGCCAGACGACCGTTATCAAAACGGATGAACGCGTCGGTTCCAAGACTCTGCTCATTATCGAGTGCCGGATTACCGATATCGAACGTGCCCAGCGCTACGTGCGGGCCGTTGGCAAAAAGCTCTTCAAAGCTTGGCTGACGCTGTGCAAGCGCAAACTGCCCACCCAATTCGAGTGCCGGCATGGGCCGGTAGTTGATACCGAGCGATCCGGAAAACGTGACTTTGTCGTTGGAGAGGCTGGCTTGCGGGAACAGCTCATTCGGTCGCTCCTCGATATTTTGATACTCCAGACGGATACCAGTTTGCAATCGCAGGACTTCTGAGAGCGGCACTTCCTGGAAAGTAAACAGGGCCACAAACTGAGACCGGCCATCGGGCGTAAAGGCTTCCTCGCCACCGAGCTCTAAAAAGCGAAGATTGGTGTTGATACCGAAGGCGCCTTCATCAAAAAAGGCAAACGGACGGTTTTTCAGAGTCAGTGTAGAGCTTACGTTGTACTGAAGAAAATCGAGGCCGAGCTCAATTTCGTCCAGCACACCGTCTTCAAATTCGAACTCCAGCTCTTGTTGAGAGAATCGGGTAGCCGATACGCGCCATTCGATATTGCGGAAAAAGCGGTTGGTGTTCCACTCCAGGAATCCCTGAACGTTGTGGCGGTTGCTTTGCACTTCAATCTCTTCATCCGGATCATCCAGCTCTTCGGGAATGCCAAATGTTTGGTCATTGTAGCTGTACGAAACGCCACCCTGAAAACCGTTCCCTTTAAAGCCGAATCCACCGCCTGCACTCAGGTTTTCGGTATCGGTACTGGGAATTCGTCGGTCTGGGGTGCGAATATCACCACCCTCGCGATAGGAGAAATGTCCCCGAGCGGCCCAGTTATCTTCGCCATAGGTCAGGTTGGCACTGCCTGCACCGGACGCGTTACTGGTGATGGTTTGCAGTGCCGTTTGGCCGGAGAGGCCGGCTGCCCATGAGCGGGGAATATCATCGGTAAAAATATTCACCACGCCGCCAAGCGCGTTGGTTCCATACAGAAGTGTGGCCGGCCCGCGAACAATTTCTACTCGACGTGCATTGAGCGGATCGAGCGCGGTACCGTGATCGGCAGAAGTTTCTGCAAGGTCGCCCATACGCTCGCCATTTTGGAGAACGAGGATGCGATCACCGTCAAACCCGCGGATAACGGGACGTGCAGTGGCCGAGCCAAAGTAGCGCATCGAAACACCCGGTTCGCCATCCAGAAGTTCACCGAATGAAGCCGCTGATCGCCGTTGCAGCTCTTCGCTGTTCAGCGCCTGAGCCGGGCGATATTGAATGGGGCTATCGGTGGGAGAGGCGGTTACCACGATGTCATCGGCCTGGAAGGGGCGCTCGTCGAGGGCAATCTCGAAGGTGGCACCGCTTTGACGCGGAAGATCAACCGATTGCTCTACGGTTTCGTGGCCCACGTAGGAGACGCGCAAGGTAAAGGATCCGTCGGGTAGATTTCGGAATTGAAATTCACCCTGTCGGTTGGTAACGGTTGCACGGTTTAGTTCAACCAGTTGTACGGTTGCGGCAACAAGGGTGTGCCCGTGGTCGAGGTCGGTAACCTTACCGGAGATGGAGTGTTGTGCAGCCGCAGAGAGAGCGAAAAAGAGTGAGACGAGAGATAGTAATGCTGCTTTTAGTTTCATAAGTCTTTAAACGATTGATTAAATACAACATCACGCGTATACGCCGATACAAATCGGAATACCGTTCAGTTGTTTGAAAGAGTGATCAAAAAATGATTTGGGGCCTGTCGTGTGGACAGACATCAGAAGGGCGTAATCAAGCGGGAAAAGGGGGGGCTCGGGGCGGTTGGGAAGAAGAGAGGACACGGTTGGTGAGTACAGTGCTGAACGGAGCGATTAACGTTTCGTCAGAATGAAGGATCGTTTCGCCGGAGCTGGCTGCCGGCAAGTCGAATTCCATGGCCGAGCAGACGATACAATCGTCTACAATGATCAGATCGGCAGACGGCGTACTGCTGCCGGTTTCAGACAGCTGCGGAGCGTGCGAATGCAGAAACTCCAGGCTGAACGAAAACGCCACATAAAAGACCAATATGGCCCGCGATATGTAGATGAGAGCTGTTTTCACCGGTTATTGTTCAATCAAACAAAAAGATACTTAGCGGGAATGTTTAAATCATAACACCGGAACAATTTTTAACGATTGTTTCGGCATCGGGATATTTATACATCAAACTCAATGCCCTGAGCCAGTGGTAATTCACTGCCCCAGTTGATGGTGTTGGTTTGTCGGCGCATATACGCTTTCCAGGCGTCAGAGCCGGACTCTCGTCCGCCGCCGGTCTCTTTTTCACCGCCAAAAGCTCCTCCAATTTCTGCCCCGCTTGTACCGATGTTGATATTTGCGATACCGCAATCAGACCCCCGGTGGCTCAAAAAGGTTTCGGCTTCGCGCATGTTGAGTGTGAACATGGAAGAGCTGAGCCCCTGCTTAACCCCGTTTTGATAGGCGATGGCTTCATCCAGTGTATGGTATCGAATCAGATACAAAATAGGAGCGAAGGTCTCTTCCTGTACAATTTCGAATTCGTTTTGTACTTCGCAAATGGCGGGCTGTACGTAAAAGCCGTCGCGATCGGAGAGTGATTCTCCTCCGAAGAGGATTTTTCCGCCCTCTTTTTCGACATTTTTCAGTGCAGCCTGCATCATATCCACGGCGTCTTTATCGATGAGGGGCCCGACCAGGGTTTTCCCATCCAGCGGATCGCCGATGGTGATGCTTTTATAGCTTTTGATAAGCCGATCTTTAAGTTCATCAAACACATCATCATGAATGATGAGCCGGCGGGTACTGGTACAGCGCTGTCCGGCGGTTCCCACAGCACCGAATACCACTGCGCGCACCACCATTTCGAGGTCGGCCTCCTTGCTGATAATGATGGCATTGTTGCCGCCCAGTTCCAGAATGGTTTTGCCCAGCCGAGCGCCCACTTTTTGAGCAACCTGCTTACCCATGCGGATGGAACCCGTAGCAGAAATCAGCGGGATTCGCTCATCTTCGGTGAGCCATTCGCCCACTTCCCGGCCACCGGTAACCATGCAAAAAACGCCCTCGGGTACATCATTTTCTTTTAATACCTCTGCAATGATAGTCTGGACAGCGATGCCGCATAAGGGTGTTTTCTCCGAGCCCTTCCAGATAACCGTGTCTCCGCAGATGGCGGCGATCATGGCGTTCCAGCTATACACAGCAACCGGAAAGTTGAATGCAGAGATGATGCCAACAGGGCCCAGTGGGTGCCACTGCTCGTACATACGATGAGCCGGCCGTTCGGAGTGCATCGTTTTTCCGTAAAGCTGTCGCGACTGGCCCACGGCAAAATCGCAAATATCGATCATCTCCTGAACCTCGCCGAGCCCTTCCTGATAGATTTTACCCATCTCCCACGAAACCAGCTTGCCCAGCGGCTCTTTGTACTCGCGCAGCTTTAATCCAATTTGGCGGACAATTTCGCCCCGCTGTGGTGCCGGCATCATACGCCATTCCGCAAACGCTTCCACTGCAGCGTCTACAGCGGTATCGTACGCAGCGCGGTCGGTCTGCTCAACTTCCGCAATCAATGAGCCGTCAGCCGGCGAATAACTGGAGATGAGATTTTTTGTTTTGGATGAGTGCCAGGTTTGGCCGGTTGAGGTTCCGGCATTCTTCTTTTTTATACCAAGGTCGGAGAGAAATGACTTCATGAATGTGGGTTCGGTTTGTTCGCAATGGCAGAGAATTCGATCTTTCAATAAATATAGAGCCTGATGGGCTGAATCCCAATCCTTTCAAACACAAACTGTTGCCGGATTGAAAAAAGTATCGAACAATCAGATAAAGCTGTGGAAGAAATTACTACAGGGCAAACACCGCCGCCGGGAAGGCCTTTTTATTGCGGAGGGGGAGCGGTGTGTAGAACAGATCGTCCGGCATGGGGCGATAGAGGTTGAGGCACTGGTTGTATCGGAAGGGTTTGCGGTTCCCGATCTGTTGAAGGAGACGGAGATTCTTGAGGCCGATACCGCCCGGTTTGCATCGCTCAGCGACACAGTAACGCCACAGGGAATCATTGCGATTTGCCGCATTCCGGCACCATCTACCCTGCAGCAGCTTGTTGAAGCAGAAGGGTTGGTGGTTGCCACTGACGCGATACAAGATCCCGGCAATCTTGGGACGATTATCCGCACCGCCGCATGGTTTGGTGTGCGCGGCCTCTTGTTGGGTCATGGCACGGTGGATCCTTTTCATCCCAAGGTGGTGCGCAGTACGGCCGGAGCAACCGGTACGCTGCCCATCTGTTCAGGGCAGTTGAATGAGATGTTGCATGAGGCAGCAGAACTGGGAGCAGACATCACACTGCTCGATGGCGGCCCGGGTTCAGAGCCCATCGCGGAAGGGCGGCCGGCAAAACGGAGAGTACTGGTTGTTGGAAATGAAGCGAATGGAATTTCAGAGGAGATTGCATCTGCGCATCCACATCATGTGCGTATTCCGGGTCGTTCGGGCCATGTAGAAAGCCTGAACGCAGCCCTTGCCGCCGGTATTGGGATGTATCACTATACACAGTAGTGAGCGATTAAGAGTCGATTATCTTTTGTCATAGAATTGACAATCATTTCGCCAATAGCTATAGTAAAGGTAATGATCATCACAGTTCCCTTCTCACTAACCCGATGGTGGTAGCTTATGCCCGCTACAAAGAAAGCGAATAAGATATTTGTACTTGACACCTCTGTACTTCTCTACGATTCGGATGCCGTTAGAAACTTTGGGAAAAATGATATCGGTATTCCCATTACGGTACTGGAAGAGCTCGATGCATTTAAAAAAGGCAACTCTGTTACCAATCTGCACGCCCGTCAGTTCATCCGTTATCTCGATAAGATTTCCGACTCGAACATGATGAAGAAATGGATACCGCTGAACGGCAGTACGCATGGCAAAATCCGGGTACTGAACCAGGAAGACAGCCAAATGGATGCCAATAAGGTATTTGGCTCGTCAAAGAATGATCATCGCATTTTAAATTCGGCACTGAAATTGCGGGAAGAGGAGAAAGGCCGGAAGGTGATTCTGGTATCGAAAGATATCAACCTGCGGCTTAAAGCGCGGGCCCTAAGCCTTGAAGCGGAAGATTACGAGACGATACAGATCAAAGATATTGACCACCTCTACCGCGGCAAATCGGATCTGCTGTTTGATGATAATACCCCGATCAACGAGCTATACAGTAAGGGGAAAATCGATCCCAAAAAGGTGGATGTGGCACCGCCGGTTAGCAATCATTACTACATTTTAAAAAACCACAGCAGTTCGGCGCTGGGCCACTACAATCCCGGAACCAAAAAAATTGAACTGGTTCCAACCATCAATGCGTATGGTATTTCGCCACGTAATGCCGAGCAGACCTTTGCCATGCACGCCATTATGAACCAGGAGGTGCAGCTGGTGTCGGTAACCGGTGCGGCCGGCACCGGAAAAACGCTGCTTGCTCTGGCCGGAGCACTGGAGCAGCGGTCGCAATACCGGCAAATTTATCTTGCACGGCCTATCGTGCCGCTTAGCAATCGGGATATCGGGTACTTGCCGGGGGATGCAAAATCGAAAATTGATCCCTACATGCAGCCGTTGTGGGATAATCTTAACATCATCAAAAACCAGTACAAAGAGTCGAGCAAGGCGTATAAAAAAATTGAGGAGATGGTGCAGACCGAGAAACTCTCCATTGTACCGCTGGCCTACATTCGGGGGCGAAGCCTGAGCAATGTGATCTTTATTGTGGATGAGGCTCAAAACCTGACTCCGCATGAAATCAAAACGATCATTACCCGAGCGGGCGAGAACACCAAGATTATTTTTACAGGTGATATTTTTCAGATCGACACGCCGTATCTCGACGCCCAAAGCAACGGCCTTTCGTACCTGGTTGACCGCCTCAACAACAACGATATTTACGCTCATATCAACCTTGAGAAAGGGGAGCGAAGCGCGTTGGCCAATCTGGCAAGTAAATTTTTATAAGCCGCCAAAGCGTTTCTGCAGAGGATTGTTTGTGTAATGTAAATGATTGCTAATCAATCGCTTGCAAAGCAGTCAGTGAGCGTCCCCTCAAGCCGCAGGTTGTGAACCCGGAGTGCCAGAAAAGGCGCTTTATTATTTACCTCTCAATGTTATATTAGGAAAGCGCAACACGTTGTACAGCGTTCAGTTTTTAGGGCAGTTATGCAGGCTCAGTGTGTAAGCGCTTACATTTTCGGGTCGTTTCAGGAGGTTTTAACGCAACTTGCTACATCATGACAGAACTTGCTCTCAGTAATTTGGATATTGCCATTATCATTGGCTATTTCCTGCTCATTATTGCAATTGGCTACTACGTATCCAAACGTACCGATACCGGCGAGGACCTCTTCTTAGCCGGCCGCACACTCGGCTGGGGGGTCATCGGCTTTTCGCTGTTTGCGTCCAATATTTCCAGTACCACGCTTATTGGCCTCTCGGGCGATGCCTACCGAACCGGCATCTCTGTTGCCAACTACGAGTGGATGGCCGCGATTGTGCTGATTGTGATGGCGGTTTTCTTCATCCCGTACTACATCAAATCGAGTATTACCACCATTCCGGAATTTCTGGAAAACCGGTTTGATGTGCGATCCCGAAAATACTTTTCAATCATCACCATCTTTTTGAGCATTGTGGTGGATACGGCCGGGGGGCTCTATGCCGGCGCGCTTGTCATTCAGGTCTTTTTTCCGGAGATAGATATCTTGTACACCATTCTTGCTCTTGGCGTGTTTGCCGGGTTGTATACGGCTGCCGGCGGGCTCAAGGCGGTCGTTTACACCGATGTACTGCAGGCGGTTATTTTGATAGCGGGCTCTACCATACTCACCATTCTTATGTTCAGTAATTTCGATTACTCCTGGTCGGCGGTAACGGCAACCGTATCGGGTGATCATCTGTCGATGATTCGTCCGCTTGATGATGAGGCCCTTCCGTGGCTGGGTACGCTCATTGGGGTTCCGGTACTCGGGTTCTACTACTGGGCTACCAATCAATACATTGTGCAGCGGGTGCTGGGTTCAAAAGATATCAAAAACGCGCGGTGGGGAGCCATGCTGGGCGGTGCCTTAAAAGTGGGTGCACTCATGATTATGGTGATTCCCGGCGTAATGGCCATCAGCGTGTTCCCCGGACTCGACGATCCCGACATGGTGTTTCCAACGATGGTGGCCAACGTATTACCCATCGGCATCACCGGACTGGTACTGGCCGGATTGATCTCGGCTATTTTGTCGAGTATCGACTCTACACTAAACTCCTCGTCCACGTTGATTACGATGGACTTTATTGAGCCGAAAAACCCCAACCTTACCAACAAGGAGATCGGTAAAATCGGGCGATGGACCACCATCATACTGATGATTGTAGCGGTACTATGGGCGCCGAATATCGCCAATTTTGAGGGCATATTCCGCTACATTCAGCAGGCCTTCTCGTACATTGTGCCGCCGGTTGTGGCCATCTTTTTTATGGGCATTTTATGGAAGCGGGGAAGCCGCCATGCGGCCTTCTGGACGCTGGTGATTGGCCACACGGTATCGGTGATTTTCTTTGTCCTCTCTATCTTGGATGTGTTTGAGCTGCACTTTACCATTATGGCCGGAGCACTTACGGCATTCTCCTTTTTGGTATTCTATCTGATCAGTGTTTTTGGCGAGGCACCGGAAGAGGGAAGTTTGGATACGATTATCTGGAGACCGAAAGATGCCCTTCCGTCCGAGCCGATGCCATGGTATAAAGATTACCGTTTCCACTCGGTTCTAATTGTTGCTGCTACGGCTGCCATTGTACTATTCTTCTGGTAAACTATAGAATTGAATCAAACTGATGATTGACCCAACACCACACGCGTCTGCTACCGTAGAACTCGGTAAAAAGGTTGCTACGTATTACAAAAATGGAGCTACATTTGAAGCCGCCAGAGAGTTGGCCCGGTCTCTTGGTGTGGGGATTCAGGGTTCGTGCACATCGTTTTTACTTTGGTGGCCGGAGCTGGATTTGTACGATCAGGCGCACCTGGAACTGCTGATCGCTAAAGAGCCGCTATTTTTCAATAAATCGGAGCAGATGATCACGTTTGATCGCCATCTGCTCAAACTGCAGACATTTCGCCACTTTGCCTGGGGTGTGTTTGAAGAAATTCCGTCCGGCAATGAAGAGGGCTTCGGAGCATTCTATCAGTTTTTGCTGCGAAACGGCTCTGAAGAGACACGGGTAGGCGATCCTCTGGCCGATTCCCTGCCGTATGGTATTTACGCTCCGGCGGAGGTGTACGATACCTACTCTGTGCTGGAAAAACGGTCGGACGCCGGCTACTTTCAAGATGTAGTACCTGCGCTTCTTAATGAAGAAACCGGCCGGCAAAAACCACCGGTTAATATGCTCGAGATTCACCCCTCAACAGCTACGGCTGATGGTACCATACAGGGGCTTACCACACTTTATAAGCGCATTGCAGAAAAAAAGCAGGCGGGCAAAAAGTTGACCATTTTCGAACAGAATTTTGACGGGTTTGATGCCATCCAGCTCATGCCCGAAGTGCCCGTTATCGAAAACCCGGAGCGCCACTCCTTTTGGAAAACGATCTCCTCAGATACGGCGGCAGTATCGGCCAGGTTACGCAAGCCGTCCGTTACCAATTGGGGGTACGACATTCCCATCTTCGGTTCCACAGCTGTCAATCCCTCCATCTTATCCACCGGCCGCCCGCATGAACTGTTGCGCTTGATTGAAACCCTCCACCAATTTCCCGGGCAGCCTATTCGTGTTGTCATCGACAACGTTTTTGGCCATGCCGATAATCAAGGGTTAAACCTCTTACCGTCAAGCTTTTTTTCAGGCCCAAATATGTATGGGCAGGATTTGAAATTTCGCCATCCGATGGTGCGCAGTATACTGCTCGAAATGCTGCATCGTAAAATGAACTGGGGAATTGACGGGATACGGGTCGATGGCGCTCAGGATTTTAAATATTATGACGAGAAGAAAGGGGAGATGGCTCATGATGATGACCTTCTCCATCGCATGGGTGCCCAAACCCAAACGGTGGCGGGTATCGACTATCTGCCGTGGATGGTGTATGAAGATGGCCGCCCGTGGCCGCGCGAAGATTGGGAACTGGCTTCAACGTATCGCGACCTGATTAAACAAAACGATGAGTATTTCCAGTGGGCACCGATGATTTTTGCCTACAACACACCCTATCTCTTCACGTTCTGGATGTCGAAATGGTGGCGCGTTCTCGAAACCAAAGAGCACGGCGGGCGATGGATCAGCGGGTATGCCAACCACGATACGATGCGGCGCGGTACGCAAACCGATCCCTCTACGGTACGCCTGAACAGCTTGTTGGGCGATGGGCTGAAACAGATTATGGATCACGCCTACAACAACCCCGCAACCACACTCTTTTTTCACGGGTTTATGCCGGGTGTGCCGATGGAATTTGTGCAGGCGCTGTGCAACACATCATGGAGTTTTTTCCGCAATACCGATACCACCTACGCACTGAAAGTGGCAGCCGAGGAATCTTTTTTCATTCACTGGCAGGTGAATGAAGAGGAGTACAGCGAGCAGGGAAGTTTTAAACAGCTAAAAGCGTTAGGGTTTCACTCTCTGGAAACGCTTCGGGAATGTACGTACAGCCTGATTCGCTATGTGGATATAACCAATTACGATATCCCAAAAATAGCCGCACTTCTGAACGATTTTCCCGCTCACGAAGGGTTTGAGTGGACGCCTGAAAAGCTGGATGATTTTGCTTTTGCCTGGATGAACGATGTGCATGACTATTGCAACGCCGAGCGCCAGATTCGAAACTACTCGGCTGAGAAATCCGACTTTAACCGACAGGTCCGCCGTTTTCGCCTTGCCAACCCATGGCTTCGCGACCATTTCCAGGAAGGGGATGTTCTGGATTACCTGCAGCCGGTTGAAGGTAGTGTGATCTATTACGGCTATCGAAAAGATCGGGAGAGCGGAAAAGAGCTGGTATTTATGGCCAACATGGAGGGGCAACCCCGAAAAGTGGTGCCGGCCGAGCTGCCACTACCCACCGGTTCTGCAAAGGGATGGAAACCGGTACTATACACACCGGGCGTTACCACAGGCAGCTTCAGCGATACCTGGAATTTGAAAATTTCGAGGGGTGTGATGTTTGAGAGGATTCCCGAATAGGGCACGTGCTGTTCACGAATCGCCGGCTATCTGATCCGGCAGCAACGAGAGAGCGGCATTAACGGTTGAAAGGGAGCCGGAAGAAGATGAATGCCACTCACCATTTTGTATTGGAAACGGATTGAATATTCAGTTATATTAGAATTTTCTAATATTTCTATCGTACCATATGACGACACTGAATCATCTGCCTGCACCGCATCGCTGGTTGCCCATCTCTCTGGAAGAATTGTTGGCAGATGGGCGGAACGAACCGATAAAAGTGCTGTCCGTTCTTTTCTGTTGGGTGCTGCTTATAGCCGGCCCCATCCTCTCGGTATTATTCTTGATTCCTGAAAGCTGGGTATCTGCAGCATCCGACCAGTCGGGAATTGTTTCGTTTTTTATGCTCTATCCCCCGCTCGTAGTTGGCACTCTTCTTCTTTTTTGGATAGGGTTTGAATGGGGATTCATCCCCGTATTTCTCTCCTCATTTGTGATTGCATTTGCAGCCGACATGCCGGTTCAGTGGTCGCTTCTGTTTGCTATTTCGTTTGTGCTTGGGATGGGCATTTACGCATTGGCCTACTACTGTGTGCCTGTTTCCATCGACATGAGAAGTATTAAAAGTGTGGCATTTTTCACGGTTGTGTCGCTGGTAGCTGCCATGGCCAGCTCGCTGGGGTCGTTTGTCTGGAGCTTGCACCAGGGGCTTGATGCGATTGCCACCACGATGTTATGGAACGGATGGTGGACGGGTGCATTTTTTCAATCGATGTTGATCGTTGCCCCGTTTCTGTTTTTGGCAACTCCCACCGTGTATAAATGGCGGGGTAAAATCAAACAGCCCGCACCGCAGGCGCCCGTAACCGTTGGGTGGATCTATGGAGCGATCTCATCGGTGGTAGTGGTGGTGTTATTGTTTGTGATTGGAGGCCGCATGATGGGCAATCAGGGTATTCAGGAAGCGCTGGTTGAATCGCAGATTGTGGCTGCCGAGCGAATCGTCATGGCTACCGAGTCGTACCAGATGATTTTCTGGATCTCTATTGGAATCATACTTACGGTCGGGTTCACCGGCGTGTATCTGGTGTCGTCATGGAATCGGGTATTAAAAGAGGAGGTTGATCATCAAACCGAGGCGTTGCTCCGTAGGGAAGAGGAGTTGGAGCAAGCCGTTTCAGAGCGGGACAGGCTGCTCAGCGAGATTCACGGCAGAGTGCAGAGTAACCTCGGCATTGTTCTTGCCCTGTTTGAACTGCAGTTGAAGCGAACAGGCGATAACGGCCTTATTGAAACATTGCGTGATTCAAAATCTCGTGTTCGGGCTATTTCTCTGCTGCACGAGTTGATGTCGCAAAGTGGAAGCCACAACACCATCAACCTGAAGGTTTATGCTATTAAACTGTACAACCGCCTGAATCAGGATTACCGGCGTGAAGGTGCTACACCGGCTATCACGTTGCATGCGTCAACCATTGTGATGAATCTGGAGCGATCGGTACCGGTGTGTATGATCGTAAATGAACTATTGAGCAGACTGTACGAGCGGCTGAGTGTGAGCCAGGTTGAGGGGTATGCTACGCTTGAGCTGGCATCGTGCGGGCATCTGTTTGAAATTACCGTTCGGGACCATGGAAATCTGCCACCCGGCTTTTTTCAATGGAATCTCAAGAACGATATCGGCATTCGCCTGATACGGTCCCTCGCGAAACAGATACAGGGAGATGTAGAGTGTGATGACGCTAAAAATGAAATCACGATTGTATTTCCTGTGAGTGAAAGCGAAAAGTGTGAACATCCTCGAATAGAAACCGATCAAGACCCTGCGTAATTCGGGGCGATGGGCTCATCAAAACAAACACTCTCTTCTATTCTTTCTTCCACGAAACCAGTTTCTGGCCAATCTGCATGAGCAGCTGCCGCAAATCGGGCGAGAGATTAAACCAGAATACCGGTGTGATAAACAGCGCCCCGAACGTCAGGTTCTTGAGTACCACACTGAGCGGCAGAAAGCCGGGAACGGGCAGGGCTTCCGTAAGCAAAATGGATGCCACACCAATAACCAGAATGGCCGCATAAGCAGCAGTAAAGGGGAGCATATGCAGCACGCGCCACAGGTACACAACCTTCAAAGTGTTGTAGGTGAACAGAGCCGTTGCGGTTGCAAAGGCTGCGCCCTCGATGCCGAATTGAGGGATAAGCAGTGCATTTAGAGAAATGGTGAGCACAACCAGCAACAGGTTGCTGTAAAAAATGAATCGATAGTATCGGCTGTGAAGCAAAATATCGCTGTTGGCACCGGTCGAGATGTCGATCAGTTTTCCAATCCCGATGATAAACACCACCCAGATTCCCGCCCCGTACTGTTGGGGAAGGGCCAGGAAAAAGAGGTCGATGTTGATCCAGATTGCCCCGAATACAAAAAGCCCGAAAAGCAGCTGATGCAGCGCCGTTTTTTTGTAGATGCTGTGCACCTGGTCCCACTGCTTCTTTTTGATTTTTTCTGAGATCAGGGGGGAAGCAATTTTGTCAATAGCCCGCTGCGGAACGGTAATGACCGACCCGATGTAAAACGCCACAGCATAAATGGCGGTATTGGCGAGGCCGGCCATGGAGCCGAGCATCAAAATGTCCACGTTCCAGACCAGTACCGTGGCAATACCACCCAAAAGCGAGTAGAGCGTAAAGCTGGACAGCCCGGCCACCACCCGCTTGCGCATGATGCGCCTGCTGGGACGAAACCGTACTTCGCCGCGCTGCCAAATGCGCGCAAACACAAGAGCGGGCTGCGCGGCATAGCTAAGCACGAAGAGGGTAAGGAAAGCGGGAAAGGATAACCATTCAAAAAAATAGATGCCCAACAGTGCCATGGTTACCAGCCGTTGCACAATCTCTTGTACCACCGATCCGGAAACCGAGTCTTTAAGCGAACGCAGATAGCTGTTAAAAATGTCGAAATAGAGAACGAAGAGCGTAAGCGGCAGCACCCAAAAATAGTACTCTACAAACAGCGGAGACTGATCGGCATAAAATGAAATAATCGGGTCGGAAAAGAGCCAGTACAGCAAGCTGAATAGGAGAAACCCTACCGCGGGAACAACGATTGCCCAGAGAAGCAGCCCGTGTTGTTTGTCGGTTACGGATTCAAAAAAGGGAAAAAACCGTATCACGGAGTTGCGAACGCCCAAACTGGCAAACTGCACCCCAATCAGCGAGGCAGAGAGCAGCACCCGTGTAAGTCCGTACTGATCGGGATCGAGAATGTAGGGAAACAGGAAAATGGTGAGTACAAAGCCGAGAAGAATTCCCGCATACGAGATAAACGTATTGAAAAGGCTCTGTTTAGCTACAATACCCACAGGCTATCCGTTGTTGGTTTCAATTTGTCTGCCCCGGAAAAAACCCTGCAAAACCCACCACCTGAATAGAAGCAGCAGTTTGGCTGCCCCCGTTTTACCGCGAAGAAGATAGAGCAGAGCCAATACCACACTTCCGGCTCCCTTCACACACTCCGATGCCAGCTTGCCGATTTGCCCGATCGGGCTGTGCCGCAGCCGTACATACTCGCTGGTGCCGATGCCCTGAGATTGCCGCATCAGATAGGGCCGTTGCAGGCGGTCGGCTCCTATTCGGTGATGAAGTTCCAGCTGTGGCAGGTACAGCAAAGGAAATCCGCGTTCCCGCGCTTCGGCAAAAAAGGCTTTCTCTTCGCTGCCGGCCAGCCCTTTTCCTTTGCGCCCGAGATGGGGATCAAACTCCCCAACCGCTTCAAACACCGTGCGGTGAATGAGCATGTTGCCGCCACGCGGAAAGTTATCGGGTGGATAGGGCCGCGAAGCATCGCCAAGATCGTGCAGGCCAAACATGGGCATCAGCTCGCGGGGAATCCAATCCGGATCACCGTTATCAAACTGTACAAAAATTCGTCCACCGCCACAGGATGGGTGCTCAAAATCCTGAACCATGTTCAGTGCCGATTCTGTAAAATGAGCCGGCAATACTACGTCATCATCAATAAACAGCAGGTACTCACTTTCTGCCTCAGCGAACGCACGATTCCGGGCGTGAGAAAGTCCCTGTTTCTGCTCCCGTACGTAGCGAATATCGATCCGGGGGTTGGCCGACATGTAATTGTGCACGGCCGTTTCGGTCCCGTCCTGGCTGTTATTGTCGATCACAAGGATGGCTGCACCATTGATTTCTCCTTTTTGTACAGTCAAATCCCGGAGCGTATCGCGCAGATACGACTCCCGATTGTAGGTGCAAATGGCTATTGTGATGGTTGGCGGTTTGTTCATAAGTTTGTGCTTGCCGGCAAATATAATCAAACCGCTTCAGAAGAACATTGAACTCGCACAATCAACCGCTTATCTCGGTCTACCTGCCTACCCGTAATCGGGCAGGGCTTGTGCGCGAGGCGGTGGCAACGGTTCAGAAACAGAGTTACGAACAGTGGGAGCTGATTGTGGTGAATGACGCTTCGGATGACGATACCCAAGCGGTGGTTGATCGTTTGGCACAAAACGATTCCCGGATTCGGGTGTTGCATCAACCGAAACCACAGGGTGCGCCGGCCGCCAGAAATCGTGCGATTGCCGAAGCGCAGGGAATGTGGATTACCGGGATTGATGATGATGATCGATGGCACCCCGATCGATTAATGCACCTGTATGATTCGTTTGCGGAAGGTTTTTCCGCCGTCTGTTCGTACGATGTAATGGTTGACGGGAACAGGCGGCGGGTCTGGAAAAAGCCGCCTGTGATTGATCTGGATGATCTCTTGTATTACAACCGGGTGGGAAATCAGGTGCTCACGAAAACGGAGAATCTGAGAGCCATCGGTGGATTTGATGAAGCGCTGCCGGCTGCGCAGGATTACGACTGCTGGATTCGCCTTGTTGAGGCACACGGCCCGATTAAAACCGTTCCTGAATCGCTGCAGGAGGTGGCCATAGGGGCAACGGATGATCGCATCACCAACTCGGAGAGACGGCTTGCCGGGTACCGGCGCTGTTTTGAAAAACATCACGATAAAATGAGTGTGGCGCACCGGCGCTATCAGCAGTATCGGCTGAAGCTTGCCTCGGGTGAACGGTTATCGCTGCTGCACGCTTTCCGGGCATCGCCGCCAAAACTTTGGTTTAAGGAATTGAAACGTATGTTACAGACATGAGCACGAAGTTTACGAGATCTTATTTTTTTCGGAAAAATATCCACCCGCTGCTGGCCAAGCTGCCGGGGTACGACTATTGGCTACTGTACAAAAAGAGTCCGCTACGAACGTGGGGATGGTTTCGGAGCTTTCGGGAAAACCGAAGTGTGGACGCCGCCGGACGGCCGATTCCCTGGATTACCTATCCCGCCATCGATCTTTTGGAGCAGCGATTGCCTGCCGATGCATCCGTTTTTGAGTATGGCTCCGGTTTGGGCACGCTTTGGTGGGCTGAACGGGTAGGGCGCATTACGGCCGTAGAGCACAGCCGGAAATGGGCCGAAATGGTAGAGAAAAAGCTGCCGGATAATGCCACACTGATAGTTCGGGATATCGAAAAAGGGTACGAAAAATCGATTCTGGAGTCAGGTGAAATGTACGATCTGATTATTATTGACGGGCGCCGCCGTGCCGGGTGTGTGTCTTATTCCCTGCAGGCACTTACCGAACGTGGTGTGATTTTGTTCGACGATTCGGCTCGCGAAAAATATGGTGAGGGATTACAACGGTTGAGAGAGAATGGGTTCCGGCAGCTGCCATTGCGCGGATTTAGTCCGATAGAGTTTCTGCCGTGCGAAACCTCGATTTTCTATCGGGATGGAAACTGCCTGGGACTTTAGCGCGCCGCGCGTCTGAACTGTGCTGTGAGCCAGCCCTGATCGCTGTACTCCATCGGGTGCGGAACCGGGTTCCGGTGTTGCAGCGTTTGATAGAGCCCCTGTTCTTCCGGAGGGTATACGTTGCATGTGATGCAATCAAATTCCGGGCCAAAGGCATCCACAATATGTGGCGAGAGCTCGTGAGGTTCGCATTCGGTAGGGGGATGGTTGATTTCGACCATCAGCAAAAACAGACCGTTGTGGGCCGTCACCCGTTTTATTTCACGGATAGAGTGCTCCACATCGGAAACGTGATCGAGCGAGTTGAAGGCGCACACCACATCAAAGTGTCCATCTCCGAAAGGAATGGATTCGGAGCCGGATGCCACGTACTCCATAGCGTGAGCGTCTGCGCCCAGGCGGGCATACTCATCGGCCAGTGGATCAAGCCCCACCCGCTGTTTGGCAGTATCGGCCCATTCAAGGCTTCCGCGCGGCCCGCAGCCGATGTCCAGGATGCGTTTGCCGTCGTAAAATGAGTACGGCAGCCCAAAATACTTCGTATAAAAATAGGGGTAATGATCGTTTGAAAGATGGCCTTCCTTCTGCTTCTGCTGTTTCCAATAGTGCAGTTCTGCAAATGATTTCCACCGTTCGGGGGCTACAGCGGCCGCCGCTTTTGAAATCCATCGCCGCAGATTACTCATCGTCTTCTTCTTTTACACGCTTTTCACGGGTTCTGTACCAGAGAAACATCCCGAAAAGGCCGGGGCCGAACAGCAGCAGCGTGCCGATGGCCGAGAGCCAGTTTCCGGTTTGATACCATACCGGTTCCATTTGCAGTAACAGCGTGTGCGAACCGGCCGGAATCTCAAAACCACGCAACACATAGTTGGTGCGCACAATGGAAATCGGTTCATTGTTCAGGGTTGCCTGCCAGCCGGGCGGATACCAGATTTCGCCCAATACCAGAAAGCCGGGCGTGCTGCGTTCCATTTGCAGCTCTATGCGGTTTGGCCCGTAGTGTGAGACGCGCACCGTGGCGGCCGTATCGGGCTGAGGCGACTCGATCGCCATGTCGGTGATGAAGGCCGTTGCGCCGGGGTCGAACCCATCGGAAATACGATGCAGCACATCCCGCTCCGATTCAAGTACCTCCACCTGATCGGCAAACCACGCTTTGGGCAGCACATTCTGCAACTCGATGACACTTCCCTGATCGGTTTGAAGCGCGGTTTCGAATCCGGGAATTTGAACCGGCTGGCCGGTGGTGAGGTATCGTACATTGAGCATGGCCAGTACGCCGGTGTTGATGCCGAACTCGCCGGAAAAGATTGCCGTGTCGATCAAATCCTGATAGTACCCCAACTTGGCACCTGAATAACCACCGGCTGATGGGTAAAAGTAGGAGGGCACAGCATTGTTGAAAGGATTATCGAGCAGGGGCAGGGTGCGGTAATGCCATCCCTCATCGTGTGCACCATTCTCCACGATGTATTGATCGAGCTCGCGCTGTTGGCGTTCAATAACCATTTCCCGTTCAACGGAACCATCAACCAAAGCGCCTTCATTCATATACCGCTGATTGACCTGGGCCAAATCGAGCACCAATAAAAGGCTGAATCCCGCCAAGGCAGCAGACGCGGATAGCTTGCCAAGAACCAAGACGATCAGCAACACAACGCCGCCGCCAATAAAAATCAGAAACCGCAAGGCATCCGACCTGGCCATTTCCTGCCGTTGTGGAATCAATTCGTTAACCACGAACCGGTTTACTGTTTGAGAAACACGGGGATCGTCTGGCGGAACCTGATTTTGCTGGGCTATTTGCTGGGCCAGCTGCTGGCGTTCGCCCGGTTTTTCAAAGGAGAGAAATTGATAGGGAATGGCAGCCAGCAGCAGGGTGATTGCAAGAGCTGCGCCGAGATGTTTCTTCCAGTCGGGCTGGCGGGCTTGCAGAGCGGTGATCAGGCTGCTGAGGCCCATTACCGCAACCACAGCAAAACAGAATACCGTAACCATCAGCCACATTTCGGGCACCCTAAATTTGTCGAACAGCGGGATAAAGCGAAATGCCGGATCGTTCAACAGCATAAAGTGCTCGCCAAGTGCAAACAAAAGCGTAAGGATACCGGGGCCGGCAAACACCCATTTTAGTTTGTGTCGAGAGAGTGAAAATCCAACCAATAGAAACAGAATGGTAAGCGCACCGGCATAGTGTGGCCCGCTGGTAAACGCTTTCGGTCCCCAGTAGGCCTCGGATGAGGACCCTCCATATGCGTTGGGAACGGCCAGGGTGATGAGCTCCCCCACGCCCTGCGACCAGGCAAAGGCGTAATCTTGCGCCAGCGCTGTACGCTCTTCGAGCTCAGAGCCGCCCCGCATACTGTATGTCGAGTATTCAGCCGTGCTCCAGTAGAGCTGCGCGGCAATCAGCATGGCCACACCGGCAGCTGCC
>JBLRWS010000044.1:13745-20286 GCA_047921075.1 Balneolaceae bacterium | reverse complement strand
CACTTGAGGAGATCGAATCTATTTATAACAAACCGCTGCTGGAATTGATGTATCAGGCAGCCACCGTGCACCGCGAACATCACGAAACCGGTGAGGTTCAAATCTGCACGTTATTATCGATCAAAACAGGTGGTTGCCCGGAGGATTGTTCCTACTGTCCGCAGTCGGCCCGCTATCACACCGACGTAGAGCCTGAGAAAATGCTGGACGAAGAGGTGATTTTGTCATCAGCAAAAACGGCGAAAGATGCAGGCTCCACCCGTTTTTGCATGGGTGCTGCGTGGCGAAATGCGCGAAAGAATAAAGATTTTGATCGCGTGATCAACATGGTAAAAGAGATTACAGCCATGGATATGGAAGTCTGCTGTACGCTGGGCATGCTTACAGATGAGCAAGCTCAAAAACTGAAAGATGCCGGCCTCTACGCCTACAATCACAACCTGGATAGCAGCGAAGATTTCTATAATCGAATTATCTCTACCCGTACATATCAAGACCGCCTCGACACGCTCGGGCGCGTACGCGACAACAACATCTCAGTCTGTTGTGGCGGTATTATCGGTATGGGCGAAACCGATCGTGATCGCATCGAACTCATTCATAATCTTGCAACCATGCCGGTTCATCCCGGATCTGTGCCGATCAATGCGCTCATCGCCGTAGAAGGCACCCCGATGGAAAATCAGCCGAAAGTACCGTGGTACGACATGGCCCGGATGATTGCCACGGCACGCATCACCATGCCAAACGCGATGGTGCGGCTCTCTGCAGGTCGTGTAAACATGAGCCTCGAAGAGCAGGCTCACTGCTTTATGGCCGGTGCCAACTCCATCTTTACCGGCGAAAAATTACTCACTACCTGCAACAATGCCCTCGATGAAGATCGGGAGATGTTCAACATCCTCGGCCTGAAGCCAAGAGAAGCGTTTAAACAGGAAAAAGAGCGGGAGTCTGCTGCTGTTACGGCGTAATCGGGTAGCGCACACCGGACAGCAATAAACCGTGGGGCGGAGCAGCGTGCCCTTTTTGGGAAATCTCCGGCCCGGTTATTCGTGTGGTAAATTCTTCGAGCGTCAACGCGCCGGTGGCAACCTGCATCATCGTTCCGACCAGCCGGCGTACCAAGTGTCGTAAAAAGCGATTTCCTTCGATGTGATACGTTAACGATTCACCCTCCTGTACCCACTCACTCTGTACAATTTCGCAGATTGTGGTAGCCTTTTCTCCCTCAGGAGGTATGCAGAAATTGATGAAATCGTACCGGCCCAAAACAGCCTCTGCACACCGGTTTAAGAGCAGTACATCCGGTTGATTGGGAATATACCACTCCATGTGGCGTTGCAGCGGGCGGCGGGCCGTTGTGCATGAGTAGATATAGGATCGGGAGACCGCATCAAAACGGGCGTGAAACGTCTCCTCTACCTCTTCTGTGCCTACCATCGCAATATCATCCGGAAGCAGGCTCTGCAAGCCGTTCAGGAATCGATCGGGCGAAAGGGTATCGGGCAGGTCAAAATGAGCAACCTGATGCAAGGCGTGCACCCCGGCATCGGTTCGGCCCTGCCCAATCAGGTCAATCGGTTGTTGATAGAGCGTTTCGAGGCAACGCTCTATCTCCCCTTCAACCGTGCGCCCCGTGGGCTGGCGTTGCCACCCGTTATACCGTGTGCCGTCGTACGAGAGCACCAGTTTCCAGCGGGGCATGTCAGAAGCGGATCGTTAGATTGGCAGTTATACCGGTATGTTGATGATCTACCATCACCGGAAGAATGGTGAGCTCCGGCAGTTGCCGCTGCATGTCGCGGGCACGCCCAGCGGCACTGATTCCACTAATTAAGCGGTTCAATACCAGTAGTCCGGCCAGTGCCGGTAGTTGATTATCTGCCCGTTCGGCACTTTCGCGCAGACCACGGAATTGCCGGCGCTGCTCGTCACTTTCCCACTGCCAGCGGTTTTCGGGGATGTCATCAAACAGACGGTCCCAGTTCCGGCTTCGAAGCTGAAAATCGTTGTACTCTTCCAGAGAGTTGAAATTCCCCATCGCCAGAACAAAAGAACGGCTGCGTCCGTCGATGGAAACACCGGCCTGATTATTGGCGAAGGTTCGAAATTGTCGCTGCAAGTTGTTTGCACGTGCATCAATTCCAAAAAATGCACCTATTATAATCAGATCGGAACCGAGATGGATTTTTCCACGTGTCCAGTTATTCTTGTCAACGTAGTAATGTCCCCATCCGGGCATAACCAGTGATTGCAGCAAGGCGCGGCCGGGATTGGGAAGATCATCCGATTGAGCCCTGACCGTTGAAAACCCGTCCGCCAAAAAGAACGTAACAAACAGCAGAAAAGCGAGCAATAGTGGGCGGAGCAGTACGTGCTTCATGAGTGGACAAATCCTTTACATTGAAACGGACAGGTAGAAAGTAACAGCTCACCAATTGGGATGCAACGGAGCCGGCTACTTTCCAGCCTCTTTTTCTCGTCTCCAATGGCGCATCAGCGACACGGAAAAGCCGGCCATCAGCAGGAATGTACCGAGCCAAACGACCGACACAAACGGTTTTACCTCGGCAATAACCAGCACCCAGTCTTCTTCAAACTCATCCACAATGCCGTCTATGGTAACCTCTATTGCATCCGATTCGGGCACAATGCCGGTAAATCGCAGATCGATATCCCACTGATTGATGCGCAGCGGCGGTGCGTAGGTGTAGCTTCGGCCATTTTCGGTGTAGATGGCAAACAGCGGCTCCAGTTCGTAAGCTGATCCGGTAGGTTCATGCTCCAGTGTGAGCAGTGAGCGAATTCCAATCTGCGTGCTGTCGGGCAGCTGGTCTTCACCGGCCGGACGAAAATCCTGAAATGTAAGTGCGTAAGAGCCGGCCCGTATGGTTTCCCCTTTTTGAATCTCAATCACCTGTCGTGTCTCCTCTCCCTGCTCGGTAACCGGCATCAGACGATTTTGACGTTTCACACGCTCATTTTCACGCTCTACATATTTACTGCCGGCTACATACAGGTAGACATCGCGGGTTAAACCGGTGCGAACATGCGGGTCAACCGCCCACTCAATATTATCCATCGATGAGGTGGTGAGCATAGGGTATACTTCCGGCTCCATCATAAAGGACCGTCCGCCCTCAACCGGCTCAAACCGGAGGCGGTAATTTTGCTGGCCCATACGGGGAGAATCGCTGAGCTCGTACCCTTCGTAGGTAACCATCCATCGATCGTTGATGAGTTTGGGGCGATTCAGTTCCAGCAGAAACATCTCCCGGGGCTGCGTTACGGGAAAACCTTCCTCATCGTAAACCTCGCCCATAGCCACACGCGCATTAAAGTTGGCAGCGTCCCGGTCGAGCAGCGGTTCGGTATACACAGACGAAGCAATGATGCCCAGCAAAAGTACGCCAAAACCGACATGATTTAGGGTACCGCCAATTAGGCTCGGCTTTCTCCGGATCAAATCTATCATGATCGAAAGATTACCAAATACAGCAAACCAGGCCGCAAAAATAAAGATCATGTAGCCAATGTTTTGAACATTGCCCAGCATAATGGAGGCGATGGATGCAACGGAGGCAAGAGCCAGCGGAATGGTTAGAATTCCCGCAAGACTCTCCCAGGTATACTTTTTCCAGAAGAGATGCTGGCCGATAACCGTGAAAATAGCCATCAAAATAGCGATCGGCATGCTCCAGTCGTTATAGAACTTAATTTCGGGCGGGGTCGGATTTTCCACAAAAAAGCGGCCGATGATGGGCGAGCTGGTTCCGAGAATAATCACCAGGCCCAAAATGAGCAGCAGCATGGCGCCGGTAAAGGTCATAAACTCCTTACTGAGCACCTTCGACTCTTTTTCGGGTGATGGTATTTCTTTGTAACGATACGCGTACATACCCAGGCCAAGTCCCGCAATCACCAGTATAAAAAGTAGCAGCTGACCGTACAGGCCCAGATCTACGAAACTGTGCACCGACTGTTCGGCCAGCACACCGGAACGCGTAAGAAAGGTTTGGTAGATAATTCCGATATAGGCCAGTATGGAGAGAAAAATGGCCGCTTTATGTGCACGTGCGCTTTTACGCTGAATGATCATGGCGTGAATACCGGCCGTTCCGATCAACCAGGGAACGAGCGATGCATTTTCAACCGGATCCCACGCCCAGTAGCCGCCAAAGGAGAGGGTTTCGTACGCCCAGTAGCCACCCAGAAAGATAGCGGTAAGCAGCGACAGGTTGGCGGCCAGTGTCCAGGGCAGTGCCGGACGCACCCACTCGTGATAGGTTTTGGTCCATAGCGAGGCAATGGCAAAGGCAAACGGTACGGTCATCATGGCAAAGCCGATAAAGATGACCGGGGGATGAATCATCATCCAGGGGCTTTTCAGCAGATCGTTCAAGCCGGTACCATCTGCCGGAACAAAATCGGGATTGGCCTGAATAAACGGAGCGTTGGGCATCTCTTGAGCGATGGTACGAAATGGAGAGGCTCCGATGGAGGTGCCGAAGAGATCCCACCCAACCACCATCGAGATTAGAAATACCTGACTCAGAGCCATCACAAACATGACCGGCGCGCGATACGGTTTACGGGTCCAGCGAATAAGGCCGACCCCGATCAAAAATCCACAGAGAACCCATAACATAAAGCTCCCCTCCTGCCCGCCGTAAAAAGATGAGAACAGATACATCGGTTCCAGATCGAGGCTGCTGTAATTCCAGACATAGAAGTACTGGAACTGGTGGGTCATGATCAGATAGATCAACGCGCCGGACGCGATCAACATAAAGATGCCTTTGGCAATCCACAGGCCGTTTGCGACGGTTTCGTAACGGCCACCGAATCCATCCTCGCGGGAGGCGGCCAGAGCGTAGATCAATAATGCTGCCAACGCGGCCACAAAAGAGGCCGATAAAAAAAGCGTACCAATAGTAGAAATCATAGTCGGTTACATCTCATCTGCTCTGACAAACTCCGCTTCGCTCGGGTCGTTGTATTTGGATGGGCACTTCATCAACATATCGTTGGCAATAAAGGTGTTGTTGCGCATTTCGCCAATCACAACCAGTTGGGTTGCCTGTTCAAAATTATTTGGTTTGGGGCGCGGATAAACGACCCGCCGCACATTCCCGTCCTGATCTTTCATGTAAAACGAAAACTGCATCGTTTCACGAGAGAAACCGTACTCCTGGGAGCTGTCCCACGTACCAACCACGTGAGAGACCTGCCGGTTTTCAGCCTGTTCAAAATTCACATAGGTACTGATACTGTTGCCAAAATTGTACATCAGAAGAGATGTGAACAATACAATGGCTGCAATTCCAACGAATACTTTTGGTTTCATGAGTTTGATTCTTCTAACTGTTGTTCCAGTTTGGCCACATTCCTGTCAACTTTTATCATAAAAAAGAGCAGCACAAACCAGATTATGAGGCTAACACCCAACACGACAAAAATGAGATCGTTGGACGACATAAACTGAACAAATGCAGAGGCATTTTCAGCATTGGCGCCCGCCCATTGGTCGGAATAGCTTTTGGTTAGCGTATCAACGGCAGTGGTGCCGTTTTCTTGTATGAAATCAGGAGCGTTCATTCCGTCT
This sequence comes from Balneolaceae bacterium, assembly GCA_047921075.1. Lineage (GTDB taxonomy): Bacteria > Bacteroidota > Rhodothermia > Balneolales > Balneolaceae > JBLRWS01. The sequence goes on along the minus strand of JBLRWS010000044.1, from coordinate 14,681 downwards.
GTTGAATTCGGTATTGCAGGTTTTTATATCGATTCAAAATATCCATCATCCACATGGCCAGGCCGATAAACCCGATCACCGCAGGATAGAAAACGAATCGTAATTCAGGGGCTGTAAGATCGCTAAATGCGGGATTGCCTTCTGCTCCGGGATGGAGGCTGGGCAGCTGCCGCGGGATGATGTACAGCAAAAAAGGGATGGTTGTTACACCAAAAATATTGTAAACGGCTGAAATTTTAGCTCGCTTTTCAGGATCGTTAAAAGCCGACCGAAGAATAAAGTAGGCTACGAAAATCATCATGGCCAACGCCGACAAATTCATGCGCGGCTCGGCAAAGGTCCACCAGGTACCCCAGGTAAAACGCGCCCAAAGCGAACCGGTAAGTAAGCCGCATACGCCAAAAATAAGGCCAACTGCCGTGGCGGTTTCCGCTTTTCGATCCCAGCGCATCTGTTCGTCATTCAGGTATCGAACGCTGAAATAGAAGGCCATCGCAAAGGCGATCATCATGGTAAACCACATCGGTACATGCAGAAACAGGTTTCGCGCAGTCTCTTCCAGAATGGGAATCCTTGGAATAGAGATCAAAAAACCGGCCGAGATGACAACAGTCATCCATACGGCCACGCCATATTTCCACAGTTTAAGCATGTTTATCCATTTGTTTACAGCTGATAAATATACGCAAAAACAACGTAAATTTTGTGAACTGTGTATGAAATGCCCATCCTATTGGTGCTCACTACCCAGTGCTATTTAGGTGCTGTTGTTTTAGAGCTCAGAACCGTACCTTTTTTGCAATCACATCAAAAAAAAGTATTCCGCATGGCATTAATGGTTTCAGTATCCGGCATTCGTGGTGTAATCGGTTCACATCTTCATCCCGAAAATCTGGTCCACTATGCGGCCGCATTTGGCACCGTTTGCGACGGCGG
>JBLRWS010000044.1:0-13645 GCA_047921075.1 Balneolaceae bacterium | reverse complement strand
GCCGGCTTTAAAGTAGCCGTGGATGCTGTAAATGGCGGTGCATCCGTAGCGCTGCCTCAGCTGCTCGATACGTTGGGTGTAGAAGTTGTACCCCTTTATTGCGAACCGACCGGGATCTTTCCTCACAATCCGGAACCGCTGCCGGAACATCTTTCGGAAATCTGTTCCGTGGTGCGCGAGCAGCAGTGCGACCTGGGACTGGTTACCGACCCCGATGGCGACCGCCTCGCTCTGGTTGATGAAAACGGCGATCTGTTTGGGGAAGAAAACACCCAGGTCACAGCCTTTGATTTTATGCTTGGTAAAAAACCGGGGGATACCGCCACCAACCTCTCCTCCTCCCGTGCGGCCGATGATATCACAGAAAAACACGGGTTTACCTGCCATCGATCGGCAGTAGGCGAGATTAATGTGGTTCACGTCATGCAGGCAAAAAACGCCGTTATTAGTGGCGAAGGCAACGGCGGTGTCATCAATCCCGATCTGCATCCGGGCCGCGATGCTCTGGTTGGAGCCGCTATGATACTGCAACATCTTGCAGAACTAAACATACCTGCATCCGTCTATCGCAAGCGCCTTCCCCGGTACGAGATGTCGAAGCAAAAAGTGCAGCTTTCCGAGCTGGGCCTCGATGCCGACACCCTGCTGGATAAAGTGGCCGATGCGTTTACCGACCGGAAGCCCAACCGCACCGACGGTGTAAAGATCGACTTTGAAGAGGGATGGGTTCACTTTCGTAAATCGAATACCGAGCCGATTGTGCGCATTTACAGCGAAGCGGCCACCCGTGAAGGTGCAGAAGAACTGGCGCAAAAAGTATTGAGCGTAATACAGTAAGTTCCGCCTTATACAAGATCTTTGGTAAAGAATTGCGCCGGCAGAATCCGTTGTCGCGCTACGGTGCCGCAACCATTCAACAAACCGTTTCAATCACCAGATCAGCCTACCGCCAGCCTGCCCGGTCCATCAGCCGAACCGCCGCCGGGTTGTTCTCGCCATACGAGCTAACATTTACAAGGTCGCTTTGGAAATCTCCAAACTGCTCCAGAACAGTTGGTAATTCTACCTTGTCCGAAATGGGAAACTCCATATTCCCCACCGAAAAGAGTGCCTGAGCATCCGGAGTGGCCAAATACTCGATAAAACGAACGGCGTGATCGTAGTTTGGTGCATATTTAGCGATGCCTGCACCACTAATATTTACATGTGTACCGCCAAATTCCGATGGCGGAAAAAAGATGGCAACCTGCTGCGCCACTTCGCGATCGGACGCCTGATCGGAGTTGATCAGCCGTGCCAGATAATAGTGATTCACCAGTGCCACATCGCATAAACCGGCCGCTACTGCCTTAATCTGGTCCGTATCACCACCCTGCGGAGCTCGTGCAAAGTTGGAAACCAGCCGCTCTGCCCACGCTTCCGTCTCCTCCAGGCCGTGTGATTCAATCAGCGAGGCCACCAGCGATTGATTGTAGATATTACCCGACGAACGCACACAAAGCCGTCCGCTCCACTGCTCTTCGCCCAGCTCCCAATAGCCTTGCAGTTCATCAGGGCGCACCCGCTCGGTGCTGTACACAAGTCCTCGTACCCGCTGCGAGAGACCTACCCAATATCCCTCATCATCGCGCAGTTCCTGCGGAATGATTTCATTCAGGGCATCTGACTGAAACGATTGCAGAACACCTGCTTCCTTGGCGCGCCAAAGACGGCCGGCATCCACAGTAATAACCACATCAGCCGGGCTGTTGATGCCTTCGCTGCTGATGCGCTCGATCAGCTCGTCACTTCCTCCTTCAATCAGATTGATGGAGATACCGGTCTCTTCCGTAAATCGGTCGTAGAGTTCAAGGTCCGTATCGTAGTGGCGGGAGGTGTAGATATTCAGTGAATCACCCTGGCTGCAGGCGGTGAAAACAAGCAAGGAGATGAGGATGAACAGAGTTGATTTCAAAAGAGTGTCAAAGGTTTGTTGTTAAATAGTCCGTTCACAGGGGCGTGCGCGCATATCGTGGCATCTGGCAACTCACAAACTACGGATGTTAAAGATGTTGTTTCTGCAAAGATGCTGTACAGCTCACCATTTGTGAATTATTTAGATCAATTCTAAATAATTTTTTACTCAACATCAATACTCTGCTCATTTATTCAGAGCCCGATTCTTGCTACCTTCCCTGTATCTTTAAGCTCTGCTACCATGAAAAAAATATTGATCCTTCAAACCGGCGGTACCATCTCGATGCATCTCGAGAAGGGTCGGCCGCAGCTCAACGGCGAGAAGTTTAACAAACTCCTGCACAAAGAGATGCCGGAACTTTCATCATTGGCCGAAATCGCCGTTGAGAAGATCTTTTTTGAAGACAGCTCCGATATTCATCCGCACCATTGGGTGCTGCTCAGCCGCGCCATTCGCGATGCGTGGCATGCCTTTGACGGCTTTGTTGTACTGCACGGTACCGATACGATGGCATACACCGCCTCTGCCCTCTCGTTTTCTCTGCGAAATTTAAACAAGCCGGTGATTCTGACCGGCAGCCAGGTGCCTATGAGCAATATTCGCAGTGATGCCCGCCGAAATCTGATTAACGCCGTAGAGCTGGCCACCCATCCCATCTGCGAGGTGGCCGTATGCTTTAACGACCACCTGTACCGGGGCAACCGATGCAGCAAGATGAGCATCGGGGATTTTGACGCCTTTGCCAGCCCAAATTTTCCGCCCCTTGCCGACATCGGCACCTCGATTCAGCTGCATCAAAAATGGACACCGCCTGTACACGATTTGCACTGCAATGCGGTGTTCGACCATCGGGTCGCGGTGCTGAAGCTGCACCCCGGCCTTTCGCCGGCATGGCTGCAATGCCTCGATTTTGATCAGGTCAAAGCGGTTATTCTTGAAGGATTTGGCAGCGGAAATTTTTCCATCAAGGGTGAATTTAATCTGTTGCCGTTTATCGAAACCTGCCGAGAACACGGTGTGCACGTAATCATCACCTCTCAGGCACCCTACGATTCAGTGGATTTAAGCATGTACCAGAGCGGCCGGGAGGCGAAAAAACTGGGCGCACTGAGTGCCGGTGACATGACCATGGAGGCCATTTTAACCAAAACGATGCATCTGCTTGGGAATAAACTTGCAGATGAAGCATTCAAATCGCAATTTGAGCAGACCACTGCCGGAGAACGAAGCCGCTAACCGTGTTTTTTGTATTTGATATCGAAACCATTCCCGATTTTGACTTTCTGCGTCGCACGCTCGGTGAGCACGACTGCAGCGAAGATGAGTTGCTTGACATAGCCAGCGAAACGCTTACGCGCAACAAAAGCGGCTTTTTACCCCCCATGTACCACCGCATGATCTCGTGGGTAGGACTCTGGGTAGAGAACAACGGCAAACCGGTGCAAAAACACGGCTGGCACGGCACCAACGAGCCGGAAGGGCTCTCCGCACTGTTCGATGTGCTGATCACTTACAAGGATTTCGGGCTCATTCACCATAACGGAAAAGGATTCGACCTGCCGCTGCTTACCTACCGCAGCATGAAGCATAACATGCAGATGCCCATCCGGCTCCATCATCACGATATTCGATACCGCTTCAGCAGGTCAAACGTGGATTTGATGGATGAGTTTAGCAATTACGGGGCAAGCTCGTACCCCAAACTGAAGCATCTTGGCCAGCTTATTGGCGTTCCCTTTAAGCAGACTGCCGAAGGCAACGAAGTGCTCGCCATGTACCGGGACGACAAGCTGGAAGAGATTGAACATTACTGCTACGAAGATGTGATGGCCACCTACATCGTGTGGCTGCGCATGAAGTACACCACCGGCGACATTGCGGTAGATATGTTTGAGAATCTGAATGAGCGCGCTCTAAATAAATTGCATGACATTCAAAAAGGCAGCTCAGAAAGCGCATGATCCGATGGCGTTTGGTTAGCCTGTTGAATACCTTTAGCCCGCAAACCCCGTGTTCCCTATCAACCTGCTAAATAATTTGATATGATTACGTCGATGACCGGCTTTGGCCGGGCAGAGCATTCCATAAACGGCATTCAGGCCACCGTTGAAATTAAAACCCTGAACAGCCGCTATCTCGATATTTCTCCCCGCATGCCGCACGTACTGAACAATAAGGAGCTGCGTGTGAAAGAGGTTATACAACACTATCTGAGCCGCGGCAAGGTAAACATCAACGTGAATATTGATAAGTCGGCCACCAACACGCCGAGCATCACCTACAACAAAGAGCTGCTGCGAAGCTACAGCAAAATGCTGGACGAGATGAAATTTACGGCCGGTGTTCAGGAGCCGGTACAGCTGCGCGACTTTTTCAAGTTTGATGAGTTGTTCGAAACGCGAAAGGAAGATCACGAGATGATTGCCGTGATGTGGTCGTGCACGGAAAAAGCGCTGCAAGCAGCTCTCGAAAACCTAAATGAAATGCGGCGCCAGGAAGGCCGCGAACTCGAAAAAGACCTTCGGGTACAAATAGATGATATTCTCGGGCTGCTTGATAAAGTTACCGACCAATCGGATAAGCGTGCGCCGGAAATACGGGAAAAGCTTCATCAGCGCATTCAGAAGCTGGTATCAGACGAACACTTTAACCCCGACAGAATGGAGATGGAGGTTGCCCTGCTGGTTGATAAAATGGATATCAACGAAGAGGTGGTGCGCCTGCAATCGCACCTCAAATTCTTCCTCGAAGCACTCGACAATGACGAAACAGTGGGGCGCCGGCTCAATTTTCTCTGCCAGGAGATCAATCGGGAACTCAATACCATCGGCTCCAAAGCAAGCGACTCCGATATTGCCCATCACGTTGTGATCGCCAAAGAAAAACTGGAACAGATACGGGAACAGGTTCAGAACATTGAGTAAACCGGGACGCATCATCATACTGGTAGCCCCCAGCGGGTCGGGCAAATCGACCATTGCCAAACGGCTAATTAACGAATTCCCCATCATCCGCTTCTCGGTAAGTGCAACCACCCGGGCGCCACGCACCGGCGAGACCGACGGCGTTGATTATCACTTTCTGAACGAAAACGAATTTCTAAAGCGGAAAGAGAGCGGGGATTTCCTGGAATCCGAAAAATTCTACAACGGCACACGCTACGGAACGCTAAAGTCTGACGTTGAAAACCAGCTTGAAAAAGGTTATTTTGTTTTGCTTGACATCGATGTATTAGGTGCACTAAACGTGAAACAGATGTACGGCGACGACGCCTTATCCATTTTTATCTCTCCCCCTTCACTACAGGAGTTGGAAAAGCGGTTGCGAAACCGGGGAACAGAAGATGAAAAGGCACTGTCGGTACGGCTGGAGCGGGCATCCAAAGAGATGCAGTACGCCGGACGTTTCGATCTGAATGTTGTTAATGACAATCTCGATCAGGCCTACAACGATGTAAAAGCAGCTGTAGAACCGTTTTTAAAACCCAAATGATTGCAATCTGATGCCCATACGAACTCTGGATATTGATAAATTAGGCAAAAGCGACGGCAACAAATACGAAAAAATTGTTGTCATGTCGAAGCGAGCACGTCAAATTGCCGCACAGGAAAAATTAGAGCTCGATGAAAAGCTGAAGTATTTCGAAGGCTTCGAAGACGAAGACGAATTTACCTTCAACGAAGAGCAAGAGAGAATCTCCAAAGCGTTTGAAGAGCTGCCCCACGCCACACAGCGTGCCGTAGTTGAAATGATGGAAGCCAAAACCACGTACAAGTATCCCGAGAAGGAACTTTAATGCTTTCCGGCAAGCGGATACTACTCGGTGTAACCGGCGGTATTGCTGCCTATAAAGCTGTTTTTCTGCTTCGCGAATTTCAAAAGGCGGGAGCGGAGGTCCGTGTTACCATGACCCCCTCCGCCACTCGGTTTGTCGGCACCGACACCTTCTCTTCTCTGAGCCGCAACCCGGTTGCCGTTGACGTCTTTAATCAGGACTCTCCCGACACCGACTGGACGCGGCACATCCACTGGGGCGAATGGGCCGATCTGTTTGTGATTGCACCCTGCACTGCCAATACACTGGCCAAAATTACCGGCGGACAAGCCGATAATATGCTCACCTCTACCGTTCTTGCAGCGCGCTGTCCTCTGTTAATATGCCCTACCATGGATGGTGAGATGTATGAAAACGCGGCTGTTCGAGGCAATCTGGAGAAAGCTGAAACGATGGGCTATCACATTCTGGAACCCGATTCGGGGTATCTGGCAAGTGGCCTTGAGAGTATTGGACGGCTGCCGGAAGCAGACACTATTCTTAACAAAGCGGCCTCTATTATCGATGAGAGGCGTAAAAATGGTCCGCTGCGAGGTAAAAAAATAGCGGTTACCGCCGGGCCCACCCGCGAATTTTTTGATCCTGTTCGATTTTTATCCAACCCGAGCAGTGGTAAAATGGGAATCGCCATGGCCGATGCCGCTGCCCGACTCGGTGGCGATGTTGTCTTGCTGCGTGGGCCTGTTTCTGCAGAGCCTGAGGAGCGCATGTCGATTCAATCGTTTGTATCAACCGATGAACTGCACCGGCTCGTTCAGCAGCACGCTGAGGCCGATATTATCATTATGGCTGCAGCGGTTTCAGATTACAAACCGGCCTCCACTGCCGACCAAAAAATCAAAAAGACCGATGAATCGAATACCATCGAATTGGTGCGAACACCCGATATTTTGCAGGAGCTTGGCAAACAGAAGCGGGACGGGCAGCACCTCATCGGCTTTGCCATGGAAACGGACAATCATGAAGCCAACGCACGGAAAAAGCTTGATCAAAAAAACCTGGACTGGATCTGCCTAAATCCGCTGGCCGAAACGGGTGCCGGATTTGAATCGGACACCAACCGTATCACGCTCATCAACAAAAACGAGTCGAAAGAGTTTGTCGGGGAGAAGCGGGAGATTGCCATGCAGATCCTGTATCACATCTGCGAAACGCTTGGATTGGAATAGAGTACCGGTACACTCGGGCTCAGGAGCGCGGTTTATTATAGACCGGCACGTTGGAACACGCCTCGCCATACATCAGCTTACGAACCCGGGGAAGCAGTTTTTCGGTAGCGGCCATATACACTTCGGGATGAACATCCACCTTGCTGCATCCCTTAAGCAGAATAAATTTATCGCTATACTGCTCCCAATCGTGCTCATCAAGCAACGTTAGCATCGCTTTGCGGCGCGCCTCTTCCGGCAAGCCGTAATACACCTGCGCCGCATGTGCAGCCGCGTATCGCTGAACCAGCATGTATGCCCATTTGGGGATGATGGCATCGGTTGAGCAGTGCACGGCAAGAATCTGTCCGCCGTACTGTTCCCAGTTGTGGGCATCCAGTGCTTCGCGATACTCTTTTTCTTTGAGAATAAGCCCTTGAAAAAGAAACGGTTCCAGATCGAGTTCACGGATCGACAGCTTTGCCGCAAACGCTTCAAGATCGATCGTTTCCAGCTTCGACTGTTTTACTTTGTTGATGATCTCACTCATGATAGGTACAGCGTTATGGGCTTACAATGAGAACGATTCGCCACAGGAGCAGGTGCGAACTGCGTTGGGGTTGTGAAAATGAAAGCCCTGCCCTTCCAGCCCTTCGGTGTAATCGAGCTGTGTGCCGGCCAGGTATAGAAAGCTTCGGGTATCCACCACCAGAGTGACACCCGCTTCTTCAAAGATCTGATCTTCTTGCTTGATAGTATCGGCCGTATCAAAATCGAGACTGTATGTAAGCCCCGAACATCCACCGCTTACAACGGATACACGTAACGGCGCATTATCCGGCAGGGATTGTGCCTCCCGGATCTCATGAATGCGTTGTACAGCCCGATCTGAAATGGTTATGGACATAATCTTTCTCTTAATACTGACTTATACTGAAATCACCTGAATTTCCGGATCAATACGCTTTACCATGCTTTCGATGGCGTACAGGGTGCCGGATGTTGCCGTTGGACACGTTCCACAAGCGCCCTGGTAGTGAACCTTGAGGCGGTTGCCGTCCAACCCTACAATTTTGAGCCCGCCGCCATCAGCCAGCAGATAAGGACGTACTTGTTCGTCGAGCAATTGATTGATCTGCTGCAGCCGGGGATCGTCCGACTCCTGCACCTCTTTAGAAGCGTGCACCTCCGCATCTTCTGTGATGTTCTCCTGCTGTTTGGCTTCGCGAATAGGCGGTGCCAGCTTTCGAAGAAGATCCGACCATACGGCTTTGCCATCTTGCGTTACCGTGATGTATTTATCCACATAGTACACATTGATGACGTGTTCGATATTGAATAGTGCCCGTGCCAGATCGTCGTGCTCTGCTTCCGCACTATTTTCGAACGACTTGGTAACGCCGTTGGTAAGCGGTTCGGCCAGCACAAAACGCATGGCATCGGGGTTCGGTGTTCGCTCTATTTCTTTAATCTTGGCCATAATACATCGGGTTTAATGCCCTGCTTCTGCAGAGCGGTTCATTCAACTTACATGAAAAATTGTGTTGCATATTTTACGCCCTCAACCAGGCGATCGGCGTCATCTTTATTGTTGTAAAACGAAAATGAAGCCCGAACCGTAGACGGAACACCGAAGCGCTCCAATACCGGCTGCGCACAGTGGTGGCCGGTACGCACAGCAATCCCTTTTTGATCGAGGAGTGTGCCGATGTCGGTTGCGTGAATGTCGCCAATCACAAACGAAACCAGCGATGCGCGGTGTTCCGGCGTGCCGATAAATCGAATGTGCGGTATGCGCGAAAGCTTCTCCATCGCGTAATCGATCAGCTCCTGTTCCCGTGCTGCAATCGCCTCCATGCCAATGGTGTTCAAATAGTCGATCGCGGCTCCTAAACCGATACCTGCGGCGATGGGTGGTGTGCCCGCTTCAAATCGAAGGGGCGGTACATTGTAGGTTGTCTCTTCAAACGTAACTTTGTCGATCATATCGCCGCCGCCGCGGTACGGTGGCATATCGTCCAGCAACTCTTTTTTCCCATACAGAATGCCAAATCCGGTTGGGCCGCACATTTTATGGGCCGAAAATGCGTAAAAATCGCAGTTGATCTCCTGCACATCCACCTCCATATGCGGCACCGACTGCGCGCCATCGATAAGCACCACAGCGCCATGTTCGTGAGCAAGACGAGTTAGCTCACCGACAGGATTGATGGTTCCCAGTGCGTTTGATACGTGAATAACCGCAACCACTTTGGTACGTTCATTCAACAGTGATTTGTACGCCTCCATATCCAGTTCGCCCCGATCGGTAATGGGAATCACCCGTAATACCGCGCCGGTTCGTTTGGCTATCATCTGCCAGGGCACAATATTGGCGTGATGTTCCATCCCTGAAACCACAATCTCATCACCTTCCTGAAGATTGCTCAGGCCGTAACTGTTGGCCACCAGGTTAATCGAGTCGGTGGTGCCGGTGGTGTATACAATCTCGTCGCTGTACCGTGCATTCAGTAGTGTCTGCACTTTTGGGCGGGTCGCTTCGTACGCATCCGTCGCCAACTGGCTTAATGTGTGAATGCCTCGGTGCACATTGGCATGCTCGTTGCGATGGTACCGGTCGAGCCGATCGGCCACAAATGTTGGCATCTGACTCGATGCGCCATTATCCAGATAGACCAAAGGCTCCCCGTTAACGGTGCGGGAGAGCACAGGAAAATCGTTTCGAATGGTATCGAAATCGATCGTGGCCGATATGGATGGTGCGCTTTTGGTCATGCAATTACTTCTTCGGGCCGATTTTGTCGGGTGTATCGTGTTACTTCCTCTATCAGCAGTTTGTGTACCGAATCCACTGTAATGTTTTCGATGGTTTCAAGAGCAAACGCGTAGGTTAGCACCTCTTTCGCTTTCTCTTCGGTCATGCCCCGGCTCTGCAGATAAAACACCTCTTCCGGATCAAGCTGGCCGATGGTGGCTCCGTGTGAACAGAGTACGTCATCGGCAAAAATTTCGAGCTGCGGTTTGGTGTTGATCAAACCATCTACCGAGAGCAGTAAATTTCTGTTTTCCTGAAAGGAATCGATCTTTTGCGCATCACGCTGAACAAAAATCTTGCCGTTAAAAATGCTGTGTGCATTCCCTTTCACCACCACTTTATGCAGCTGATGGCTGCGGGCGTGGCTAAACCGATGATCCATCGTAGAGTGCGTATCCGAAATCTGTTCTCCGTCAATCAACACCAGTCCGTCAAGCGTAAAGTCGACATCTTCCGACTCCTGAATGACCATCGGCTCGTTGCGCGAAAGCCGGGCCCCAAGCATGATGGTATAGGAGTGGTACTCCGATTTCTGCTCTACATGGGTTACCGGCCGGGACATATGAACTGCCGCCAAACTATCTCGCTGTATACGTGCATGATGGATATGTGCCCCCTCCATCACCTTAATCTCACAAACGGGGATGGTCATGTAGCTGTTTTCCGACAACCCAACATGGTCTTCTACAATCGTGCCATCGGAACCGGGCTCAGCAATCACCAGCATGCGCGGTGTGGCCACATACGGATGTTTGGAATCGGTGTAGAGATTCAAAACCTGAATGGGCGCTTCGGCGCGGGCACCTTCTTCAAGATGAATAAAGGCTCCATCGGTAAACATCAGGCTGTTGAACTGAGTAAAGGGGTCATTTTGAAACGACTCGAGCTGCGTGTTCAGGCGTGCCGCCACCAAATCGTGATCGAGATGAGCCGAAAGAGGCCCGATCGTCACGCCGTTTCCAAGCCCGCCAATCGAGGAATATTTTTCCTGATAAACGCCATTGATGAAGACGAGCCGACTGCGATCCGATTCCGGAATAAAGTATTGTTCAATATCCATTGCGGGCAGTGTTCCCGCTTCACCGATCGGCACAAAGTCGGTTCGGGTGATCGGCTTCAGATCGGTAAATCGCCAATCTTCCATCTTCCGGTGTGGAAACGGTGCACTGTTTAATTGCTTCAGGCTCGTCTCACGGATGGATCGCAAAAGCGAATGTTCCGTTTCCGGGAGGTGCTTGGCAAGTGTATGAAGAATAGAATCCATAAAATTATCCGTTTTCGGTTATTTCGATTCTCCGTTCACAGCGGCGTGGCTCGAAAGCCAGTCGTAGCCCTGATCTTCCAGTTTCAGCGCCAGGGATTTATCACCGGATTCCACGATACGCCCGCCCATCATCACATGCACAAAATCGGGCTGAATGTAGTTGAGCAGCCGTTGATAATGCGTTACAAGAACAATCGAATTTTCGTCGGTATGCAGTTTGTTAATCCCCTCACTGACCACCTTCAGGGCGTCAATATCGAGCCCGGAGTCGGTTTCATCGAGAAAAGAGAGAACCGGATTGAGAACGGCCATCTGAAAAATCTCATTGCGTTTCTTTTCGCCGCCCGAAAAACCGGTATTTACAGCCCGCTCTAAAAACTCACGGCCCATCTGTACCAGCTCAAGCTTATCCTGGATGTAATCGTCAAATTCGAGGGGGTCCAGCTCCTCACGGCCACGCGAGGCCGCAATGGTATTGTACGATTCCCGAAGCAGTGTGGTGTTGGTAACACCCGGTACCTCTACCGGATATTGGAATGCCAGAAAAATACCGAGATGCGCCCGCTCGTCGGGGTCCATCTCTAAAATGCTCTCGCCGTTAAAAAGAATATCACCGTCGGTAACTTCATACTCCGGGTGGCCGGCCACAACTTTGGACAGCGTACTTTTACCGCTTCCGTTGGGCCCCATAATGGCGTGGATCTCCCCTTTTTGAATAGAGAGGTTTACCCCCTTCAGAATGGGAATCGCTTCTCCTTCAACTTCAACATGTAAATTTTTAATCTCTAACACGGTTCGTGATTTTTTTTATTTGGGTTTCTTTTGTTTAAAACATTCGTTGTCTCGGCCCGATTATTATCGGCCAAAACCGGCAGAGCCGTTAGCCGACACTGCCTTCCAGTTTAATACCAAGCAGTTTGTTTGCTTCCACGGCAAATTCCATCGGAAGTTCTTTCAGTACTTCTTTGCAAAATCCGTTCACGATCAGCGAAATGGCATCATCTTCGCTGAGTCCGCGCTGCTGCAGGTAAAAAATCTGATCTTCGCCAACGCGCGAGGTAGTTGCCTCGTGTTCGACTTTCCCGGTCGGGTTGGCCGACTCGATGTAAGGGAACGTGTGGGCCCCACAGGTCTGTCCAATCAGCATCGAATCGCACTGCGAGTAGTTGCGTGCGTTATCGGCCTTTTTGCTGATTTTTACCTCGCCACGATAACTGTTGTTGGATCGGCCGGCTGAAATACCTTTCGAAATAATGGTGCTTTTGGTGTTTTTGCCGATGTGGATCATCTTGGTTCCGGTATCGGCCTGCTGGCGCTTGTTGGTAACGGCTACGGAAAAGAATTCTCCAACGGAGTTATCCCCTTTCAGGATGACACTCGGATATTTCAGTGTAACGGCAGAACCGGTTTCGAGCTGGGTCCAGCTAATTTTGGAGTTATCCCCTTTACAGATACCGCGTTTGGTTACAAAGTTGAAGATTCCTCCCACTCCGTCTTCATCGCCGGCGTACCAGTTTTGTATGGTCGAATATTTGATTTCGGCATTGTCGAGTGCAATCAGCTCAACCACGGCCGCATGCAGCTGATTTTTATCGTACATCGGCGCGGTACACCCTTCCAGGTAGCTCACATGGCTGTTTTCTTCGCAGATAATCAGTGTGCGCTCGAACTGGCCGGAGTCCATATTGTTAATTCTGAAATAGGTAGAGAGCTCCATCGGGCAGATCGTATCTTTCGGCACGTAACAGAATGATCCGTCGGAAAATACCGCTGAGTTGAGTGCTGCGTAGAAATTATCCCGCGCCGGCACTACCGATCCCATATACTTCTTCACCAGATCGGGATACTTCTGAACGGCTTCTGAAATAGAGCAGAAGATGACACCGGCCTCCGCCAGCTTCTCTTTAAATGTGGTGAAGATCGATACACTGTCGAACACCGCATCCACGGCCACGCCGGCCAGCATTTTCTGCTCATCCAGCGGAATACCGAGCTTGTCATACGTCTCTTTAATCTTCGGGTCAATATCGTCCAGGCTCTCCACCTTCGGCCTGTCCTTCGGCGAGGAGTAGTACTGGATATGATCAAAGTCAGGGCTTTTGTAGTCTGCGTTGAACCATTCCGGCTCCTCCATTTCCGTCCAGGCGCGATACGCCTTAAGACGAAACTCCGTCATCCACTCCGGCTCTTCCTTAATGGCCGAGATTTTACGGACAATATCTTCATTTAGCCCTTTTGGAAAATCATCGTATTCAATATCGGTGGTGAAGCCGTATTTATACTCTTCACCAACCATCGATTCTAATGTCTGAGTCTCACTCATGTTCTTCAGCCTGTGGGTTTAATTCGTGCCTTTTGAGGCAACATTCCTGGTGCGAAAACCATTCGTACGCGAACGTAACAAATGACCTGTTGCTATTTAGACTGATTAAAGATAACGAAAGTAGAGGACTTTATTAACTGCTCTTGATCGGGATCTCATTGATATTGATTATCGGAGCGATAGGCGGGTGTAATGAACACAAACTCACCCCAACACCGCCGCGATACAGGCGGCATACTGAATATCCTCGGGCGAGCAGCCGCGTGAGAGATCCATGTAGGGGCGGGCAAGGCCTTGCAATAT
>JBLRWS010000043.1:0-21103 GCA_047921075.1 Balneolaceae bacterium | reverse complement strand
CAGGCAGGAACTGATTGCTCGTTTTGTGCATGGCGAAATTGAGGGGAAATATCCCGGATTTATTTCACATGGTGTTTGGCCAAGGGGAATAAAGGCGTTTTATCGGAACAGGCATATGGTAATTCCTATCAAAGACCCTCAACCGGTTACCAATCTCGATTTTCTGCAAGCACGTCCGATTGCCATGCTCAATTTGGAGAGCAACCGTTTGACAAAGCATGGAGAGTTTTCCCCGTCGATTGACCGGTTGGATGGGCTGCAAAAATACCCGCTCATTGCGTACGATGAGCAAGCAGGCCTTTTCTACTACGTTTTTCGATCGGATTACACAGTGATGGCATTTGATCCGGATCGAAATCAATCATCCGTTCTAAGTGGTTATCGCCCTTCAGCGATGAGAACCCGAACCATTGCTTTTGATTTCACAAATCCTGCCCATTTTCAGCTGGCTTTCACGAAAGATTTTAATGAAGACCGCACGCAATTGATAGCTGTTGAGATGGTAGAGGATGATCTTGTGGTGGTACATCAAAATACAAGTAGGCAGTTTTATGACGCACGAGACACACGATACGTGAATTACTTTGGTGTAAAATATTCACCCACCGGCACAGAACAACCGCGCGAATTCACCCTTCCCGGTAAGCTGCTCGGCACGTGGGGCAGCAAGCTGCTGGTCGAAGAGAATGAGGATGTGATGGCCTACACCATCGGCTTTTACGAGTTTGTGGACACCGACTAATCACGGCTCCCACACCGTTCGGTCCCAGCCCTCTATCCCGCGTTGGTTTACGCCCACCACCTCAATCGGGTGAGTCAGGTCGGCCTGCTGCAATCGGATGCTGGTCGCCTCTACGCGTTCGGTCTGCGCACGCCCTGCCGGATCGGTGTAGTGCAGCAGGTAGTGGTCAATGTCCCGCTCGGGAAGCGCATTCCAATGCACATCGGCCTGATGTTCGCCAACGGCCGATACATTCAGCCCGGTTACTTTCGACGGGGCGTTCGCCAGCATCATGAGCGTGGCCGTGGTCGATTTGGCCACTTCACGAACCAGATTGTGGTTGATCGTTTCAAGACGGTCAGTGGTTTGATGGTAGTTTGGGTTGCCCAAAATCGGGTAGGAGCCGATGCCCCCAATCACATCTCCATACGCATCAAAAAAGACATGCGCATCGGTATTGCGATAGTAGCGCGAATCGTAGGTAATCAGATCGGTAAATAAGATAGCTCCGGCATGCTGCACATCGCGGATGCCGTAGTTGGAAAAGCGGATGGTGTTATCGAGCCGGTGGTGTCGGGTCCAGCCCATCATATCGTTGTTGATGACACCGGCAGCCTGTAGTCCTTCTTCATCGGCTACACGTACAAATTCACGGGCGCCTAAAAGCCCCGATTCCTCCGCCGTCAGTGATGCAAAAATGATGGTAGCCGGCTGCGGATTGGCAGCCAGTACGCGTGCCGCCTCGAGCAATACCGCCGTGCCGGTACTGTTGTCGTCGGCGCCGGGGCTGCGCTGCACCGAATCAAAATGGGAGCTGAGAATGTACACCACCTCGGGGTGGGTGGTGCCCTCGAGGCGCGCAATCACGTTGGCGGTTTCAATATCGCCGGCGGGATTAAACCATTGAAGCTCCGGCTCGTATCCAAACGATTGCAGCGTTTCATAAATATAGGCACTCGCTTTTTGATTGCCGGGCATGGTCATGTGTTTGGAACCGAAATCGTAGAGCGCTTTCTGGTAATTGTAAAGCCGGGTGATGTTGATCTCATCGGTGGCGGCATCTACCTCTTTGTAAATGGGCTGGAACATTGTTCCGGCAAACGACCGAAGGTTTTGCTCTTCGGCCAGGTTCTGTTGCAACCGGTTGATGAGCGCTTCTTTCGAAATCCGCTCGCCCACACGCACCAGATACACACCCTGTTCGGGCGCGATGGTGTTACCGCCACGCTGGGCAACAATCAACACAAATTGGCCATTGGGGCTTGGAATCCACTCGTTCTCCATGGAGACGGTGCGGACGGTGTTGTTGTGAAACAGGCGGTGAAACTCTTTACTGGCAACATCATAAATATGGGAGCGCCTGTGACGCGCTTCGCCCATTTTGGCCAACACGGTGGTGTTGTTCAGAAAGTGCGGGAAGAGTTCGTGCTGAATGTCGAAGGAGAGCTGTTCGTGGCTGCCATCGGCTGTGTGAACCAGATGCAGGTTCCAGCTAATGCCCTCACGGAGCATGTAGACCAGCTTGTCCCCGTCCGGAGAGAGTGCCGGGTTTTGCAGCGGCGCCCCCGAACGCGCCATTGGAACGGCCGTTCGCTGTTGGGTGGAGAGGTCTACACTCAACAGCTCGGTTTGGTCGCTGTGCGATCGGAGAAAGGCGAGCCGATTGCCTTGCGCAGAAAGAACCGGGTCAGAGCCTTCCCATCGCGACAGCACGCCGCTCCCCGGATCGAAAAGGACGATCTCTTGCGGCCGGTCGGTTTGAACACGCTCTGCATCAGGCGGTGTTGGAAAGGGGGATGATGAGGAGCTGATAAACAGGATGCGCCGGCTTCCGGGGATCGGCATGGGCTGTCCGGCAAACATCGCCTGGTCGGTTAATCGCCGCGGGGAGTCGTCATTCAACCCGAGGGAGAAAATGTCGCTGCGGCTGTGGTTGCCAAATTCGGCACCGGCAAATAGCAGTGTTCCCCGATCATCAAAAACGGGGTTGCGCACCATGCGGTCGCCCACGGGAAGCAGGCGCTCGCTGCCGGTTTGCAAATCAACCAGAACCAATCGGGTGTGCCGGGCCTCTTCGATCTGCAGCTCGTCGCGTAGCCGAAAAATGGCTTCGCGGTCGCGGGCAGCAAAGGCATCCGAAAGCTGCTGTTGCAACCGCTCCATCTGATCGGTCTGTTCCGTTCTCATAAACACGGCATGGCGGCCGTCGGGCGAAAAAACCGGGGAGTGTCCCTGCAGTGTGTGCAGGCGCTCAACACCATCTGCGGTGATGCGTGCCACGATCAGCTGCGGTTGGTCGCCGGTGATGTCGCGCCAGGCCAGATGGCGGTTGTCGGGGCTAAAGACTGGTTCGCGCCCATCTTCCGACAGCTCATCCACACGGTAGATCTCGCCGGTAAGCAGGGCAATGTCATCAAAGTAGAGCTCGGCGTCGGGCCCCTCGAGAATGGCCAGAAAATCTTCCAGCGCACCGATATAATCGCCGGCATCCCATTTCAGGTAGGCGTGGGTGTACGGGTCGGAGGTGTCTGGAGCAGCAGACCCGGACCCGGCAAAAGCGGCAGGTAACACGCTGAAAGCGATTAAAAGGGGAAGGAGAACAAAAAGCGGACGGAAACGAATCGTAGTCATAGGTAAACTGTGGTCAATGATGGGTGTAGAGTGAATCTATACGATTATACCAAAGAATAAAAAACGAGTGGCGGAATGGGTGGGTATTTCGTGTAAAAGTTTGTTGATGGGGGTGAGAGTATTGAGTAGCGAGTGTGGAGAGAGGGGGTGCTTTGAGGTGTTATGCAGGCCAATACCCGTGCGCGATTTGTTGCCTGTTTACGTGTGACTCTATTGTGATGCATTTCACGCTTCAGTAAAAGATATTATGTGAGAAAATGCCTATTTTTAAATGTTAGATAGTAAAACATATTAAATCGAGACTAATTCTTTATGGCCAATAAAAACCCACTTCTTTCCACAAAACGTCCTCTCCCCGGTTACTCCGGTGATGCTCATTTTTTCAGCCTTCCAAAATTGGAGGAGCTCGGATATGGAGACATCTCCCGCCTGCCATTTACCATTAAAGTGCTGCTCGAGGCGGTACTTCGCGAATGCGACGGATACGCCATTACCGAAGAGGATATAAAACTTCTGGCCGGCTACGATGCCAAAAATCCGACCGGCGAAATTCCATTTAAACCATCTCGCGTGGTACTGCAGGATTTTACCGGTGTGCCGGCTGTGGTAGACCTCGCTGCGCTCCGTTCTGCGATGGACCGCATGGGCGGCAGCCCAACCGCGATCAATCCGCAGGTGCCGGTAGACCTGGTGATTGACCACTCGGTACAAGTAGACATGTTTGGCCAGGAATACGCCTTCATGTTTAATGTAGAGAAAGAGATGGAGCGCAACCGCGAGCGCTATGAGTTTTTGAAATGGGGGAAAGAGGCCTTCGATAATTTCCGTGTGGTACCTCCGGGCCGTGGCATTGTGCACCAGGTCAATCTGGAGTATCTGGCCAAAGGGGTGTTTACCCGAAAAGAGGCCGACGGCACCACCGTTGCCTACCCGGATACGCTGGTGGGAACCGACTCCCACACCACCATGATTAACGGCCTCGGTATTCTTGGCTGGGGTGTTGGCGGCATTGAAGCGGAAGCCGCAATGTTGGGCCAGCCGATCTCCATGCTGATACCCGAAGTGGTTGGTATGAAGCTGACCGGCAAACTTCGCGAAGGGATTACCGCCACCGACCTTACACTCACCGTTACGCAAATGCTTCGTGAGCACGGCGTTGTAGGTAAATTTGTAGAGTTTTATGGCGACGGGCTAAGCAGTATGAGCCTGCCCGATCGCGCCACCATCGCAAACATGTCACCCGAATACGGCGCTACCATGGGCTTCTTTCCGGTCGATTCGGAAGCGCTGCGCTATATGCAGCGAACCGGCCGCTCTGATGATCTGGTGGAATTGGTAGAAGCGTACACCAAAGCGCAGGGGCTGTACCGAACCGATGATACGCCCGACCCCGAATTTACCTCCACGCTGGAACTGGACTTGGGCACGGTGGAAACATCGCTTGCAGGACCCAAACTGCCGCACGACCGCATCAAGCTCAACAATATGAAAAAGGCGTTTGAGATGTCGCTTACCAGCGATAATCCTACCATGGGTTTCGGCCTTACTCAGGAGAAACTGGCCAATAAAGGGATTTTCAAAAACGGACAGGACATCGAGATGAAACATGGTGATGTGGTCATTGCCGCCATCACCTCCTGTACCAATACCTCGAACCCAAGCGTGATGCTGGGTGCCGGTATCGTTGCAAAGAAAGCGGTTGAACGTGGGCTGAAAGTACCGGCGTACGTTAAAACCTCCCTGGCTCCCGGCTCTCGTGTGGTTACCGAATACCTGAAAGAAGCCGGACTTACCGAGTATATGGATACACTCGGTTTTAATCTGGTTGGATATGGATGCACCACCTGTATCGGAAACTCCGGCCCGCTTCCCGAAGCGGTAGAAAAAGCGATCAAAGAGGGCGATCTGATCGCAGCCGGTGTGCTCTCGGGCAACCGAAACTTTGAAGGGCGGATTCATCCCTATGTAAAAGCGAATTACCTGGCTTCACCGCCGCTGGTTGTAGCGTACGCCTTGGCGGGAACGGTAAATATCGATCTGGCTACTGAACCGCTCGGGCAGGATAAAGATGGCGCCGATGTCTACCTGAAGGATATCTGGCCAACCACAGAAGAGATTGCCGAATTCCTCGATCAGGCCATTCGCCCGGAACTCTTCGAGAAGATGTACGATGATATTTTCGAATCCGAAACCTGGGATAACATCCCGGTTGGCGGAGGCGATCTCTTTAACTGGAGCGAAGAGTCTACCTACATTCAGGAGCCGCCATTCTTTGTGGGAATGTCGGAAAGCCCCGAGCCGATCAAGCCGATAAAAGGTGCGCGCGTTCTGGTAAAAGTGGGCGATTCGATCACGACCGATCACATCTCCCCGGCCGGAAACATCGACGAGGAGTCGCCTGCAGGTGAGTACCTGAAAGAGAAAGGGGTGAAGAAAGAGGACTTTAATTCCTACGGTTCGCGCCGCGGAAACGACCGTGTGATGACGCGCGGAACGTTTGCCAATGTGCGCTTCAAGAACCAGCTCGCTCCCGGAAAAGAGGGCGGCTTTACCAACTACCTCCCCGATAACGAGATTACGACCATCTACGAGGCCTCTCTGAAGTACAAAGAGTCGGGCACGCCGCTGGTAGCCCTGGCCGGAACGCAGTATGGCACGGGCTCCTCGCGCGATTGGGCCGCCAAAGGAACCAATCTGCTTGGAGTGAAAGCGGTGATTGCCGCTTCCTACGAACGTATTCACCGTTCCAACCTGATTCAGATGGGTGTTCTCCCGCTTCAGTTTAAAGACGGAGAGAGCGCCGACTCGATCGGACTGGATGGCACCGAAACCTTCGATATTCACGTAGACGACAGCGTAAAAGCCCGCGATGAGATCAAGGTGACGGCAACCAAAGAGGACGGCGAGGTGATCGAATTTATGACCGACTGCCGTATCGATACGCCGGTGGAAGTAGATTACTATCGCAATGGTGGTATTCTGCATACCGTGCTTCTCGATTATCTCAAGGAAGACCGGAAAGCAGAAGCGTAATCGGTTTATAACCAATTGCTTAAACCCGTATCGGAAACATCCGGTACGGGTTTTTTTATGTTGAGGAAATGTGTTTATTTAAAAACCAGCATCTCATGTGCTTATGGGGCAACCCCCGCCATACTCGAAACAATAGTTGGTGAGAGAGCTCGGTTAACCTTGCCTCTCTGACAACCAGCGTACTTATAGATACGGCAGATATGGGACAAACATCCGATGATAAATCCTCTCCGGAACGTTCTTTTGATCCGCTCAGTGAACCGAATATGAAGCTTCTCATCGATACCATCGAGGAGATTAATCGTACTGAAAAGTTCAAGTCGGTACTTACCGAAAGTATGGAGTCGGTACGTTTGGTGATGAATTCCGAAGCGAGCTCCCTCATTTTGCTGGATGATGAAAGCGGAGAGCTGTTTGTAAGCATGCCCACCGGTTCGGGCAAAATGGAAGCGGCGGGTAAACGCATCCCCAAAAGTAAAGGGGTTTCGGGGTGGGTGGCTCAAAACCGACAGCCTTACGTAACGAACGATGCACAGAATTCTGAACTTTTTTACGGGGAGATCGCAGAAGGATTTCGCACACGCAACATGATCTGTGTGCCCCTCATCAATATGAAAAATGAGGTGATCGGCGTTTTGCAGGCGCTGAACCGGCGCGGTGGTGAGGCGTACTCTGCCAAAGATGTTCCGGTGCTTCAGGCGCTGGCGTCACACATTTCTGTGGCGGTAGAGCGCGTCAGAATGATCGATTCTCTCAAAGACCGCATCCGCCAAAAAGAGACGTTTATCACCGATATCCACCGGCGCATTATGGACGACCTGGAAACAATGGCCGGAATGATAGACACCGAAATGGATGCCATCAAAGAGGAAAATGCCCGCCGTCTGTTAAACGAAATTTCGCTCCGTCTTGAAACCATGATGGAGATACAGCGCATTGTCTACGATTCGGACCAGAAAAATTATGTGAATCTGGGCAATTATATCATGCAGCTCTCCGATAAGATTGAAGAGAAAATGCGCTCGTTTCTCTACGGGGTTGTCATTACCACGCGGTGCGAGAACGTTCAGGTTACGCGCGAAAAGGCGTTGTTGTGCGGGTTGATTCTGAACGAACTGCTCATCAGTATCTACAAATACGCATTCCGTAACGAAGAAATTGACGGGCGTATTGATGTAAACCTAACCTCCTCCGGCAACAAGATCGACCTTCGTATTTCCGATAACGGAATTGAATTTCCCGAAGATTTTAACCTGACCGTGAAGGAGAAGTCGGGTACCTGGCTGGTAGACGAATGGCTGAAGCGCCTTGGTGCGCATCTATCATCGCTGGAACAGGAAGAGGTTCGTTTCTCGCTGCAATTTAAATCCTAAGTAAAAGAGTGATTGCTGCCAGTCAAATCCACCAGCGTCCAAGGCCGTACATGGTAAAGACGCGGGCGGTAATTTGGCTAACAGGGGGCGTAAGCATCACCAACACCACGGCCTTGTAAAGCGCGTTGTGCGACTCTCTGCGCCCCAGGTGCATGTTCCACTCTGCCCGCCGTGCAGTCTGTTTTGCCATGCCCCGCTGGCCGGCCGAGTAGCGGCGAAAAAGAGCGTGATATTGCCCCGGCTTATCCAGAGCGGCTCTGATTGTGGATGCCGCTGCATGCGCATCCAGCCACCCCAGATTCATTCCCTGTCCGCCAATGGGGCTCACAATATGCGCCGCGTCACCGGCCAGCAACATCCGCCCGCGATGGCAGGTGTCAGCCAGGTGATGCTGCACGCCAAAACTGCTGAGCATGCGGTTGGTTGTTGCATCGGGCGCGTTACCCAGCCGCTTTTGGACAAGCTGTGCCAGTTGGTACACGTTCGGTTCACGTACGTAGTGGTCTGTTTTTGCCACCCATCGCCGCTGGCCGTTTGGCAGGGGGAACGACTCCACCAAGCCGTCTTCATGCAGATAGACTGCGGCATCGCTGCCGAACGCGGTATGATCATCAAAATCACCCATCATGTAGGTGTCGGGGTAAGGGTGGCCCGGAAAGGCGATACCGGCTTGCCGGCGGGTAACGCTCTCTTTGCCATCGCACCCCACGGCGAACGATGCATGCAACCGGTGCTGATAACCGCGCCGAATATAATCGGCCGTAACCTCCTCGTCGGTTTGGGTGATGTCGGTTACGTCTGCTTCGCGAATCAATGCGTCGGGATCGAGGCGGAGAAGAGCCTCTTGCAGCAGCTCTTCCGTTCGCCATTGAGGAAGTGCCAGAATAAACGGAAACGGGGGCGGACAGTGAGCAAAGGAGATGGTGCCAAGCGTTCGCCGATCCCAAAACGCATGGCCGTTTCGGATTGGGAGCCCGTCCTCCAAAAACGGCTGTTCAATACCGGCTTCTTTAAAGAGCGCAAGCGATACGGGGTGTATACCCAGTGATTTGGAATGGGGGTCAATTTCGCTTCGTTTTTCAAGTACGGTACACGAGATGCCCTGCTGCAACAGGCGAATGGCGAGGTAGAGCCCGATCGGGCCCCCTCCGATAATCACAACGTCGGTCCGGTCTGTTTTTGCGATTGTCATGATGATTCGAACCTCGCTACCAGCCGAAAAAGAGGTTGCCGGGTGACCGTCCATCCATCGGGAAGCAGCGCCTGCAGTTCGCGCCGGGTAAAGCTGCGGCGGATGGAGAGCGGCCCGTCGATTGGCACAAAGGAGTTGCGAAACAGAACCGGTGCAATCAGCCGAAACGATGCGTAGGCCAGATCGTGCCGTTCGATATCGTTAAACAAAACCACGCCGGAACTCAGAGCTTGCGCATCCCGGCAAACGTCTTGCAGCTGTTGGTCGGTAAGGTGATGCAACAGGTGGTTGGAGGTGATGATGTCGAACGAGCGCCCGGCTGCGGCATACTGTCCGGAGCTGGCGGCATCGAATTGAATGGTATCGGGCCAGGTTTGTTTTTGGGCGTAGCGAATGGCCCGCGGATCGGGATCGATGCCGGTGCAATGCAGTTGAAACCCATCACGGGCGGCCAGCTCGTGCAGCAGCTCCATCACGTCTCCGCCGCCGCACCCGATATCGAGCAGCGTTGCCCGCCCGCCCCGGGCGTTGAGCAGGGGGCGTATGTCCTGCCGGTAAATTGCCTGCCAGCTGCTTAGCAGCCGGTTCACGCGCCGGAAGGTTGCGTAGGTCCGCTCCAGCAGTTCGGGGTCGCAGTCGTCCCGGTCCATAAGCTCAACCAAATCCGAACGGCGATGCGTTAGAAACCAGCGCATAATCAAGAGCTGTATCGGGTAAGCAGTGCCGATTCTATCGTTAGCCCCGGCCCGAAGGCGAGGGCAGCTGTGGTACTTTCGGGCTTGTTGTCTCCGTGTTGCAGAATGTCGTTCAGTACAAACAGAATGGTTGCACTGCTCATATTCCCATAGTTGGCCAGAACCCTGCGGGACGCCTCCAGGCTGTTGGCGGGCAGGTTCAGGGCGGTTTCTGCCTTATCCAGAATGGCTCGTCCGCCGGGGTGCACGGCCCAGATGTCGATATCGCCCGGCGACAATTTTTGATGGTCCAGCACGGATTGCAGAAACGGCTCCAGTCCGTCGCCCAGAAGCTGCGGTATGTAACTGGAGAGTACCATACGAAAACCGGTATCGCCGATGGTCCAGGCCATATCGTCGCTCCCTTTTTCAGTAATGGAAGAGCGAAATTCGTTGAGTGAAAAGTGAGGGCGCCCCTCCGGCTTTTGAGCATGGACAATAGCTCCGGCGCCACCGTCCGAAAACACAGATGCGGAGATCAGATCATCGGGCTTGCTGCTGGCCTGAAAATGCAGGGTGCACAGCTCTACAGAAACGACCATCACAACAGCATCGGCATTGGCATGGCACAACCTTGATGCGAGCTTCAAGGCGGGGATGGCCGCATAGCAACCCATAAAACCGAGGTGGTACCGCTCGGTAGAGACCGGAAGGTTCAGCGCTCGGATGATGTCGTAATCGGGGCCCGGGGCGTAAAAGCCGGTGCAGGAGACGGTAATAAGGTGGGTGATCTCGTCCGGGCGGAACTTCGATTGGTCGAGCAGCTGTCGGGCAACGCTCACGAATAGTTCGCGCCCTTTTTGGGTAAACACCCGGTTCCGGCTGCCGGTGCCCGGCGATGAACCCTCACCGTTAAAATAGAGCTTGTGTGAACCTGTCGCGTGGAAATCATCCACCACAGAGTGGCGTGTTTCGATGCCCGACCGGTTATAAATGTGATGAAGCAGCCGCTGTTCGCGTTCATCGCCCGGCACAATCTCTTTCATACGCTCGCGCAGATCTGTCTGCTTGTACGAATATTGGGGAAGCTGCTGGGCGATGGTGTGGATGTAAGCCGGCATAGAATGGTGTTTGGTGTGATACTGTACGAATTCAATTCGCAATTGCCCTGATTCGTTCAGGCAAGGTGGAAAATAATGGCTGTAACCGAAAATTTATTTTCATCGTAACAGCAACACAGTCCACAAACACTTGATGAACGCGCGAGCGCCGATTGAAATTGCGACCGGTGGAGAGGACACCATGCCTGCGGCTGTTGAGAGGTGGGTAAAGGGTGCCTTTTACCGCCTTTTTGTCATCCAATAGAACCGTCCCACATGAAGCACTCCGGCGATGGTGAGTCCGGCAATTAAACCGTACCAGAGGCCCGGTGCCCCGTAACCGGCATGCAAGCCAAAGTACCACCCTACCGGGATTCCAATCAGCCAGTACGCCACAAAGTTGACGGCCATGGGCAGGGTGGTGTCTTTTAATCCGCGAAGCGCCCCGAAGCCGCTTACCTGCAGCCCATCCGACAGCTGAAAAATGGCAGCCAGCACCAACAGCTGTGCGGCCATCGTCAATACCTCCGTATCATTCGTGTAAATGGAGGCGATGGCCCCCGGAAACAGAAACATCACCGTAGCGGTGCACGCCATAATGAGGCAGCAGATGCCGATCCCAATAAAGCCCCGGAAGCGGGCTTCATTTATGCGCCCCTGGCCAACCGATCTCCCCACCCGGGTAGAAATGGCAACAGAGAGGCCGAATGGAATCATAAACATCAGTGCGGCGAAGTTAATGGCTACCTGATGCCCCGCTACGGCCACCGTACTGATGGTGCCCGCAAGCAGGCTTACAAACGCGAACATGGTAACTTCCATGCCGGAGCTTACGCCAATGGGAACACCGATTTTAAGCAGTTCGCCAAAGGCACGCCGGTCGGGCAGCCGAAAGGTATCGAAAATGGCAAAGCGGTTGTAGGTTTCGAAGCGGGCGGTAAACAGAAGCAGGGCAAAAAACATCACCGTAAACACAATAGACGTGGCATAACCGGTACCCACAGCGCCGAGCTGCGGCAGCCCAAGCTTGCCAAACATCAGAATGTAGTTGGCAGGGATGTTTACCAGCAGCCCGATGATGGCAATGTACATGGCCGGCCGTGTAACCGAGAGTCCCTCGTTAAAATAGCGCAGTGCACCGTAGGCAAAAGCGGGAATCACCCCCCAAGAAATCGCCTTCAGGTACCCGTCTGCAATCGGGATGATCTCGTCGGTCACCCCCAAAAAAACCATCACAAACTCCAGATTGTGCAGCAGAAAAAAGCAGGGCACTGCCAGCAGTACACTAAGCCAGAGTACCTGCCGGGCGTTTTTCCCGATCTGATCGAGGGAGCGCCCGCCTACGTTTTGCGCCACAATGGGGGTAACCGCCATCATGATGCCCAGGCAAAAAACGATGATGGGCATAAACACCGCATTGCCCACTGCCACAGCGGCCAGGTCCTGTGCCGACAGGCGGCCGGCCATCACGGTATCTACAAAACTCATGCTCATCTGCAGCAACTGGGTAATAATCACAGGGCCGCCAATCGCCATCAACTGGCGCGATTCGGTGCGGATACGCATGTGCAGGTTCGGTTCTGTAGGTTGGTTCACCGCTTGGAGTGTTTATCGGTTTATTGGGCACGCCAAACGTACGAAATGATCGGGCCAATCGGGAGCACTTTTACACCGGACAGAGAGCCGTCAATCCCGGTCGGCGGGCCGGGGTGCAGCCTCTGAATCGGGCAGTACCGGAAGCCGCAGGTAGAAGGTGGTGCCCCGGCCGGTTTCCGTTTCGAACCAGATGGTTCCCTGGTGGGCTTCCACAATTTTTTTGCTGATGGCAAGGCCCAGTCCCGTACCGGACGATTTGGTCGAAAAGTTGGGCACAAAAATGCGGGGGCGGTTCTCTTCCGGAATGCCGCTGCCGCCGTCGCGTACCGAAATCAGCAGCGACTCTTTCTCTTTTTCGACGGCCAGAGTCACAACCGGCTTTTGGCCATCGGGCGTGGCTTCGATGCCGTTCTTCACCAGGTTGATGAGTACCCGTCGAATCTCATCCCGCACACAATGGAGCGAGAGGTCGGTCTGTTGAAATCGTGTCTGAATGGTAACCTGATCATCGGCACGGTAAAGAGCCTCCACGGAATCGATCAGCTGGCGCATGTCGGTCTTTTCCATGGGTTCACTGATCGGCTTGGCAAACGTTGAAAAATCTGAAGCGATTTTGCTAAGAGATTCGATCTGCTCGATGATATTCGCGGCTGTTTTCTCAATAGCGGGCTTTAGCTCCAGCACATTGTCGGGGTTGGCCTCAAGCTGGCGCTGCAGATGTTGCAGGTTCAGCTTCATCGGTGTGAGCGGATTTTTGATTTCGTGAGCTACCTGTTGGGCCATCTCTTTCCAGGCCGACTCCCGCTCTGCCTTGATCAGCTCTTTTTGAGCCTCATCAAGCCGAGCCACCATCTGGTTGTAAGCCGCTGCGAGAGTTCCGATTTCGTCCCGGCTGGAAACGTCAATGGTTGATTTGCTTTCTCCCCGCGAAATTTTATTGAGCCCGCGCTGAATAAGCTGCAGCGGACGCGTAAGGCGGTTCGAGAGCATAACCGAGCCGATAATAAACAGCAGAAAGATGGCGAGATAGATACCGAACAGATAGCTTGTGGTCTCGAGCAGCTGCTCGGTGTACACCGGCGACTGCACAAACGTAGGGATGGCAATGGCCCCCACGGTGTTGTTCTCGTCATCCATAATAGCGCGATAGCCGATCAGCAGATCTTCCCCGCCAAGCGAGGCGGTGCGCACCACATGGCGACGCTCGCGGTTGTAGAGAAAATCGTACACAGAATAGGGCAGTATGCGCGGCAGCAGGTGCTGCTGAAAAATCTGCGGCGTAGTGGAAGAGTGTACCCACACATTGCGATAGAGAATGGCATCTACATTGATGGGGGCGGTGTGTTCGTTTAAGGTGATGTTGAAACTTTGTGACGCCAGCACATCGCCCCGAACCGAATCGCCCAGGGTTTTCAGTTTGGTAACAAGCTCCCGCTCGATCTGCTTTTCATTTTGATTGCCCACCGCATACTGAGTGGCAAAAATAAGGGCTGTTAAGAAGAGCAGCGTGGCGAGGGTGAGGCCATCAATCAACCGGTTTTGAAACCGGCGGCTTTGGCCAAACAATCGAAACCACTCCAGCCCGGCCAGCGAAAAGAGTGCGAACAGAAACAGGCCGAAGAATACCAGCACCATCTGCAGCCGAAAGTATGAGAAGAGATAATTGTTGAAACCGGGCATCGGTGTGCTTGCTTTTACCACGGTACCGGCCCCGGTAGAGAGCAGCATTTCGCGGAAGGTACCTCGCGCGGTGATGGCGGTTACAAACGCCTCACCCTGTCGATCCGCGATGGAGCGTTCGGTTTCGGACAGGCGGTTGTATTCGGGCTGATCGCTGTAAATACCGCGCACTGCACTGCGGTTTACGCGGCCGTCGGTAAATTCGGCCAGATAGTAACTGCGCTTCCACTCATCGCCGGTGGCCGCGGCCAGCACTGCCCGCAGGGGTTTGTTGAAATCGGCGCGCTCCTGATAGATGGAGCCGAAGATCCATGCTACGATAGTGGGGGCGGTCTCGGTGTCGAAGATGGGAATCCAGCCCCGGTAAAAGGAACGGAAATCTTCGGGCACCCCGGATGGCCGCCCCTGAATGACAGGGCGGTTTACCGCAAAACTGAGTTGTTCTCCGCGGTATGCGGCAACCATTAGATCGGTGTTGAACAGCGCCGTCCACCCCGGCGACTCGAGGCTGGTGGAGAAGTCGGAAATTTGCTCCCCATCGGCCCGAATGAGCTGCAAATCGTATTGAAAATCGCGCAGCTCCGCGGGCAGATTGGCCTGTATGGCTCGTTGAAATTGCACCTGAACCGATGCCTGAGACTGTTCAAAATCTTCTGCCGATAAAAACTGCATACGCCGCTCAAGCGCAATCAGCAGGTCGCGAAGCATTTCCCGACCGTCGCTGGCCGTCTCACCGGCGTAGTCTATAGCCGCCTGTCGCAACTCGGCATCCTGCCGGTCGCTCTGCACCTGCCAGATGATGGTGTACATTGCCACGGAGAGGAGAAAAATTCCGATCACCATCCGCCGAAAACCCGACATCTGTTCAAATGCCTCGCGGTGGTTGGTGATGGCCCAGCCCAGGCCCAGCGATGTCACAAAAAGGAACGAGATCAGCAGTACGTGCCACACCTGCAACTGCGGCACCAGAGGGCTAAAATCGATGGCAAATATTGCGATCACAAATCCAAAAAGTGAGGCAGCAAAAATCAGGATTGATTTGTCGTGCTCAAAGGCAAAGATCGTGGCGGTAAAGGAGGCGATAATGGCTCCCACTGCAGTGAAAAGCAGTGCACAGGTAATGAAGAAGAGAAATGTATCGGCGTTGGGTATCAGTTGCAGGTCCAGAAGTGGAATGGAAGAGGCTGCCAAAAGCTGTTCCGATTGGATAATGGCGAAAAGAAAAACGGTTGCAGCAATGCCACTTAACAACAGCGACATCAATACTCCTTTGAGCTGAAGAGACCCCGTAGCTTCCGCCTTTTTTTTCTGGGTTCGGAGTACGGTAAAGAGCGCCAGAAGCGAGAGAAAAAGGGTGTGGAGCAGGTACAGGGAGGCCTGGGACGACACGTCGGGGTAGGCGGCGGTGTAGCCGGGTGCAACGGCCTGCAGCAAATAAGTGTGCGCCCCCGTGGAATAGGTGATGTACCAGCCGGCAAGGATAAGCCCGAGCTGTACCAGTGATGTGGATCGGGAGCGGTACTGCACCATTAGCGTACAAAACAACAGAAACCCAAACCCGAACAGGGCAAGAAACCAGTACGCCCGACGGGTCTGAAGCCAGTTGGCGTGGTCGGCAAGGAATCTGGACAGATCGGCATGGTTGGCATATACCACCCCGGCCGAGTCGGTTAAAGTGGTGGATAGTACCCGATAGGAGTACGACTCCGGCTGCGGCGGAGTAAAAAAGCTGAACTGCACCGGATAGCGTTTATCGAGGCTGGCGTGGTGTACCAAATCAAATGACACCCCGGCGGCGAAGGGGAGATTGGTTTCTTGTTGCAGGCGCTCGGCCGTGAGCAGCCGGTAGCGGTTATCATCATGCGAAAACTCCGCTTGTGCCAGCAGATACACCACATTATTTCGGCGTAAAATGGTAGTAAGGATCGCCTCATCGGCCTCATCGGCAAAGGAAACGGGCGGCGCTGTTAAATGGAATCCCCACCAGTTGAAGGGCAGATCGTTTTGAAGCAGCATAGCTCCCCACAAATTCGGCTGCTGCAATGCCTGGTGAATGAGCTGCCGACTCCCGCTGTTCTGTACTACAGCTTCGATCTCCTGTTTCATCTCCCGGGTCTGGCTCTTGAGGCTGTTGTGCAGCGTACTGAAAATTTCATGGGCCGTGTCGAGGCTCTCTTCCACAGAGAGGGCCGGGTCGGTTTCGATCTGCCGGATATGAGACCGCTCTGTAATCTCAAACAGAGCATAGAAAAGCGTACAGATCAGAAACAGGATAATGGGAATACGTGTGGCTTTCTGAATCATATAAAAAAGATATGAAATTGCACAGACAAACCACCCGCCCTCCGAATTGGGCTACTCGTCGTGGATCTCGGTTACCCCGGCATCATTCCACATTCGTTCAATGCCGTAAAACTCCCGTTTCTCCTGGCTAAAAATGTGCACCACAATATTTACGTAATCGAGAATCACCCACCGGCGTGCATCGAGCCCTTCGCGCTGCCAAACCGCTTCTCCAAGCTTCTCTTTGGTCGATTCCGTTACACTGTTCGATAGCGCGCGTATTTGTGTATCGGATGTACCGTGGCACACCACAAAATAGTCGGTAAGGGTGGTAAGTCCGCGCACGTCCAGGACCTTAATCTCTTTGGCTTTCTTTTCGAGCAGCGCATCGGTGATCGTTTTGATCAGCGCTTCTGAATCAGCCGTCTTGTGAGGGGAATCGGTTGAAAATTGATCTTTAATGGAGGGTTCTTCCGTCATAAACAGGATGTAACAGTTTAAAGATTGAGTTGTTCAAAATCGGATCCCAGAACGAGCGTTACGTCCAGGTAAAATTCGCGGGCGGTTTCGCGCAGCACCCGATCTTCAGGAATGCCGATCGCACGTGCTACCCGCCGGGCATTTTCAATATGATGCGTCCGCGCAATGACAAATGTCTCTTCTACATTAAAATGGTCGAAATTGCCGGTCATTACCACATCAAATCCATAGTCGCGCAGGGTGCCGGTGTAGGCCGTTGCAATACCGGGAACGCCGCACCCGTTCAGCACTTCGAGCTGTATCACATTACTGATGAGTGCGGGATCGGGATCGGCACGCTCAGTGGTAATGCGTGGGTACAAGAAACGGGTTGCAAGTGCAAACAGCAGTACAAAGAGCAGAATGCTCAGAAATCCGATGGCAACGTGTAACGTAAAGGAGGCGTGATCTCTGTTCGCGTCTTTGCCCATGCAGCCGGTTAGTAACCCAATGATGGCCTGCGGAGAGGAGAATATGCACCGAAGCCGGGAGCGCCAAACGGACTATAGTGATAGGGACGCTGGCTAAATTCGAATGAAATATTGGTGCGGTCAGACAGCTGATAATCCAGCCGCGCGCTGTCTATAATAATGCGCCCGCCCATACTGTTGTTGGTCAAAAAACTATTACCGAACGGCGAGTGTAAAAACGAGACATCTACCTGTGCATCCAACTTGTCCGAAATGTCGAACAGCATGGAATTGGTATAGGCATTCAGGTTTTGGGCTTGCCCGCCAAAATTCGAGAACGTCATCGAATAGGAGTGTCGCATGGTCATATTTAACGCATCCATCCAATTGCCAGCCTGCGGCGACTGGGTCGTAGAAAGTACACCGCTGTACTGATTCTCTGTAGAGAGATCCTGCCGGAATTGTGCCTCGGCAATCGATACGGCGGCAAACAAGAAGACGAGAAGTAGGGATGCAGTTTTCATAAAACACTCAAATTATGTTCACTTAATCTAAGATACATAAACGAAGCGACTCTTAAAATAGTTTGCAGGGCGGCAAATGTAAAATGAATCGTTGTGAGAACGTTCCCGCGCGAAGTTGAAGTTGAACTCACGGCGAAATCGCGTTATATTTGCGGGCTACTTACGATTACTAAATAACGACGGGCGGACTTTTATATGAAGATGAAACTTACTGATTTCAAATTTGAAATCGAAAAGCTTAATGTTCCGGAAAAACCGGTTGATCCAAGAGACGCATCCAAACTGATGGTGCTGAACCGGGAAGACCAATCCATCAAACACGAAACGTTTGCCGATATACACAAATACATCAACGAGGGAGATGTGGTTGTGTATAACAATACCAAGGTGTTTCCGGCAAAACTGAAAGGTAAGAAAGAGAAAACCGACGCCGACATCGAAGTGTTTTTGCTTCGGGAACTAATGCCGGAAAACATGCTCTGGGATGTGTTGGTGGAGCCCGCCCGAAAAATCAGGATTGGTAACAAGCTCTATTTTGGCGAAGATCTAATGGCCGAGGTGGTAGATAATACCACATCACGCGGACGCACGATCCGGTTTTTGTATGATGGTCCCAACCACGAGCTGTACGAGAAGCTGGATGAAATTGGCGATATGCCCATGCCGCCATACATCGAACGCGAAGGAGATGAAGAAGACAAGGAGCGATATCAAACCATTTTTGCCAAAGAGCGGGGAGCGGTTGCCGCACCCACGGCCGGCATGCACTTCACTCCCGAACTGGTAAAAAAGATTGAAAAGAAAGGGGCCGACTTTGTGCCGGTAACACTGCACATTGGGTGGGGAACCTTCCGCCCGGTGGAAGTGGAAGACCTGACCAAGCACCGCATGGACTCCGAAAACTATTTCATTTCCGGCGAATCGTCAGACCGGATCAACGAAGCTCTGCGCAGCAAAAAGAATAAGGTGATTGCCTGTGGTACATCGGCCGTGCGGGTAGTAGAAACCAGCGTTATGGCCAGCGGCATGTCGAAAGCCGGCACCGGCTGGACCGACAAATTTATCTACCCCGATTACCCGTTTAAAATTACCGAGGGATTGATTACCAACTTCCATCGTCCCGAGTCGACCCTGCTGATGCTGGCCGCTGCCTTTGGCGGATACGACTTTTTGATGAAGGCGTACGAAGAGGCGAAAGAGAATGACTATCGTTTCTTCTCGTTTGGCGATGCAATGTTGATTCTTTAAACAGGGAGTGGCTTGGAACGGTTATCGGCAGCACTCATCCTTCCTGCGGCAGGCTCTGGCAGCCGCATGAATACAGATATCCCAAAGCCGTATCTCACGCTGGGCGGGCGAACCGTTCTCGAACAGACATTGCGCCGTTTTTTAACGATGGCTAATCTGGATGTGGTGGTGGTCGCTACATCGCCGGCTTATCGCGAGCAGACGGAAGAGATTCTTTCCGGTGTGTTTCCGCACATCGAAACAATTGTCGTGCAAGGCGGGGCAGAACGGCAGGATTCGATTCGCAATGCTCTGGCGGCTCTGCCCGAGTCCATCGGGCTCATTGCTGTGCACGATGCGGTACGTCCGTTTGTGCAGTCGGCTACCATTCAATCATGTGTACAGGAAGCCGCTGCTACCGGTGCCGCCATTGCCGGGGTGGTGGTAAAGGATACCATCAAAAAAGCAGACGCCGGGCTTGTTGTTATCGAAACACCCGATCGCCGACAGCTGTGGCAGGCACAAACACCACAGGTTTTTCGTGCAGAACTTCTGCACCGCGCTTATCAAAAGGCGCAGGAAGATGGTTTTACCGGCACCGATGACGCTTCGCTGGTTGAGCGCCTGGGGGTATCGGTAACCGTAGTGCCCGGCTCACGCGACAATTTTAAGCTGACCTACCCGATCGATTTTCAGATTGCAGAGATGCTGCACTCCAAATCCAAGCCATGATGATGCGTATAGGTATAGGATACGATGTACACCCGTTTCAGGCCGATCGGCCGCTCTATTTGGGCGGGGTGCTGATTCCCGAAGCGGCAGGCCTGAAAGGGCACTCTGATGCCGACGTGCTGCTACACGCCATCATCGATGCACTTCTTGGCGCGGCTGCACTGGGCGATATCGGCAGCCACTTTCCCGATACCGATCCCGCATACAAAAATGCCGATAGCAAGAAACTGCTGCAAGAGGTTGTACAGTTGCTCCGGGAAAAACAGTTCACGATAGGCAACGTAGATGTGACCGTTGTTGCCGAAAAGCCGCGGCTTTCGGACTATAAAGAGACGATTCGTTTGAGCGTTGCTCAGCTGTTGGAGTGCTCTTCAGATGCGGTGTCCATCAAAGCGACCACCAGCGAGAAGATGGGGTTTGTGGGACGCGCGGAAGGTATTGCCGTGCATGCTGTGGCGTTGATACGGCCAACCGGAAAAGCAGAATAGGGAGTGTGATGGAGGCGTATCTCGATCAATTTGTTGCCTGGATGGAACAGCTTGGACCGGTGAGCATTATTCTGATTTTTGCCGGTATTGCCTGGCTCGAAAACATTT
This sequence comes from Balneolaceae bacterium, assembly GCA_047921075.1. Classification (GTDB taxonomy): domain Bacteria; phylum Bacteroidota; class Rhodothermia; order Balneolales; family Balneolaceae; genus JBLRWS01. The sequence continues at coordinate 812 of JBLRWS010000043.1, read as the reverse complement.
TACCGCCCATTCCGGGGGATCTGATGGTGGCATTTGGCGGGTATCTCGCGGCCACCAAAGTGGTAGGCTTCACGCCTCTTCTTGTGGCCACAACCGTGGCATCTGTGGTTGGATTTATGAACATGTACGCGGTAGGCTGGTACTTTGGAGATCGAATCGAAAAAGAGCGTGAGGCGTTTTGGCCAATGCGTTTTATCGACGTCAAACACTTCGATCGGGCCAAGCGGTGGATGCAGCGATGGGGGCAGCGCGTTATTCTTGCCAATCGCTTCTTAGCTGGCACCCGCTCCGTAATTTCCATTACGGCGGGACTGACGAAAACCCGAATTTCTGCGACGGTGCTTAGCTCTGCCATCAGCTCTCTGGTATGGAATGGTATTTTGCTTTGGCTGGGCTGGATTGTGCACGAAAACTGGCAGGTAATTGGGCACTACCTAAACATTTACGGCTGGATAGTGCTGCTTATTATTCTGATAGGTGTTGCGGCCCGAATCAGATATGTACAGAAGAAGCGGAAAGAAAACAGAGAGAAATGAAAAAAGCATTTTAAAGAGGTTGACTGTTACAGAATATGTTTATAGTTTTCAGGTCTTTCACAAACGCGAAATCCGTATGTCTTCATGAGGCCGATTTTTGTGATTTGACAGATTGAATTTTTTGGCCAGTGTAGCTCAGGGGTAGAGCAGCTGTTTTGTAAACAGCCGGTCGTCGGTTCAAATCCGGCCACTGGCTCTTTGACTTATTGATTCGGTTTTATTTGGGGGGATACCAAAGTGGCCAACTGGGGCAGACTGTAAATCTGTTGTCGTAAG